>NZ_JBJGYV010000032.1:0-52514 GCF_054050175.1 Geodermatophilus sp. SYSU D00697
TCCACAACCACGCCGGTCCCCCGGCGCGGGGAGCGGACGCGGGGGGCGCGGGCCGTGCGGTAGCGTAGGGCGCCCCCGGCGGCGCCCGCGCCCCCCCCCAGGGCCCGGGGGACGGCGGCGATCCCGCCCACCGGGTGCCACACGCCGGCGCCGATGTCCAGCTGCGCGATGACCGCGTAGGCGGCGATCGCCCGGTACGGGCTGACCCCCGCGTACAGGGCCTGGAAGCTGAACAGCCGGCGCAGCCGGTCGTCGGTGAAGAACCGGGCGACGTGGGTGGACAGCCGGCCGAAGCCGCCCCGCCGGACGAGGGCGACCAGCTCGGGCCCGAGCAGGTCCAGCGGGGTGTCGAGGTTGCGGTCGATGAAGGTGTCCAGCTGCAGCCGGTAGAGGGTGGCCAGGTCGGCGAGGTAGCGGCGCAGCGCGGCGGCCTCGGCCGGCCCGCACAGCGCCTCGACCTCCGCGGCGAAGGCGTCGACGTCGGCGTGCACGTCCAGGTGCGAGCCGTCGGCGAACTGCGCCCGGTAGGTCGTCTCCAGCGGCACCAGGGTCAGCCGGTCGTCGAGCTTCTCGCCGACCGCGGCGAGGGTGTCGGCGACCAGCTCCGGCGCGGTGAACACCGAGGGGCCGGTGTCCAGGGCGTAGCCGCGCTCCTCGACCCGCCCCGCCCGGCCGCCGGGGCCGGGCCCGCGCTCGACCACGGTGACCTCGCGGCCGGCGCCGCGCAGCCGCAGCGCCGCCGACAGCCCGGCCAGGCCGGCGCCGACGACGACCACGCGGTCGGTCGGCCCGGGGACGGTGCGGACCATCAGGCGGTGCGGCTGGTCGCGGCCACCGCGAGCGCGTCCAGCGCGGCGCGGGCGTCCTCGGCCAGCGGGGCCTCGGCGATCGCCGTCCGGGCCAGCGCCGTGCGGTCGGCGATGCGCTCCTCGACCTGCGCGCGGGCGCCGGTGACCTCCATCAGGTCGCGGAGCGCGTCGAAGTCGGCGGGGGTGGCGTCGGGGTTGCCGAGCAGCTCGGCCAGCAGCCGGCGTCCCTCGGCGTCCGTGGCCTCCTCGGTCAGCGCCACCAGCAGCGTCTGCTTGCCCTCGCGCAGGTCGTCGTCGGCCGACTTGCCGGTCACCGCCGGGTCGCCGAACACCCCGAGGACGTCGTCGCGCAGCTGGAACGCCTCGCCGAGCGGCAGCCCGATGGCGGTGTAGACGTCGGCGGCCCACGCCTCGGCGCCGGCGATGGCCGCGCCCAGCTGCAGCGGCCGCTGCACGGTGTAGCCGGCGCTCTTGTACCGGGCGACGGTGAGCGCCCCCTGCGCGCCCGGCAGCCCCCCGGCGGCGCGCAACAGGTCCAGGTACTGGCCGGCGGTGACCTCGGTGCGCATCGTGTCCCAGACGGCCCGGGCCCGGCCGAGCGCGGCGGGGGAGAGGCCCGAGCGGCGCAGCAGCTCGTCGGACCACACCAGCGCCAGGTCGCCGACGAGGATCGCGGCGCCGACCCCGAACGCCTCGCCGTCACCGGTCAGCCGGCCCTCGCCGTGCCGGGTGGCGAAGCCGACGTGGGTGGCCGGGCGGCCCCGGCGGGTCAGGGCGCCGTCCATGACGTCGTCGTGCACCAGGGCGCTGGCGTGCACGAACTCCAGCGCGGCGACCGCCCGCAGCACCGCGGCGTCGTCCTCGGCCGGGCCCTCGGCGCGGACCCCGCGCCAGCCCCAGTAGGCGAACAGCGGGCGCAGCCGCTTGCCGCCGTCGGCCACGGCCCGGACCTCGTCCGCGACGGTCACCAGCGCCGGGTCCATCGCGGCCAGCGTCTCCCGCTGGACGTCGAGGAAACCCGCGAGCGCGGTCCAGACCGCGTCGCGGACACGGCCGAGCTCCGCGGCGGCCGGCGACGGGGCCGGGGGGAGGGCGGTCGACTCGCGCCTGCGCGCCCCGGCGATCATCGCCCAAGTATCCCCTGCCCTCGCGGCGGCCTGCGCGGGCGGCGGGGGGTGCTGTACCAGCGTCAACGGACCAGCCTCCTCGATCCGGGCGTGGGCGCCTGCCACGCCCTCTTCGCCCGGACGACACCGGGCGGATGCAGACCGACGCGGGATCCGCGTCCGTATCCTCGGTCCCCATGACCCGCACCGTGCGAGACCTGCTCGCCACCGCACGGCCGACGTGGTCGTTCGAGTTCTTCCCGCCCAAGACCCCCGAGGGCGCCGACCAGCTGTGGACGGCGCTGCGGCAGCTCGAGCGACTGCAGCCGTCGTTCGTGTCGGTCACCTACGGCGCCGGCGGCTCGACCCGCGAGGGCACGGTCTCGGTCACCGAGCGGATCGCCACCGAGACCACCATGACCCCGCTGGCGCACCTGACCGCCGTCGACCACAGCGTCGCCGAGCTGCGGCACGTGGTGAGCCGACTGGCCGCCGCCGGCGTGCGCAACCTGCTCGCGCTGCGCGGCGACCCGCCCGGCGCCGACCCGCAGGCGGAGTGGGTCGCGCACCCGCAGGGGCTGACCTACGCCGCGGAGCTGGTGGGGCTCATCCGGTCGATGGGCGACTTCTGCGTCGGGGTGGCGGCCTTCCCCGAGCGGCACCCGCGCTCGCCGGACTTCGAGACCGACGTCGAGATGTTCGTCCGCAAGTGCCGCGCCGGGGCCGACTTCGCGATCACCCAGATGTTCTTCCGACCCGAGGACTACCTGCGGCTGCGCGACCGGGTCGCCGCCCGCGGGTGCGACGTGCCGGTCATCGCGGGGGTCATGCCCGTGACCAACGCCCGGCAGATCGCCCGCATCGTCCAGCTGTCGGGCCAGGCCTTCCCCGAGGAGCTGGCCACCCGCTTCGCCGAGCTCGACGGCGACCGCCCCGAGGACAAGGCCGCCGTCCGCGCCTACGGCGTCGAGGTGGCCACCGAGCTGTGCCGGACGCTGCTCGACGAGGGGGTGCCCGGCATCCACTTCATCACCATGAACCGGTCCACGGCGACCCGCGAGGTGCACGCCAACCTGACCGCGGTCGGCGCTACTCGCTGAGCCGGGCCGGCTCGGGCTCCAGGGCCGCGGCGGCCGCACCCGCCGCCCGGCGCAGCGCCTCCCGCTCGGCCGCGTACCCGCCGAACACGCCGACCACCGGCAGGTTGGCGAGGAACCGGTGCCGCAGCTTGCCCTTCGGACGGGCGTCGAGGGTGTCGTCGATGCGGCCGAGCAGGCGGGCGACCCGCCACAGCGTGCGGAGGTTGCCCAGGACGCCGGCGCGCTCCTCGCGCGCGCCGAACGCCTCCTCGCGGTAGGTGCCCCGCGCCCGCGCCAGCAGCGGCCGGACCCGCTCGGTGGGCAGGTCGCGGCCGAGCAGCACGGAGGCCAGCAGCGACACCCGCTCGGCGGGGTCGGTCACCCCGTGCTCGGTCGCCACCCCGCCGACGACGAGGGCCTGCACGGCCGCCCCGACGGTGTTCTGCAGCGGCAGGAGGTCGGCGAGCTTGCCGGCGAAGCGCGGCGCGGCACTGACCCCGGCGGCGACGCGGGAGGCCCGGTCGGCCCACCACCGGTCGCGAGCCGCCGGGGACAGCGCCGGCGGCCGCCCCAGGCGGCGGACCAGCGGAGCGGTCAGCCGGTCGACCCGGCGCAGGACGTCGACGACGACCGCGTCGCTCATCGGAGGTGCCATGCCAGGCGCACTACCCGCCGATGCGGTCGGTGCATACGTCGGTCGGTGCATACGTGACGTGCGCGCCGGACTCCGGGACGGCGTTCCGGCACGGTCGTGCTCTGCGTGCGCGGCGCACTCAGAGCACGAGTTGCCGCGGCGGTGCTCCTGCGCCGCCCACCGTGGCCGGACGGAGCCCTCGCTCCCGGACACGACGCCCAGCGTCGAGGTGTTCCGAGGGCGTCCCCGCGGGAACGCCTCCCGGCCGGTCGAGCTGCCGCGCTCGGATCCGATGGTCGGCCGGATCCGCTCAGCGACCACGACCGGCCGCCCGGGCTCGGGTCGCCGCCGGGACGCCGGTCCGTTAGACCTCGGAAGGTGCAGCTCGAGGTCACCACCACGTCAGGAACGGTCCGCGGCACGGCCAGCGGCCCGGTCGTCGCCTTCAAGGGCATCCCGTACGCCGCGCCGCCGTTCGGCGACCTGCGGTTCGCCGCGCCGGTGCCGGCGCCGCCCTGGGAGGGCGTCCGCGACTGCACCGCCTACGGCCCGACGGCGCCGAAGCCGCCCTATCCCGCGCCGGTCGACCTGCTGCTGCCCGAGCCGGTGGTGCCGGGTGAGGACGTGCTCAACCTCAACGTCTGGACGCCGGACCCCGGCGCCGGCGGCCTGCCGGTGCTGGTGTGGATCCACGGCGGTGCCTTCGTCAACGGCTCGGGGGCGGTGCCGCAGTACGACGGCACCGCGTTCGCCCGGGACGGCGTCGTCTGCGTGACGATCAACTACCGGCTCGGCGTCGACGGTTTCCTGCACTTCGACGACGGCGGCCCGGCCAACCGCGGGCTGCTGGACCAGGTCGCGGCCCTGGAGTGGGTGCGCGACAACATCGCGGCGTTCGGTGGCGACCCGGACCAGGTGACCGTCGCCGGGGAGTCCGCGGGGGCGATGAGCGTGACGTCGCTGCTGTCGATGCCCCGCGCCGCGGGGCTGTTCCGCCGCGCGGTGGCGCAGAGCGGCGCCGGCCACCACGCCCTGTCCGCGGGGACGGCGCGCCGGGTGGCCGGCTACCTGGCCGAGCGGCTCGGCCTGCCGCTGACCCGGGAGGCGCTGGCCGCGGTGCCGATCCCGGACCTGCTGGCGGCCCAGCAGACGCTGTCGCAGGAGGCCGCCGTGGCGCCCGACCCGGCGCGCTGGGGCGAGATCACGCTGAACTCGATGGTCTTCGAGCCGGTGGTCGACGGCGAGGTCCTCCCGTCCCTGCCCGTCGAGGCGGTCGCCGCCGGTGCAGGCGCCCGCGTCGACCTGCTGGTGGGCTCCAACACCGACGAGCACGCCCTCTTCCTCGTCCCCAACGGGTTCGTCGACCTGGTGACCGAGGACCTGCTGCGGCTGCTGCTGAGCGGCTACGGGCTGCCGGTGGACGCGGCGCTCGACGTCTACCGGGCCGGTGCCCTCACGGCCACGCCCGGCGACCTGCTGGTCAAGGCCGCCACCGACTGGTTCTTCCGGATCCCGGCGGTCCGGCTCGCCGAGGCGCGGGCCGGCGGGCCCGGCCGGACTTTCGTGTACGAGTTCACCTGGCCCAGCCCCCAGTTCGGCGGGCGGCTCGCGGCCTGTCACGCGCTGGAGATCGCCTTCGTCTTCGACACCCTGGCCACCGACGGCGTGGAGCCGCTGGCCGGGCCCGCGGCACCGCAGCACCTGGCCGACGCCGTGCACGCCGCGTGGGTGGCGTTCGTGCGCACCGGGGACCCGGGCTGGCCCGCGTACGACCTGACCACCCGCCCGGTGCAGGCCTTCGGTGAGCTCACCGCGGTGGTCCCCGACCCCCGGCCGGAGCAGCGCGCGCTCTGGGACGGCGTCCGGTAGCCCGGCCGCACCGCGACGGGGCCGCGGTAGGGGAGACGCGCACGTACCGTTACCGCATGACCGCACGCGCGCACGGGGCGATGCGGCGCTGGACGGCGGTCGCGGTGCTCGTCGCCGGCCTGGTCGCGCTGCCGTCGATCGTCGGGGCGCTGCCGGCGGACGACGCCGACGTGCCGGCGGCCGACCTGCGCGCCGCGGTGCTGGCCAGCGCCGGCGTCGGGTTCTCGGGCTACGCGGTCTCCGCGGGCGGGCTGGCGCTGCCGGTCTCCGAGGTGCTCCCCGCCGTGGCCGACCTGTTCAGCGACCGCACGACCATGCGGGCCTGGTGGCGCGGACCCGAGGAGCACCGGGTCGACGTCGTCACCGCCGCCGGGGAGACCGGGGTGTACCGCGCGCCCTGCGGCACCTGGACCTGGGAGTACGAGTCCGCGACCGCCACCCGCGGCGAGCCGTCGTCCCTCACGCTGCCCACCCCGCCGGACCTGCTGCCGGCGCCGCTGGGCCGGCGGCTGCTGTCGGAGGCCACCGACGAGGAGGTGTCCCGCGCCGGCGCACGCCGAGTCGCCGGCCGGGACGCCCTCGGCCTGCGGCTGGTCCCCGCGGACGCCGCGTCGTCGGTCGGCCGGGTCGACGTCTGGGTCGACCCGGCCAGCGGTCTGCCCCTGCAGGTCGAGGTCTTCGCCGAGGGCGCGAGCGACCCGGCCCTGGACACCCGCTTCCTCGACCTGGACCTCACCGTGCCCCCGGCGTCGGTGGTGGCCTTCACCCCGCCGCCGGGCGCCACGGTGGCCGAGGCGCCGGACACCGACGAGCTGATCCGCGAGGCGGGCCGGCGGACGCCGACCGGGCCGCTGCCGCCGGCGCTGGCCGGGCTGCCCCGCCGCTCCCTGGAGGGGGTGCCGGCGGCGGTGGGGGTGTACGGCCGCGGCGTGACGCTGCTGGCGGTCGCGCCGGTCCCGCCGCGGCTGGCCGCCGGCCTCCGGCAGGCCCTGCGGGTCAGCCCGGACGCCGTGGTCGACGAGCTGGGCCTGCGGGTGGCCGCCGGCCCGCTGGGGCTGATGCTGGTCGACGCGCCCGGACGCGGCGCCCACGTCCTCACCGGGACGGTGACCCTCGACGCCCTCGCCGAGGCCGCCCGGCAGCTCCCCGGGGGAGCGCAGCCGTGACCGTGGTGATCCGCACGCGGGGGCTGGTCAAGCGCTACGGCCGGGTCCGCGCGGTCGACGGCATCGACCTGGACGTGCAGGAGGGGGACGTCTACGGCTTCCTCGGCGCGAACGGCTCGGGGAAGACCACCACGGTCCGGATGCTGCTGGGCCTGGTGCTGCCCACCAGCGGCAACGTGGAACTGCTCGGGCAGCGGATGCCGCGCGCCGCCCGGCGGGTGCTGCCGCGGGTGGGCGCCCTCATCGAGGGGCCGGCCCACCACGGGCACCTCTCCGGCCGGGCCAACCTCGCGCTGCTCGACGCCGCGGGTCCCGGCGGGTCCCGGCGCACCCGCCGCCGCCGGATCGAGGAGGTGCTCGAGCAGGTCGGCCTGGCCGGCGTCGACCGGCGGCCGGTCAAGGCCTACTCGCTGGGCATGCGCCAGCGGCTCGGGCTGGCCGGCGCCCTGCTGCGGCGGCCGGAGCTGCTGGTCCTCGACGAGCCCACCAACGGCCTGGACCCGCAGGGCATCTCCGAGATCCGCGAGCTGCTGCTGGACCTGCACCGCGGCGGGACGACGGTGTTCCTCTCCAGCCACCTGCTGGCCGAGGTCGAGCAGCTGTGCACCCGGGTCGGCGTCCTCGACCGGGGGCGCGTCGTGCTGCAGGACGACCTGGCGACCCTGACCGCACCCACCGGGGCGACCGTGGTCCACACCCCGGCTCCGGAGCGGGTGCGGGCGCTGCTCGACGGGCGGGTGCTGGCCGTCGACGGGACGCGGGTCGTCGTCCGGGGCGAGGACCCCGCCGAGGTCAACGCGCAGCTGGTCGGCGCGGGCGTGCCCGTGACCGGCCTCGCGCTGGACCGCCCCACGCTGGAGGAGGTGGTCCTCGCCGCGGCGGGGGCCAGCCCCGACCGGGTGGAGGCGGCGCGGTGATCCTCGTCGAGCTGCGCAAGCTGTTCCGGCGACCGCGGACCTGGACGACGATCGCCGTCCTCAACGCGCTGCCGGTGCTGGTGGCGGTGCTGCTGGTGCTCACCGACCTCGCGCCCCGGCCGGGCGAGGGGCCGCCGTTCCTGTCCGCCGTCCTGACCAACGGGACGTTGTTCCCCCTCGCCGCGCTGGCGATCGTGCTGCCGCTGTTCCTCCCGATCGCCGTGGCCGTCGTCGCCGGGGACTCGGTCGCCGGTGAGGCGCAGGCCGGGACGCTGCGCTACCTGCTCGCCCGCCCGGCCGGCCGCACCCGGCTGCTGGTCGCCAAGCTGGTCGCGGTGATCGCCTTCGTCCTCGTGACCGTGCTGGTGGTGGCGGCCGTCGGCTACGTCGTCGGGGCGACGCTGTTCGACGCCCAGCCGGCCGGGGGGACGTCGGTGTCGGGCACGTCGCTGTCCGAGGAGGAGCTGCTCGGCCGGAGCGGGATGGCCATCGGCTACGTCACCGTCTCGATGCTCGGGGTCGCCGCGTTCGGGCTGTTCTTCTCCACGCTGACCGACTCGCCGCTGGCCGCCGCCCTCGGCGCCCTGGCCGTGCTGGTCGCCTCCTCGCTGCTGTTCACCCTCGACGCGGCCTCGCCGATCGCGCCCTACCTGCCCACGCGCTACTGGCTGGCGTTCGTCGACCTCTTCCGCGACCCGATCCTGTGGCGGGACGTCGTCCGGGGCCTCACGCTGCAGGGCGTCTACGTCGGCGTGCTGCTCGCTGCGGCGTGGGCCAACTTCACCACCAAGGACGTCACCAGCTGAGGCCGAGGGCATCCGTCCGGCTCACGCGCACGGATCTCCTCCGCTCATCCCCCGCCGAGGGGGGCGCAGTCGTCCGGGCCGAGCGCGACCGGGTCCCCGGGCGCCAGCTCGGCGAGGACCATCGCCTGCACGAGCGGGTCCCGCGGCAGGTCGCCGTGGCCGAGCCGGGCGTCGGGGCACACCGACTGCACCGGCAGGTTCACCGCGCCCTCGAGGCGGGCGGAGTCCGGCGGGGTGACCGTCTCGTCCTGCGCGGTCCAGATGGAGACCCAGGTCGGGCCCTCCGGGGTCTCGTCCCCGGCGTTGAGCTGCGCGATCAGCTCGCTCCCGGTCGACATCTGCTGGCAGCCCACCGGGCACTGGGACGGCGCGATCGACCGGGCCAGGTCGGCGAGGGTGGTGCCGTGGTGCGGTGAGCCGAGGGTGACCACCCGGCGGGCCACGTCCGCGCCCCCGTCGGCCACCCAGAGCCGCGCGATCACCCCGCCCGCCGAGTAGCCGACGACGTCGACGCTGTCCGCGCCGGTGCGCTCCAGCGCGGCGTCGGCCGTCTCGCCCAGGACGTCGGCGGAGGCGGTGAGGTCGCCGGTGCCGTCCCCGGGCACGGCGACGACGGTGGCGTCGCGGCCCTCCGCGGTGAGCCGGTCGGCCAGGGGCTGCAGCGACGCGGTGGACCCGCCGTAGCCGGGGACCAGCAGCACCGGGCCCGGCTCCTCCTGGGACACCGGCCCGTCCGCGGCTCCCGACGACCGGCCCACCAGCAGGGTCACGCCGGCGGCGAGGGCGGCGACGACGACGAGGGCCAGCACCGCCAGGACGAGGCGGCGCCGGGCGGGGGAGAGACCGGCGAGCACCCTCCCACTGTCCCTGCTCTCGCCGGGCTCGTGCCGTCCTGGTGGACTGCGGGCGTGCTGAGCCGCGAGGAGTACCTGGCCGCCTGGTCGGCCTGGCACGGCGGGACCGATCCCGCGCAGAGCCGGCTGGTCCGCGGCTGGCTGTCGGCCGCCTACGCGATCGCCCGTCCGCTGGCCGGGCTGCCCCCGGTCGTGGCCACCGCGCTCGGGCTGGCGGTGGCGGTCGCCGCGGTCGTCCCGGCGGCGGCCGGCGGTCCGTGGCTGGTCCTGGCCGGACCGCTGGTCGGCGTCTCGGCCGTCCTGGACTCGGTGGACGGCGCGCTGGCGATCAGCACCGGCCGCGCCTCCCGCCGCGGCTTCGTGCTCGACTCGGCCGTCGACCGGCTCAGCGAGGCCGCCTTCGCCGCGGCGCTCTGGGTGGCCGGAGCCCCCGGCTGGCTGGCCGCGGCGTTCGGCGGACTGTGCTGGCTCCCGGACTACCTGCGCGCCCGCGCCGGGCAGGCGGGCGTGGCCGAGACCGGGACGATCTCGGTCTGGGAGCGGCCGACGCGGGTGGCGATGACCGGTTTCACCCTCGGGGGCGCGGGAGTGCTGTCCGGCCTGGTCGCCGCGGCCCCGGTGGTCACCGCCGGCACGGCCGTCGGCTGCCTGCTCGGGGTGGTCGGCGTGGGACAGCTGGCGTCCTCCCTGCACCGGGCGCTGGCGGACTGACCGGCGCAGCCGCGGGCGGCCACCTAAGGTTGTCCTGCCCAGCCCGGACCCGACTCGCGCGGGCCGCCACCGCCTCCGAGGGAGCGACCCCCGTGCCCGTCGTCGTCACCGGCTCCATCGCCACCGACCACCTGATGACCTTCCCCGGGAAGTTCACCGAGCAGTTCGTCGAGGGGCAGCTGGAGAACGTCTCGCTGTCCTTCCTCGTCGACGACCTGGTGCAGCACCGGGGCGGGGCCGGCGCGAACATGGCCTACGGCCTGGGCCTGCTCGGCGTGGGGCCGGTGCTGGTGGGCGCCGTCGGCAGCGACTTCGCCGACTACGACGCCTGGCTGGCGCGGCACGGGGTGGACACCGCCAGCGTGCACTGGTCCGAGCTCAAGCACACCGCACGGTTCGTCTGCACCACCGACGCGGTGAACAACCAGATCGCGTCGTTCTACTCGGGTGCGATGAGCGAGGCGTCGTCCATCGAGCTGGGCCCGGTCGCCTCCCGGGTGGGGACGCCGGACCTCGTCGTCGTCGGCCCCAACGACCCGACCGCGATGGTGCGCCACACCCAGGAGTGCCGCGACCGCGGCTTCCCCTTCGCCGCCGACCCGAGCCAGCAGCTGGCCTGGGCCGACGGCGAGATGATCCGCGAGCTGGTGGACGGCGCCGAGCTGCTGTTCACCAACGAGTACGAGGCGGCGCTGCTGCTGCAGAAGACCGGCTGGACCGCCGAGGAGGTGCTCGCCCGCGTGGGGGTGTGGGTGACGACCCGGGCCGCCGAGGGCGTGCTGGTGCGGCAGGTCGACAGCGACCCCATCTCGGTGATCGCCGTGCCCGAGACCAAGCCGGTCGAGCCGACCGGCGGCGGCGACGCGCTGCGGGCCGGGTTCATCGCCGGCCGGATGTGGGGGCTGGGCCTGGAGCGGGCCACCCAGCTCGGCTCGGCGGTGGCCACCGAGGCGGTCGAGGTCATCGGCACGCAGGAGTACTCCCTGCAGCGGCAGCCCTTCCTCGAGCGGTTCGCCGACGCCTTCGGGGCCGACGCCGCCGACGAGGTCGCCGCCCACCTGCCCTGACACCGCGGTCCTCCGGGACCGCACCGGCACCGGATGCCGGTACCGCCCCCGAGCCGCCCCGTGTCCCGGCCGGGGAGCCCGTCGAGCCCGGTCCGCAGGCCCGGCTACAGGCACGGCAAGGGGATCCACCAGATCCACATCTGCTCGCAGTGCTGCGGCGCGGCGTCGCTGCTGTTCGCAGCCGCCGCCCCGGGGTTGAGGAGCACTGCTGTCGCGACGACGACACCCACCACGGCGGTCCGGAACCAGCTCATCGCTTCCTCCCGGGCTCGTCTCACCCGACGCGAGACCGGATCGTCTCGGATGAGACAGGATGCTCATCCGTCTGCTGTGTACGATCCAAGGGCCTTTGGTCCCTCATCGGGCGCGCCGGCGCCGCCCGTCGGACCGGGCGTGGACCGCCGTGGCCCTCCCCCTCAGCCCTCCCGGAGCTGTTCGCCGATCGTGGGGTCCTCGGCCCACCGGCGGTAGGCGATCCGCCGGATCTCCTTGACCTCGCCGATGGTCGACCACTCGTTGCCGCCGAGCCGGGCCAGCGGCCTGAGCTCCTCGATCCGCGGTCGCCCGTCGCGGACCGCGCTCTCCCGCACGCTGATCAGCTGCACCCGGCCGAAGACGACGGTGCTGTCGCCCAGCCGCAGCGTCGAGTGCAGCGTGCACTCCACCGCCACGGGGGACTCCGCCACCCGGGGCACCGAGACCCGCTCCCCGGGCTCGAGCCGGACGCCGCACTCCTCGGCCTCGCTCACCCCGTGCGGGAAGTCCGTCCCGGTGGCGTTCACCTGCTCGAACAGCTCCTCCGGGGTCAGGCTGACGGTGAACTCGCCGGTGGCCTCGACGTTGCGCAGCGAGTCCTTGCGGCCGACCGAGGTGAACTGCACGACCGGCGGGTCCACGCAGGCGACGGTGTAGAAGGAGTGCGGCGCCAGGTTCACCACGCCCTCGGCCGAGCGGCTGGTCACCCAGGCGATCGGCCGGGGCACCACCACCGAGTTGAGCACCCGGTAGAAGGCGCCGCTGTCCATGGCGGCCGGGTCGAACGGGACGCGGGCATCCGGGCTGGTCACCCGGCCATCCTCGCCGAGCACCGGTCGGTCGGCCGAGCGGGGATCAGGAGGGCAGGCGGCGGCCGCGCCAGGCGAGCGTCCCGCGCCGTCGGGCGGCGAGCGACGAGGCCATCAGGGCGTCGAACAGCAGCACCGACACCGGGTGGGCCAGCGAGTCCGGCCACACCCGGCTGCCGGTGACCGCGGCCGACACCGCCCGCCCCGCGACGCCGGCCGCGTAGCCCAGCAGGCCCGCGCGGGAGCCGCGCAGGGCGGCCAGGGCCGGCAGCACGGCGACCGCGGTCAGGCCGGCCGCGGCCACCGCGCTCGCCCCCGGCGACCCGCCGACCGAGGCCCACAGCGACTTGTCGTAGCCCGCCCGCAGCGCGGACCAGCCCTCGTACATGCGGCAGGCGGCCAGCCGGGACCCGTCGACGGGCGCCGTCCGCCCGCCGGTCCGCTTGACCGCCCGGGCGAGCGCGACGTCCTCGATGACCTCGCCGCGCACGGCGCCGTGCCCGCCGGCCCGCTCGTACGCCGTCCGCCGCAGGACGAGGAACTGGCCGTTGGCCGCCGCCAGCGACGGGCGCGGCGAGCGCTCGGCCAGCCGCACCGGCAGCGTCGTCATCCACAGCCACGGACCCAGCGGTTGCACCAGCCGTTCGGCCGCGGTCCCCGTCACCGGACGCGGCCAGGGGGACACGAGGTCCAGGCCGGCGGCGTCGAGCAGGGCCACCGCCGAGGCGAGCGCGTCCGGGAACAGCCGGACGTCGGCGTCGAGGAAGACCAGCACGTCGTCGGTGTCGCCATCGCACCCGCCCACGGCCGCGGCACCGACCGCGCACGCGTGCGGCTTGCCCAGCCAGTCCGGCGGCGGCTCCGGGGCGGGGACCAGCCGGACGCGGGGATCGGGCACCGACCGGACCACCGCGGCCGTCCCGTCGGTCGAGCCGTCGTCGACGACGACCACCCGCAGGTCGGGCACGCCCTCCTGGGCCAGGACCGCGGCCAGGCAGCCGCCGACCTGCGCCTCCTCGTCGCGGACCGGCAGGACCACGGTGACCGGGCGGCGCACCGGGGGCGGGGAGGACGGCGGCCGATGCAGCAGCGCCGCGTTGAGGGCCGCGTGCAGCGCCTCGGCGACCGCCACCCCGGAGAGGGCGCGCACTCCCGGGCCGCTCACCGCGACCGCGCCCGCCGGGCCTGCACCGCCAGGGTGGCCAGCACCGGGACGGCGAGGACGACCCCCCACGCCGCCGACCCGGGCAGGTCCAGCCAGCCGGCGTGGGCCAGCGCGCCGCCCAGGGTCATCCAGGCCAGGGCCAGCAGCGGGGCGCCGTCGCCGATCCGCGCCGGCGCGCCGGAGACCAGCAGGTCCAGCATCGTCATCAGCACCAGGCCGGCCAGCAGCCAGCCGGCCAGGTTGGTCAGCGGCACCGTGTCGATGCCGGGCAGGGACGGCCGCGGGTGCGCCCACGTCCAGTACCCGGCCTGGACCATCTGCGGGTCGAGCACGACGTCCCAGCCGGCGAAGACGGCGGCGGCGACCGCCACGCGGGCCGGACGGCGCCGCGGCGGCCGGACCCCGGCGGTCAGCCGGCGGGCCAGCAGCCAGCTGGGCCAGGCCATCATGAGCCAGGCCAGCGGGACCAGGAACGGGACGCCGAGCAGCGTCGGGCCGAGGTCGTCGCTGTAGGTGTACTGCCCGTAGGGGACGCCGGTGGCCAGCCCGACCGCCTCGAACACCACCGCCGTGACGCCGACCAGCAGCAGGACCGCGGCGCCGGCCCGCGTCCCCCGGCTGGCCGCGGCGTGGCCCACCGAGAGGGCCGCGCCCAGCAGCACGATGGTCCAGCTGACGGTGTTCCGCGCGCCGCCGTCGGTCAGCGGGTAGGCGATCGCGACGAGGACGAGCAGCCCGGCCAGCGCCCACGGCAGGACCGCCGCCGTGCCGCGCGACCGCGTCAGCGCAGGCCCGGTCACCGGCGGCTCCGCAGCCGGCCGGCCGCGCGGGTCAGTGCCGCCCGGCCGCGGGCCGCTCGCCCGCGGTCGGCGAGGACCACCCGCGCCGCCGTCCGCCCGGAGTTGCCCGAGACGCCGCCGCCCGGGTGGGTCGAGGCGCCCGCCAGGTACAGGCCCGGTAGCCCCGGGACGCGGTGGGCGGACAGGGCGGGGGTGGGGCGGAAGCCGAACATGCTGGCCAGCCCCATCTCCACGTGCATGACGTTGCCACGCAGCAGGGACAGTTCCCGTTCCAGCAGCACCGGCGTCTGGACGTACAGCCGCTGTACCGAGGCGGCGAAGCCGGGGGCGAAGCGGTCGACGGACGCGACCAGCCGGGCGGCCTCCGACTCGGCCAGGGAGTCCCAGTCGGCGCCGTCGGCGAGCGCGTAGGGGTACCACTGCCCCCAGACGGTGACCACGTGCCGGCCGGGCGGGGCGAGGGTGTCGTCTGTGGCGGAGAAGCACATCGCCAGCGGCACCGGCTCCCGGGGCAGCCGGCCGGCCCGCCAGTCGCCGGCGGCGGCAGCCAGCTGCGCGCGGTCGGTGCACAGCAACTGGAGGCCGCCGAGCGCCTCGGCGGCCGCGACGCCCGGATAGGCCGGCGGGGCGTCGGTGAGGGCGCGCACCACCAGGCCGAAGCCGTTGCCCAGCGGCGGGTCGGCGTCGGCGAGCGCGGGCGGGGCGGACCCGCCGGCCAGGTCGCGGGTCTCCAGCACGTGACACGCGGCGACCACGACCGGGGCGCGGACGCACCGTCCGGACGTCGTCTGCACGCCGGCGACCCGGCCGCCCTCGACGAGCAGCCGCGCCGCGCCGTCGCCCAGGGTGACCCGCCCGCCGTCGGCCTCCAGCCGCCGGCGCAGCGCCTGCGTGAGCCCACCGGAGCCGCCGACCGGGTGGCCGGGCGGGACGTCGTGCAGCAGCGTCGCCCAGGCGACCATCGCCGCGGTGCCCGGCTCGCTGACCGGGGGGCCGGACTGCGCGCCGAACCAGGCCAGCGCCGCCTTGAGCCGCTCGCTGCGGAACCACCGGTCGAGCAGCGCGTCGCCCGAGCCCAGGAAGTCCACGGCGAGGTCGCCACCGGAGGTGCGCGGCCGGCCCTGGGTGGGGGCACCCAGCGGCCAGAACGACCGGAGCAGGCCCGCGGGGCTGGGCCGCCGTGCGAAGGAGGCCACGACCGCGCGGCTGCGGGGTGCCCAGACCTCGACGAAGCGGCGGTAGGCGTCGGCGTCGTCGGGCCCGCACGCCGCCGCGATCGAGGCGCAGGTGGCCGCCAGGTCGACGGAGAAGACCAGGGGGCGCCCGTCCGGGCCGGGGTCGCCGGGGACCGGGGCGGGGGCGAAGCCCCAGGGGTCGCAGTCGACGTAGCGCAGGCCGTGCGCGGCCAGGTCCAGCTCCTCGACGATGCCGCTCTGCCGGATGATCACGTGCGCGCTGGAGCCGCGGTCGACGCGGACGCCGGGCCACCGCTCCACCGTGGAGACCGCCCCGCCGAGCACCTCGTCGCGCTCGACGACCTCGACCCGCAGGCCGGCGCGGGCCAGGTAGCAGGCCGCGACCAGCCCGTTGTGCCCGGCGCCGACGACGACGGCGTCGACGGGGGTGTCGCCGTCGGTCACCGCGCGTCGGTGCGCGGGGGCGGGGGTCGCAGCGGCAGGCGGGCGCCGAGGATCGCGAACGGGCGGGAGTCGCCGGGGAAGTGGTGGTTGCGGGCCAGGTCGACGAAGCCGTCGGCGTGGTACAGCCGGAAGGCCTTGGTGTCGCTGTCGGGGGTGGACAGCAGCGCCGCGGGGTGGGGCAGGTCGGCCAGCAGGGCGTGCAGCAGCTGCCGGCCCAGCCCGCGGCTCTGGTGGTCGGGGTGGACGTGCAGCTCGCAGACCTCGAAGGCCCCGGGCAGCCACCGCTTGGCGGTCCGCCGGTCCAGCGCCGCCCGCACCTGGTCGTGCCACCACTGGCCGGGGGCGACCAGGTAGCCGTAGCCGAACCCGACCAGCTGCTCGCCCTCCGGGGTGGCGACGAAGCCGCCGACGGCCCGGAACCCGGCGCGCTCGGTGTGCTGGACGGCGTAGCCGTAGCGCCCGGCCACGACCGACGGCGCGTAGCCCATCGCCGCGCCGTAGATGGCCAGGGCCTCGTGCATGTGGTCGCGCAGCCACCCGGTGGGCAGCTCGGTGACCCGCGTGGCGGGGGTCGTGCCGGTCACGGTGCCTCCTCCTCGGCCCTCGTCGTCCCCGGAGCCGGGGGTGGTCCGCCCGTGCGGGACCGCGCGCGCCCGGTCACGGCGATCCCACCTCCACCGGGGTGACGGGGCCGGTGCCGACCTCGGCCGCGGTGCCGCCGGTCAACCGCAGCAGCTCCTCGTAGGTGGTGGGGAAGACCGCGTGCGGGTGGCCTGCGGCGGCCCAGACCCGCTCGTGGCGGGCCAGCTCGACGTCGACCAGCGTGCCGATCGGCTCGGGGTGCCCGATCGGTGCCACCCCGCCGATGGGCTGCCCGGTGTGCCGGCGGACGAAGTCGGGGGAGGCCGGGCGCACCGCGGGGACGCCGAGGAGGGTGGCGACCCGGTCGACGTCGACCCGGTGCGCGCCGCTGGTCAGGACCAGCAGGGGTGCACCGGCGACGTCGAACACCAGGCTGTTCGCGATCGCCCCGACGGGGACGCCGAGCTGCGCGGCGGCCGCGCCGGCGGTGCGGGCGCTGTCGGGAAGGGCGCGGACCTCCCCGGCCGCTCCGGACTCCGCCAGGAGGCGGGCGATGGCAGCCACCCGCGGGTGCTCGGGTCGGCTCATGCGCTGATCCTCCCATCGGCTCCCGCCGACCGCTGGCCCTCTGCCGCGCCGGCTCGCCCACTCCCGCGCGCTCCGCTTGACGAGTGTCGGTGCGGTCGGGTCTACTCGACCTCGTTCGAACACGCGTTCGAACAGCGGTCGACCTCCCGCCGCACCCGGGTCCTTCCCCACCCGGTGTGGCGGGCGGGCCGGCCGGGTCGGCGCAGAGCGGTGGGGAGTCTGTCATGAGCCGGGTGCTGGGTGGGGTCGGCGGTCGGGTCGGCGAAGAGGTGCAGGTCGAGCGGGGGTCCCTCGGCCCGGCGCAGTTCTGGCGGGGCCAGTCGCGGTACGTCGTGGGAGAGCTGCTCGACTCGTGGGTGGAGACCGCACCGTGGTGGCAGCGGGGTCCCGAGGAGGCCGGCGGCGCCTCCGCCGAGCTGGTCGCCACGCGTGAGGTGTGGCGGGTCGAGGCGGTCCGGGCCGGGCGGTCGCGGATGAGCTTCGCCGGCGTCTTCGACCTCAGCTGGGAGTCCACGGCCAACCGGTGGTCGCTCGTGCGGGTGCACGACTGATGGGCGCGGTCCGCGTCGTGGCCGATCAGCTCCCCCTGCCCCCGCCACTGCCGCCGGCGGCCACGCAGCTGCTCGACCAGGCCTCCCGAGCGCTGGCCGAGGCCGCGGCGAGCACCGACGCCCGGCAGCGCTACGCCACCGCGCACCTCGGCGCGTTGCGGGCCGCCGCGGCGGTGCTGGCCGCCCGCACGCGGCCGGAGTCCGGGCGCCGTCGGCCGCGCAGCGCCTGGGTGCTGCTCGGCCAGGTCGCGCCGGAGCTGGGGGAGTGGGCCACGTTCTTCGCCGCCGGCGCCGCCAAGCGGGCGGCCGCGGAGGCCGGGCTCTCCCGGGCGGTCACCGAGCGCGAGGCCGACGACCTGGTCCGCGACGTCCGGGCCTTCCTCACCGTGGTCGAGAGCTGCCTGGGCAGCGACCCGGAACCTGAGGCGCCCCGGCGCGCCCGCCCGCGGGTGGTCGGCGGCTCCGAGCACCGGAACAGGCGGTGACGGCCGACCCCTTCGTCCACCTCCACGTCGCCTCGGGCTACTCCATGCAGTACGGGGCCAACCACCCGGCCGACCTGGTGAACCGGGCTGCCGAGCACGGCATGCAGGCCCTGGCGCTGACCGACCGCGACGGGCTCTACGGCGCGGTCAAGTTCGCCCTCGCCTGCCGGGCGGCCGACGTCCGGCCGGTCTTCGGGGTGGACCTCGCCGTCGTGCCCGCGGTCGACAGCACGGTGCCGCCGGCCCTGGCGCCGGTGCTGGGAGGTGGGCACTCCGCGGAGCGGACGCGTGCGCGCCGGCCGGACGGGCCACCCGGCGCGCCCGGCCGCGCCGGGTCGGGTCGCCGCGTGCCGGCCCGGGGTGGGGCCAGCGTCGACCCCCGGCTGCCCCGGGTCACCTTCCTCGCCCGGGACGGCGCCGGCTGGCGGTCGCTGTGCCGGCTGACCAGCGCCACCCACCTGCGCGGCACGCGCGGCGAGCCGGTGAGCTCGCTGGCGCTGGCCGCCGAGCACGCGCCGGGGCTGGTCGCCCTCCTGGGGCCGGACTCCCCGGTGGGCCGGGCGCTGACCGCGGGCCGGGCTGACGTCGCCTCCGCCCGGCTGGCCGCCTGGCGCGCGGTCTTCGGCCCCGGCTCCCTGGTGCTCGAGCTGGTCCACCACCGCGGCCGGGGCGACCGCTCCCGGGCGCAGGCGCTGCTGCGCTTCGCGGCCGCGGAGGACGTGCCGGTGGTGCTCACCAACGCCGTCCGCTACGTCGACGCCCTCGACGCCCCCACCGCCGACGTCCTCGACGCCGCACGCCGGCTGGTGCCACTGGACGCCCGGCACGTCGACCGGCGCACCGCCGAGGGGTACCTGAAGTCGGGCAAGGAGATGGCCGAGGTCGCCGAGGACGTCGTCGGGCCCGACCGCGACGCGGTGCTGCGGCTGCTCGAGCGCACCGCCCGGCTGGCCGAGCAGTGCGCCGTCGACGTCCGGGCCGACCTCGGCATCGGCACGGTGCGCTATCCCGAGCTCGACGTGGTCACCACCCCGGCCGAGCAGGGGATGAGCCCGTCGCAGGTGCTGCGCGCCCGCTGCGAGGCGGGGCTGGGCCGGCGCGGGATGACGCTCACCGAGCGGGTGCGGGTGCGCCTCGAGGAGGAGCTCGAGGTGATCGACGCCCTCGGCTACCCGTCCTACTTCCTCACCGTCGCCGACGTGGTCGACCTCATCAGGGGCCTGCGGGTCCGTGCGGCCGCGCGCGGCTCGGGTGCGGGCAGCCTGGTCACCTACCTGCTCGGCATCTCCGACGTCGACCCGATCCGCTACGGCCTGCTGATGGAGCGCTTCCTCTCCCCGCTGCGCCACCAGCTCCCCGACGTCGACATCGACGTGGAGTCCGCGCGCCGGATGGAGGTGTACGACTCGGTGATCGAGCGCTTCGGCGCCCATCGGGTCAGCTGCATCTCGATGATGGACACCTACCGGGTGCGGCACGCCATCCGCGACGTCGGCGCCGCGCTCGGGCTGCCCCCGGCCGAGATCGACGCGGTGGCCAAGGCCTTCCCGCACATCCGGGCCAACCAGGTGCACGCCGCCCTCAAGGACCTGCCGGAGCTGCGGGCCAGCCGGTTCGGGTCCGAACGAACCGGCGGCACCGGCGACCTGGACCTGCTGTTCGACCTCGTCGCGCGCCTCGACGGGCTGCCCCGGCACATCGCGCTGCACCCGTGCGGGGTGCTGCTCTCCGACGCCACGCTGCTCGACCGCACCCCGGTGGAGAACAGCTACCTGGGCTACCCGATGAGCCAGTTCGACAAGGACGACGTCGAGGAGCTCGGACTGCTCAAACTCGACCTGCTGGGCATCCGGATGCAGTCGGCGATCGCCCACGCCCTCGACGAGGTGGCCCGGGTCGACGGCGAGGTCGTCGACATCGACGCGGTCCCGCGTGACGACCCGACGACGTTCGAGCTGATCCGCAGCACCCGCACCCTCGGCATGTTCCAGATCGAGTCGCCGGGCCAGCGCGAGCTGGTCGGCAAGTTCGGGCCGGAGACGTTCGAGGACATCATCATCGACATCTCGCTGTTCCGGCCCGGGCCGGTGAAGAGCGACATGGTGACCCCGTTCCTCATGGCCCGGAACGGCTGGCGGGAGGCGGTCTACCCGCACCCCGACCTCGCCTTCGCGCTCGAGCAGACCGCCGGCGTCGTGGTCTTCCACGAGCAGGTGCTGCAGGTCGTGTCCCGGATGACCGGCTGCACCCTCGCCGAGGCCGACGAGGTGCGCCGCGCCCTGGGGGAGAAGGACGCCCACCCCGAGGTGCGCACCTGGTTCGTCCCGCGTGCGCTGGCCGAGGGCTATCCGCCGGAGGTGGCCGAGCAGGTCTGGGAGGTGCTGGTCGCCTTCGGCTCGTTCGGGTTCTGCAAGGCGCACGCCGCGGCCTTCGCCCTGCCCACCTACCAGTCGGCGTGGCTCAAGGCGCACCACCCGGCGGCGTTCCTGGCCGGGGTGCTCACCCACGACCCGGGCATGTACCCGAAGCGGCTGATCCTCGACGACGCCCGCAACTTCGGCGTCCGGGTGCTCGGGCTCGACGTCAACGCCTCGGCCGGCACCTACCGGGTGGAGCGGCTCGGCGACGAGGAACCGTCCTGGCAGCGGCCCGAGTGGATGCCCGCCTCGATGGCCGACCCGTCCCGCTACGGCCTCCGGCTGTCGCTGGCCGACGTCAAGGGCATCGCCGAGGAGGAGGTGGCCCGCGTCGTCGCGGGGCAGCCCTACCGGTCGCTGACCGACTTCTGGCACCGGGCGTCGGTGTCCCGGCCGGTGGTCGAGCGGCTGGTGCTGGCCGGCGGCTTCGACTCCCTCTACGGCTTCGGGGTCCGCGACCGCGAGGCCGGCCGCCCCTCCCGCAGCCGCCGGCAGGTCACCCGGCGCGACCTGCTGCTGCAGATCGGCGAGCTCGACCGGTGGAGCCGCAGCGGCGCGCGGGCGAGCTCGAACGGGCAGCTCAGCCTCGACCTCATGGGCCTGGAGCTCCCCGGCGAGGAGGACGGTGGCGAGGAGGCGGGCGGAGCCGGGCTGAGCTGGGCGGAGGGCAGCGGGCTGCCCGAGTTCACCGACGCCGAGCTGGTGCGGGCCGAGCTCGAGGTGCTCGGGCTGGACGCCAGCCGGCACGTCGTCGACTTCTACCGGCCGTTCCTCGCCGCGATCGGCGCGGTCCCGGCGGGGGAGCTGCTCGGCTGCCGCAGCGGCGCGGAGGTGCTCGTCGCCGGCGTCAAGGTGGCGACCCAGACCCCGCCGATCCGCTCCGGCCGCCGGGTGGTCTTCGTGACCCTCGACGACGGCACCGGGTGCACCGACTCCACCTTCTTCGAGGACGCCCAGGGGCCCTACGCCGCCACGGTCTTCCACTCGTGGCTGCTGGTGATCCGCGGGGTGCTGCGGCGCACCGGCCCGCGGGGGGTGTCCCTGCGGGCCACCGGGGCGTGGGAGCTGCCCGCACTGCACGAGGCCTGGGAGGCCGGCGGCGCGGCCGCGGTGGCCGAGCACATGGCCGCGCCGGGGGAGTACACGGAGGCGGCCATCACCGGGGCGGCGGCCTCGCACGGGTCCCGGCCGGTGGTGGTCAAGCCGGTGCTGGTCCACCCGACCGGCTTCCGGATGTCGCCCTACGCCGACATCAAGCCGGCCGGGGACGACGCCGCGACCGCGGCCCGCCGGGCCGCGGCGGCGCCGCGCAAGCTGTGGCACTCCAGCCCCGGCAGCTCCGGCCACTGAGCGCGGGCAGCCGTGCGCGGCCGCCCGGGAGCCGGGCGCCGCGTCCGGTGGTCGGGCGCCGCCGTCCGGTGGTGTGCGGTCCCGGCGCGCTCTCCGGCCGGGACGCGCCGGGACCGCACACCACCGCGGGCGTCAGCCGGGACCGCACACCGCCGCGGGCGCCGACCACCCGATGAGTTCCGCGCCGCCGCGGCGTCTACCTCATGACGAGCAGCACCGACCGCGGAGGAACCCGATGCCCAAGCAGATCCCGTGCCTGTGGTTCGACGGCCAGGCCGAGCAGGCCGCCCAGCTCTACACCTCGGTCTTCCCGAACAGCTCGATCGGGCAGGTCACCCGCTACGGCCCCGACATGCCGCCGCCGATGAAGGAGGGCGACGTCCTCACCGTCGACTTCACCCTCGACGGGCAGGAGTACACGGCCCTCAACGGCGGGCCGCAGTTCTCGTTCAGCGAGGCGATCTCCTTCCAGATCATGTGCGCCGACCAGGAGGAGGTCGACCACTACTGGGACCGGCTCACCGCCGACGGCGGCGAGGAGAGCATGTGCGGCTGGCTCAAGGACCGGTTCGGCGTCTCCTGGCAGGTCGTCCCCGTCGAGATGCTAAGCCTGCTCAACGACCCCGACTTCGGCCGGGCGCAGCGCGCCACCCAGGCGATGCTGCAGATGCGCCGCATCGACATCGCCGAGATCCGGCGGGCCGCGGACCAGGTGCCCGCCTGAGCGTGCCGCAGGCGGCGGTCCGCGCCCGGCCCGCGCCCGGCCCGGCGGCGGGGCGCAGGCGGCGGGGCGCGCCTGAGCGTGCCCCGCGTGTCGCTGTGACGTGCGGCGCCCGCCACTAGGCTCCGACGGGTGCCGCCGTCTGCTCCCGCCTCCTCCGCGGACCAGTTGCCCGCCCGCGTGGCCGCCGTCTGGGCCGCGCTCGACCCGGTCGTCGCGGCGGGCACCGAGCTGCGCGTGCTCGACGTCGGCGGGGGGAGCGGCAACTTCGCCGTCCCGCTGGCCCGCCTCGGCCACCAGGTCACCGTGGTCGACCCGAGCGCGGACGCCCTCGCGACCCTCACCCGCCGGGCGCAGACCGCGGGGGTCGGGGAGCGGGTGCACGGCGTGCAGGGTGACGGCGACCTGCTGCACGAGGTGATCCCGCCCGGCGACGACGGCGAGGGCAGCTACGACCTCGCGCTGTGCCACTCGGTGCTCGAGGTCGTCGACGACCCCGCCACCACGCTCCGCGAGATCGCCCGGGCGCTGCGCCCCGGCGGCACCGCCAGCGTGGCCAGCGCCAACCGCGCCGGTGCCGTCCTCGCCCGCGCCGCCGCCGGTCACCCGGTCGAGGCACTGGCCATGGTCGAGGGCCGCGACCCCGCCCGCCCCGGCCGCCGCCGGTTCACCCCCGACGGCCTGCTGGCCCTCGTCGAGGCCGCCGGCCTGCGGCCGGGCACCTGGCGCGGGGTGTCGGTGGTGGCCGACCTGCTCGACGTCGCCTCGGGCGCCGACCCCGACGCCGTCCGCCGGCTGGAGCTGGCCCTGGCCGGCAGCTCGCCCTACCGCGACGTCGCCGCCGGGCTGCACGTCCTGGCCACCCGTCCGTGAGCCTCCCGGCGGACCTGCAGCGCCCCGCCTACGGGACCGCCACCCTGGCCGACGTCCTCCCGGGCGTCGCGACCGCGCTCGGCGTCCCCGTCGAGCGCGACGGCCTGAGCGCCGACCCGCTCGGCCTCACCGCCGCGCTGGCCGGCGCCCGCCGCGTGGCGGTGCTCCTGGTCGACGGGCTCGGCGCCGACCTGGTCCGGGCGCACGCCGACCTCGCGCCCACCCTGGCCGGACTGGCCACCCCGGCCGGCGACCTCTCCGCCCCCTGCCCCAGCACCACACCGGTCAGCCTCACCAGCCTCGGCACCGGCCTGCCGCCGGGCAGCCACGGCGTCCTCGGCTTCGTCACGATCGTTCCCGGAGGGGCGGGAGCCACGGGGGAGGAGCGGACCCTCAACCACATCCAGTGGTCCGACGACCCGGACCCGGCCACCTGGCAGCCGCGCCGCAGCGTCTTCGAGCAGGCCGTCGCCGCAGGCGTGCCGGTCACCGCCGTCGCGCCCTACGCCTTCGCCGGCAGCGGCCTCACCCAGGCCGCCTACCGCGGCGCCCGCTACTCCGGGACGGTCGGCGCCGGCGACCTCGCCGCCGGGCTGCTGCAGGCGCTGGCCGCCGCGCCCCGGACCCTCGTCTACGGCTACACCGCCGAGCTCGACCTCACCGGCCACGTGCGCGGGGTCGACTCCGCCAGCTGGCGGGCGCAGCTGGCCCTGGTCGACCGGCTCGTCGAGCAGGTCGTCGCCGGCCTCCCGGACGACGCCGCGCTGCTGGTCACCGCCGACCACGGGATGTTCGACGTCCCGCCGCACACCCGCATCGACCTCGACGCCGAGCCCGACCTGACAGACGGCGTGCGGCTGCTCGCCGGGGAACCGCGGGCCCGGTACCTGCACGCCGTCCCCGGCAGTGAGGCCGACCTGCTGGCCCGGTGGCGGGAGGTGCTGGGCGACCGCGCGTGGGTCGCCGGGCGCGACGAGGCCGTCGCCAGCGGCGTCTTCGGCCCCGTGGACGACGGCATGGCGGCCCGGATCGGCGACGTCGTCGCGCTGGCGCGCGGCACGTGGGCGCTCACCGCGACGGAGCGGGAGCCCGGCCCGAGCCGGCTGGTGGGCTACCACGGCTCACTCACCGCGACCGAGCTGGCCATCCCGCTGCTCGCCGCGCGGGGCCGCGCCCTCTCCTGACCGCGCGCACGGCGGTCAGCCGTTGACGGCTCCGGCCGGGGAGGACGACAGTCCGGCCGTTCGGTGTCCCTGATCCCGCCCGGGCGGAGTCCGCGATGAGCACCCTCGGTGCTCCTGCTGCAGCTCGAGGCCGAGGGCCGCCTCTCGATCGACGACACCGTCACCGAGTGGCTCCCGCAGTACCCGCAGTGGGCCGACGTCTCGATCCGGCGGCTGCTGAGCATGACCAGCGGCATCCCGACCTACGACGACCAGCCGGCCATGCTCGCCTCCTACGTCGCCGACCCGCTGCGGGACTTCTCGCCGGAGGAGCTGATCGCGTACGTGGACGGCGTTCCGGCCACCACCGGGTACAGCTACTCGAACACCAACTACGTGCTCGGCGAGCTGATCGTCGAGGCGGCGACCGGGGACAGCTACGAGGACCAGCTGACGGAGCGGCTGTTCGAGCCGCTGGGCCTGGAGGACACGTTCTACCGCCCGAACGTCTACCCCGACCGGATCATCGACCGCGTGCCGGCCGCCTACTACGTGCAGACCGCGGACCCCGAGATGGCGCCGCTGTTCGGGCAGGACATCAGCCGGAACAGCCTGTCCTGGGCGCGCGGCGCCGGGGGCATCCTCGCCACGACCGCCGACATGACCCGCTGGGAACGCGCGCTGTACGAGGGGGAGCTGCTGCCGCCGCAGCAGCAGGACGAGCTGCTGAGCCTGGTGTCGACGGCGACGGGGCAGCCCATCGAGCGGACGTCCCCCGCCGATCCCCGGGGGTTCGGGCTCGGCGTCGCCCAGATGACCGACGCGCTGGGCACCAACTGGTTCTACGAGGGCGCGACGTTCGGCTTCCGGGCCCTGCACGTCTACTTCCCGGACACCGGGCTGATCGTGGCCGTCAACCTGAACAGCAGACCGGACGACGACCAGATCCGGGCCCTGGCGACGTCGCTGTACGGCACGCTGGCCGAGCACGGCGTCGTCCCACCGGTGCAGGACGCGGCCTGACCCCTCAGACCGCGGAGACCAGCCGCACCGACCAGGTCCGGGTGTGCGCGTCGTGGGTCGCCCGGCAGGTCAGCCGCGCCGCCTCCTCCGACGGGTGGCTCTCGACCTCGGCCACCACGTCGCCGTCCGGGCCGGCGAGGGTCACCACCCACCGCTCGACCTCGGCTCCGGCCGGGGTCAGCCGGCGTACCCCCCGCGGCGGGAGGGCGTCGATGCCGAGCAGCCCCAGCTCCGCGCGGGCGGTGTGCTGGGCGGCCTGCACCGGCGGCGGGCAGCCGGCGCGGCCCCGGAGCCACGGCAGGGCCACCTCGCCGCGGGCGTGCGCGCCCACCAGGGCCGCGCCGTCGTCGGGGACCTGCCCGTAGTAGAAGCCGTGCGGCAGCACGAGCACGTTGGCGGCGAACCGGTCACCGCCGAGGTGACTGCACTCCCACACGTCCTCGGCCGGGAGCACCCGGGCCAGCGGGCGGCCGCGCAGCGCGCAGCAGGCGTCGTGCCCGCCGTGCGCGCACACCAGGTAGGTGGGCCCGACGGCGGGCTCGCCCACCGAGCCGTCCCACGGCACGTCGACCAGCTCCGCGTCGCTGGTGCGCACCGACCACCACAGGCCCTCGCGCCCCGGCCGCCCGTCGACGTAGGCCCACCGCCGCCGGGAGTCGGCCTCCCGGTCGCCGGGCCGGCGGACGAGCAGCACCCGCACGTTCTCCTGCCGGGCGCGGTGGGCCAGCCGCGGGGCGACGGCGGCGTCGAAGCGCGACTGGGTGAGCGCGTCGACGCCCCACGGTCCGGTCTGCTCGATGAGCAGCCAGCGCTGGGCCGGGGAGGCCGTGGCGACCCCCGAGTCACCCCGGCGCAGCGCCCGCACCGAGCAGCGGTCCTCGTCGATCCGGCCGACCGGACGTCCGGGTGCCTCCGCCGGTCGGCAGAAGTCGGCCGGGTCCGTCACGCCGTGCGGCCCGGCCGGCTCACGTTCCGGTCCCGGGCCCGCGGTCACGTCCCTCATCGTGCCCCGCGGGCGCGGTCCCGACGACGGCGTCCGGCACGGCCGCGTCCGGGACCACCGCGATGGACTCGGTGACCAGCCGACGGGCCAGGGTGAGCTGGTCGGCGGCGTCCAGGCCGGGCAGGTCGGCGACCTTGAGCTCGCCGGCGGCCAGCAGACCGGCCAGGGCGGGACGGGTGTCGGCCGGCAGCTCCAGCGACCGTCGCCCGGCGACCAGCGTGACCCGGCCGTCGACCGGCTCGCGCAGCTGGCAGCGCAGCCGGCGGCGGACCCGCAGCACGGTGTCGGGGGACAGGGCCGACGCCGCGGCGGCCTGGGCCAGCGGCGCGACGGGCTCGGGCCGCACCTGCGCCCAGGTCCGCGACCGGAGCCGGTCGGCGACCTCGGCCGGGTCGACCCGGCCCAGCCACTCCCTGAGGCCCGCCACGACCGCCGCCACGTCGTCGGCCACGGCGCCCGGGTCGGCCAGGTCGACGCCCAGGGGTAGCGAGCGGCGCAGCTCGGGGTCCTCGGCGGCGAGCACCCGCACGAGGTCGAGCACCGACTCGGCGGCCGCCCAGCGGGTGACCGGGTGCACGCCGATGGTCAGGTGCGCACTGATCTCGCCCAGCGCGACCGCCGAGTGCAGGTGGCCGCGGGGCAGGTAGAGGGCGTCGCCGGGCCGCAGCACCGCGTCGATGACCGGCTCGCGCTCGGCGGCGGCGGCGACGGTGGCGGCCCGGTCGTTCCAGGGCTGGGTGCGCAGCGGGTCGGGCAGCACCGGCTCGTGGATGCGCCAGTGCTTCTCGCCGGCGACCTGCAGCACGAAGACGTCGTGCACGTCGTAGTGCGGGGAGAATCCGCGGGAGGACGGCGGGGTGACGTAGGCGTTGACCTGCGTCGGGTGACCCAGGTCGGCAGCCAGCTGGTCGGCGAACTCGATCAGCGGTGGCCACAGCCGGTGCAGGCCCTGGAGGACGACGGTGCTGCCGTCGGCGAACAGCCGCAGCACCGCGTCGGAGGAGACCTGGTCGGCGATCTCGGCCCCGGCGCCCCCCGAGGTGGTGAACCGCTTGGGGTCGACGACGGCGCCGTCCTTGGCGATCCGCAGGAAGGGGGTGCGCAGCCCCCGCCGGGAGAGCAGCTCGTCGACCGCGGCCAGGTCGAGCAGGTCGGCGAAGGACCCGCCGGTCTCCTCGGCGCGGGTGAGCAGCGGCCGGCGCGACCAGTACTCCCGCGCGAAGACCTGCGGGTCGAGGGCGGTGCACCGACGCAGGGCCGGCCGGGGGTCCGGCCGGCCCTGCGCGGCGGGGTTCTCGGTCAGGCGGAACCGTCCGCGCCGCCGTCGGCACCGCCATCAGCACCGCCGTCGGCACCACCATCGGCACCGCCGTCCGCGCCGCCATCAGCACCGCCGTCCGCGCCACCATCGGCACCGCCGTCCGCGCCACCGTCGGAGCCGCCACCGGCCGCCCCGCCGTCGGCAGGGCCGTGACCGGCGCCGCCGTCCGCGCCGCCGTCGGCACCACCGTCGGCGCCGCCGTCGGCACCGCCATCAGCGCCGCCGTCGCCCACGCCGGCGGTGGTCATGTCATCGTCGTCGAGCGCCATGGGTCTCCGATCGCATCGGTCGCGGGCCACCGGGTGGTGGCCCTCCGGGCGTGCTGTACCTCACCGATCCTGCTCTCACACTCCCGCTCCGACCAGCGGGAACGGCGTGTCGGCAACGGGTCGGTCACGACACGGGGTGGAGGTGCCCGGACCGTGCCGAGGGCGTTACCGTCCTCTCGTCCGTCGAACACGTGTTCGAGGTCGGGAAGGGGTCATGAGCCAGTCCGCCCGCGCCGCCGGCTGCACCGTGCTGCACGTCGACATGGACGCGTTCTTCGCCAGCGTCGAGGTGCGCCGCCGCCCCGAGCTGGCCGGCACCCCGGTGATCGTCGGCGGGGCCGGCAACCGCGGGGTGGTCACCTCGGCCACCTACGAGGCCCGCCGCTACGGGGTGCACGCCGCGATGCCGACGTCCCGGGCGCTGCGGCTGTGCCCGACCGCGACGGTGCTGCCGGGGGACATGGCGCTCTACGGCGAGGTCTCCCGCGCGGTCATGGCGCTGTTCCGCTCGATCACCCCGCTCGTGGAGCCGCTGAGCATGGACGAGGCCTTCCTCGACGTCTCCGGCGCCGGGCGCCGGCTGGGCGACGCGGCCGAGATCGGGGAGTACATCCGCGCCCGGGTCTACGACGAGCAGGGCATCACCTGCTCGGTGGGCGTGGCCGGCACGAAGTTCGTCGCGAAGCTGGCCTCCACCCGCGCCAAGCCCGACGGGCTGCTGGTCGTCCGCCCGGCCGAGGTCATGGCGTTCCTGCACCCGCTGCCGGTCGGCGCCCTGTGGGGGGTGGGGGCCAAGACCGAGGAGGTGCTGGTGCGGCTCGGGCTGCGCACGGTGGGCGACCTCGCCCACGTGCCGGTGCGCACCCTGCAGCGGGCGGTGGGCCAGGCCGCCGGCACGCACCTGCACGAGCTGGCGTGGGGCCGCGACCCCCGCCGCGTGGTGCCCGACGAGCCGGAGCGGTCCACCGGGCACGAGGAGACCTTCGGCACCGACGTCGACGACCCGGCGGTCATCCACCGCGAGCTGCTGCGGCTGTCCGAGCGGACGGCGGGCCGGCTGCGCTCGGCGGGCTGGCTGGCCCGCACCGTGACCATCAAGGTCCGCTTCGCCGACTTCACCACGATCACCCGCTCGCGCACCCTCGGGGTCCCCACCGACGTCGGGCAGGAGCTCTACGACACCGCCCGCGCGCTGTTCGACGCCCTGGGCCTGCAGCGGGCGCGGATCCGGCTGGTCGGCGTGCGCGCCGAGCGCCTGGTGGAGGCCGGCTCCGCCCCCCGGCAGCTGGAGCTGGGCGCCCGCGAGCACGGCCGCCGGGAGGCCGAGCTCGCCGCCGACCGGGCGGCCCGCCGGTTCGGGGCCGGGGCGGTGCGCCCGGCGACCCTCCTGCACCGCGGCGGGCAGTCCGTCCGCTGACCGGCCCGGGGGAACCCGCGGCCGCGCCCGTTCGTCTTCCCGACGGCCCCGTCCCACCCACGAGAGTGATCACGGCGGGTCGGGGCCGACTCGCCTTTCGCGCCCCGCAAAGGGCTCGTATCCTCGATGTCACCGACGGCGGGCACCGCCGTCGGGTCTTGGCTTTGGCCCACCTGGAGGTCGACGTGCCGCTCTCCGAGCACGAACAGCGACTGCTGGAGCAGATCGAGCGCGCCCTCGTCGATGACGATCCGAAGTTCGCCTCGTCCGTCCGCACCGGTGACCGCCGGATCAAGGCCCGCCGCAGACTGCAGCTGGGCGCTCTCCTCGTCCTGGTCGGGATGGCCGTCCTGGTGGGCGGCGCCGTGGCGTCGTGGGTGCCGCTCGGTGTCCTCGGCTTCCTGATCGCCTTCGGCGGGCTCGCGCTCGCCGTGCTCAACTACAAGAACGCCACCGGTGTGGCCGAGGCGGGTTCAGCCGGTGCCACCGGCGGTCCGGCTCCCCGCGGCCGCGGCGGCAAGCCCCGTCGGCAGCCGCTGAAGAACCGGCTCGAGGAGCGGTTCCGCCGCCGCTACGACCAGTAGCCCGACAGCCCCGCCGTACAGCCGCCGTCCCCTCCGGACGGCGGCTGTCGCGCGTCGGGGGCCGCAGACCCGGAGGAGGGGGACGTGACCGAACCGGTGTGGGCGGCCCTGGCCGCGGCCGGAGGGCTGTGGGGCTGGGGGGACGCCGACGGCATCGTCCCCTGGACCGGCGACGACGGGCGCGACGTGGTCCCGCTGTGGACCTCCGCGGAGCTGGCCACCGCGGAGGCCGGTGCCGCCGCCGACCCCGGTGAGGCGCCGGTGTTCCTCGACCTGGACACCCTCCTCGCCGAGATCCCCGGCTGGCTGGCCGGCGGCATCGTCGCGGCCGTGGTCTCCGCCGGGAGCGGCGGGCCGGCGGTGCCCCTGACCGAGCTCACCGAGCGGGTCCTGCGGCTGCAGGTGGACCGCCCGGCCTGACCCGGGCCGGCCCCCATCGGCCGGCTCAGCCCCGCAGCGCCGTCCGCCGCCCCAGCCGTGACCAGGCCGGCCGGGGCAGCCGGACCCGCAGGGCGGTGACCAGGGACGCCGGCCACAGCAGCGCCCGCAGCCGGGTCCACCGCGGCGCCGTCGACAGCAGCCCGCGGCGGGCGGTGTCCAGCGCCGCCCGGAGCTCCGGTCCGGCCGGCAGTGCGCTGCCCGGCCGCGCGTAGCTGGCCGACTCCTCGGCGCGGGCCAGCCGGGCGACGGCGTCGGTGGCGTCCGGACGGGGACCGCCGGTCCGGTGCGCACCACCCCTCCCGCCGCGGTCGGCCACCGCCGCGGACAGCTGCTCGGCCACCTGCCGCGGCGTGCGCGCCGGGTCGGTCTCCAGGCCGACGTCCAGTGCGGTCGCCGTCAGCTCGTCCCAGAGCGCGGCGGGGTCCCCGCTGCCCACCCGGCGCCGTCGCTGCAGGGCCCGCAGTCCGGCGGGGACGGCGGCCAGGCCCGCGGCGCCCAGGACCGTCGCCGCGCCGAGCAGCACCGGTCGCACCCACTGCGCCGACTCCTCGGCCCGCGGCGTCACCGGCGTGGACTGGGGCACCGGCTCCGCCCGGGGCGCCTGTGGAACCGGTGCGGGGGCCGGCGCGGACGGGACGTCGGCGCGCGGGTCGGCCTCCTGGTCCTGGACGCGGGGCGACCACGGCAGGTCCACCGCCCGGTCCACGTCGATGGGCGTGGGGTCGAACGGGATCCACCCCAGGTCGTCGAAGTAGACCTCCACCCACGCGTGCGCGTCGTCGCTGGTGACCAGCCGGCTGCCGTCGGGCTGCACGGTGCCGGGGGTGTAGCCGAGGACGACCCGGGCGGGCACGCCCGCCGCGCGCACCAGGACCGCCATCGCCCCCGCGTACTGCTCGCAGTAGCCCCGCCGCAGCCGCAGGAAGTCGGCGAGGTCGTCGCCGGTGGTGCCCGGGGCCGTGGACAGCGAGTACACGAAGCCGTTGTCCCGGTCGGTGAAGTGGTCGTAGACGGCCCGGACCCGCTCGTAGGGGGTGGTCAGCCCGTCGGTGAGCCGGGTGACCAGCTCCGGGACGCTGGGGTCCAGCGGTGGCAGGGCGGTGTAGCGCTGGACGAGTGGGAGCTCCGCCGGCAGCGCCTGCGCGCCGGCCAGTTCCTCCTCGCTGGGCCGGGGCTCGACCGAGGCCACCGACCAGGTCCGTCCCGCGGTGGTCGCGTCGCGGCCGAAGACGGTGGTGGTGGAGGGGTCGATCCGCCAGTGCTCGGCGTCCGCGACCTGCACGGCGAGGGGGGAGTAGAGCACCGGGAGGAAGCGGTCCTCGTGGTCGAGGGCGGTGATCAGCGCGTCGACGGGCCGGCCGTCGCGCCGTCCGGGCAGGGGTGCCAGCCGCTCGTTGCCGGCCACCGAGGCCTCGCCGTCGAGGTTGCCGGCGGCCCAGCCCTCGTCGTTGTCGTAGACCTCGAGGGCGACCACCCGCAGGTAGCCCGGGTCCTCCACCGAGGCGTCGACGCGCAGCAGGTCGATCGGCTCCGGGAGGGTCAGCTGCCCCTGCAGCGCGGCCGCCGGGTCCAGGGCCGTCCCGGTCGCGCCGCCGCCCGCGCCGCGGCCGATCCCGCCGGCGAAGGAGCCCTCGGTCAGGGTGGGCACGACCGCACCGACGACCAGGCCGAGGACGACGGCCACCGCCCCGGTGCGGACGGCGGCCAGCGTGCCGGTCCCCAGCAGCGGGCGGCGTCCCTCCGCCGGCCGCCCGCCCAGCCGCCGGTGCTGGTCGGCCCACAGCAGCAGCGCCAGGCCGGCCGCGGGAGCGGCCACCGGCAGCGCGCCGATCGTCCCTGTCACCGTGCTCACCGGGACGCAGAACAGGATGAGCAGCCCCAGCCCCGCCAGCGCCGGCTGGCGCCCGCCGACGGCGACCAGGTCGACCGCCACCGCGACCAGCCCGACCAGCACCGTGGTCAGCGCCAGCAGGCCGGTCAGCGGCAGCGCCGGGGTGGACTGCTCGCGCAGCTCCGCGGTCCCGTCGACCAGCACGGAGGCCAGGTCGGCTGCGCTGTCGCCGGTGGGCAGGAACCCGTCACCGGCGCGGGCGGGGGCGAAGAGCGCGGTGAGCAGGCAACCGAGCAGGGCCAGCTGGCCGAGCGGGACCAGGGGCACGCCGAGGGCGGCCCACGCACTCGGGACCGGCCGGTCCGCGAACAGCCGAGCCTCCAGCGCCGCGCCGGCAGCGCGGAGGAACAGCCCACCCACGGCGACGACGGCGACGGCGGCCAGCACCGGCGGCAGCCAGCTGCGGTCGGTGAAGACCGGGACCAGCGCGAAGGCGCCGAGCCCGGTGGCGGCCGCCGCGGCCAGGGTCGTACCGGCGTCCCGGAGCGGCGGGCGCGGCCGGGAGCCGCCTGCCGGCCCTCCCCGGTCCTCGCCGGGCGCGTGCGCGGCGGACACCGGCGTGGGTGCGGTCACGCCCGCACCCCCCGCAGTCCGGCCGGCGCCGTGCCGGGGCGGGACAGCTGCGCCCACACCGACGCGACGGAGCTCTCGGCGGAGGCCAGTGCGACCTGCCACCCGCCGGCGCGCAGCACGTCGGCGGCGGCCTCCTGCTGCCGGGTCAGCTCGCCGGAGGCGCCGGTGCCGGGCCGTCGGCCCCGGGTGGCCCCGGACCCGGCCCAGCTGCCGATGTCGGCGAGCACCGCGACGTCCGTCGTGGGGCCCGAGCGCGCGCGCACCAGCTCGGCGGCCTCGTCGGGGCCGACGGCGCCCAGCAGGGCGACCACCGGGCCGTCGCCGGCCGCGCGGGCGAGCAGCTCGATGCCCGGTTCCAGGCCGGAGAGCCGCGAGGGCATCACCCCGGCGAGGCGGTCGAGCAGCTCGCCCGGGCCCAGCCCGTCCCGGTGCTCGGCCGGGGCGAGCTCCAGGGCGTCGGTGACCACCCGCAGCGTCGCGCCGCGGGCGATGAGCTCCGTGCCGATGCTGGCCGCGGCCTCCACCAGCCACTCGAGGCTGTCCGGCGGAGGGGAGTCGGGGGTCGCGGTGGCGGCCAGGGCGGCCGCGGCGTGCCCACGGACCAGCAGGTGGGCGCGCGCCCGGGTGTCGAGCAGCAGGGTGGCCTGCGCCCGCCACGGGCGCTCCTCCATCCGGACCATGAGCTCCCCGGTGCGGGCCGTGGCCCGCCAGTGCACCTTGCGCAGGTCGTCCCCGTGCCGGTAGGCCCGCGTGCTGACGTCGTCCTCGCCGTGGACGGCGATCGACCGGCGCGCGCCGGACCCCCCGCCCCCGTGACCGCCGGACGGCCCGCCGGGCCCGAGCGGGACGACCCGCGGCACCACCACCAGCGGGGCGCTGTCGGCACCCGCGACGCTGCGCAGCACCAGGCCGAACGGGTCGACCAGGCGCAGCCGCAGCGGGCCCAGCCGGTGGCGGCCGCGCCGCCCGCCGTGGACCCGGTAGTGCAGCGCCGCGGTGGCGCCGGCGGCCAGGCGGTCGACCACGAACTCCGGGGAGGGGCCGAGCTCGGCGGGCACGGTCTCGGCCAGCAGCCACAGCCCGCCGGTGCCGCGGCCGGCGTTGGTGACGTCCAGCCGGACGTCGGCGTACCCGCCCCGCGGGACCCGAGCCGGCAGCACCGTGCGCCGGGACGCGACGCGGAACCGGCGGCGCGCGACGGCGGCCGCCGACAGCAGCGGCAGCGCCAGCACGAAGACCGCGACCTGTGCCAGCGGGCGCTCGCCGAGCAGCACGCCGAGGAGGAGCAGCGTCGCGCCGGCGGCCACGAGGCACCGGCCGCGCAGGGTGAGCGTGGCGAGTGCCGTCGCCACGGGGCCGCGCACCGTCAGCGTCCGCGGAGCACCGGGACGGTCGCGAGCAGGTCGGTGACCACCTGCTCGGCGCGCCGGCGCGCGGCCGCGGCGTCCGGGGTGAGCAGCAGCCGGTGGGCGAGCACCGGGACCGCCATGGTCTGCACGTCGTCGGGCAGGACGTGGTCGCGGCCGGCGAGGGCGGCGGTGGCCCGGGCGGTGCGCAGCAGCTGGAGGCCGGCCCGCGGCGAGGCGCCCAGCCGCAGGTCGGGGGAGCGGCGCGTGGCCTCCACCAGGGCCACCACGTACCGGCGGACGGCCTCGGAGACGTGCAGCCGGCCGACCGCGGCGACGAGGGCGCGCACCCCGGCGGCGTCGGCCACCGGGAGGAGGGAGGCCAGCGGGTCGGTGGTCACCAGGTCGTCGAGCATGGCCAGCTCCGCCTCGCGGTCGGGGTAGCCCATGGAGACCCGTGCGGTGAACCGGTCGCGCTGGGCCTCGGGGAGGGGGTAGGTGCCCTCCATCTCGATGGGGTTCTGGGTGGCCACCACCAGGAACGGCCGGGCCAGCTCGTAGCTGACCCCGTCCACGGTGACCTGGCGCTCCTCCATGCACTCCAGCAGCGCCGACTGGGTCTTGGGGGAGGCCCGGTTGATCTCGTCGGCCACGACGATGTTGGCGAACACCGCACCGGGCTTGAACTCGAACTCCCGCGTCTCCTGGTCGTAGACCGACACCCCGGTCACGTCACTGGGCAGGAGGTCGGGCGTGAACTGGATGCGGCGCACGCTCGCGTCGATCGAGGCGGCGAGGGCCTTGGCCAGCGTGGTCTTGCCGACACCGGGCACGTCCTCGACCAGCAGGTGCCCCTCGGCCAGCAGCACCACCAGCGCCAGGTGGACGACGTCGGGCTTGCCGTGGACGACGCGGGCCATGTTCGCCGCGATCCGGGCGCCCTCCGCCGCGACGTCGACCGAGGCGTCGGCGGCGTCGCCGCGGGACCTCGCCAGCTCGGTCACGGGCGCTCCTCGACGGCGCTCGTCGGCCACGTGCCCAACGCTGCTCCCTCCCCGCGTGACCTCCCGTCCGGGTCACCGTCGTCCCACGGTACGTGCGGGATCGGCCCCCCGGGCGGTCGTGCGACGCCGGACGGATGGCTCGGCCAACTGCTCCGCCCCTCCGGGGCCCCCGCCGCCCCTGGGTGACGACCTGCCGGTGGGCTCGTCGCCCCACCTCCCCCCACCGGGCGCCCCACTCCGCCCCACCCGCCGCCCCACCCGGCCCCACCCCGCGCTGACCTGCAGGGGGAGGGGTGGGGGAGGCCGGTCACGACATGGTGTCGAGTGGTGTCTGGTGGGGCCCAGTGGGTTACTGTGTGGCCCGGTGGGGAGGCAGGGCCCGTCCCGGGGGCGCCCCGGAGCACGAGGAGGACCGATGGGGGAGGTGATCCGGTGTTCGTCGGCAGCTATCCGCTGCGGCTCGACGAGAAGGGCCGGCTCGCACTCCCCGTCCGGTTCCGTGAGCAGGTGGCCGAGGGCATGGTGATCAAGAAGGGGCAGGAGCGGTGCATCTACGGCCTCACCATGTCCCGGGTCGCCGAGCAGAGCCAGGCCGCGGCCAGCATGGCGCCCGCCGACACCGCCGAGGCCCGCATGCGGGCCCGGATGAGCTTCGGGTCGATGGTCGAGGTCGAGCCGGACAAGACCGGCCGCATCACCATCCCCGCGAACCTGCGGCAGTACGCCGGCCTGGACCGCGACGTCGTCGTCGTCGGCGTCGACACCCGCTTCGAGATCTGGGACGCGACCACCTGGGACGCCTACGTGGCCGAGCAGGAGGCGAAGTTCGCCGAGATGGAGAGCGAGGGGATGCCCACCCTCTCCTGACCCCCGTCCTCCCGACCCCCTCCGGGCCCCGCCCCGACCGAGCCGACTTCCCCGCGGCTCGACCGGTCCGGCCCGAGCCGTCTTCCCCGCGGCTCGGACCTCCGGCGCGGAGGGACGCACCGCCCCTCGGGCGCGCGCCGGCCGTCCCCTCCCCGGACGGGCCGGCACGGGCCCTCCCCGTCCCCGCGGGGCGCCACCTGACGCACTTCCCCGGCGCCAGGCGGGCCCCGCGGGGGGCGGGCCGGCGATCCGGCCCGGGAGCGCGCCCACCCGCTCCGTCGGGCGCGCCCCGCCCCCCGACCCACCCCTCCCGGTACCGAGCCCGGCGAAACGCCGCTGCCCTCCACCCGCCGACCCCCGCCCCGCGCCACCATGGACGGGCCCCACCGACCCGTTCGAGGAGCAGTCGACGATGAGCAGCACCGAGCCGGCGCCGTCCGCGGTGCACGTGCCCGTGCTGCTGGAGCGGGTGGTCGAGCTGCTCTCTCCTGCCTGCGCTCCCGACGGCGCCGTCCTGGTGGACGCCACCCTCGGCCTGGCCGGGCACTCCCTCGCCCTGTTGCGCGCCCACCCGGGGCTGCGGCTGGTCGGCCTGGACCGCGACCCCGACGCCCGCGCCGAGGCGACCCGCCGGATCGAGGCCGCGGGCTGCGCGGACCGGGCCACCGTCGTCCCCGCCGTCTTCGACGAGCTCCCCGACGTGCTCGAGCGGCTCGGGATCGAGGAGGTCCAGGCCGTCCTGTTCGACCTCGGGGTCTCCTCCCTGCAGCTGGACCGTCCCGACCGCGGGTTCAGCTACGCCGTCGACGCGCCCCTCGACATGCGGATGGACCCCGCCGCGCGGCGCACCGCCGCCGACGTGGTCAACACCTACCCCGCCGACCAGCTCACCCGGGTGCTGCGCGTGTACGGCGAGGAGCGCTTCGCCGGCCGCATCGCCCGGGCCATCGCGCGGGAACGGGCGCGCGAGCCGTTCACCCGCACCGGCCGGCTGGCCGAGCTGGTGCGCGAGTCCATCCCGGCGGCCACCCGCCGCACCGGCGGACACCCCGCCAAGCGGACCTTCCAGGCGCTGCGCATCGAGGTCAACGACGAGCTCGGCGTCCTGGAGCGGGCCCTGCCGGCCGCGATCGAGGCGCTGGCCGTCGGCGGGCGCATCGCCGTCCTCACCTTCCACTCCCTCGAGGACCGGATCGTGAAGCAGACCCTCGCCGCCGCCGCCACCGACCGCACCCCGCCGGGGCTGCCCGTGCCCTTGCCCGAGCACGGCCCGACGCTGCGGCTGCTCACCCGCGGCGGGGAGGCCCCGTCCGACGCGGAGGTCACCGCCAACCCCCGCGCCGCCTCCGCGCGGGTCCGTGCCGCCGAGCGCATCCGGCGGGCCGCATGAGCTCCGCCGCCCGCGCCGCCGGGATCCCGCCGGAGCCCCGGCGCGCCCCGGCCCCCGTGCGCCGTGTCCCGCCCCGCGCGGTGCCGGCCGCGCCGGACCGCTCCGCGCCGGACCGCTCCGCGGCGGCCCCCGGGACCACGGCGGGCGCCGCCGCCCGACCGGCGCGCGCCCACAGCGCGCCCATCCGCACCGGCGCCCTGCGCGCACGCCCGGCCCGGCCGCTGCCCACGGGACCCACGCCGCGTCCCGCCGGGGCCGCCGCGCCGACCCGTGCCCGCCGCGGCGCGTTCTCCGGCCGGCAGACGCGGCTGGCGCTGCTGGTGGTGGCCCTGCTGGTGGCCACGTCCCTGGCCCTGCTGTTCCTCAACACCGCCATCGCGGTCAACTCGCTCAAGGCGACCCAGCTGGAGGCGGCCAACGCCGAGCGGGCCCAGGAGGTCGAGCGGCTGGAGCAGCAGGTCGTCGACGGCAGCACGCCCGCGGCCCTGGCCTCGGCGGCCGCGGCCGCCGGGCTGGTCCCGGCCGGCTCCGCGGCGTACCTGGTGATCGGTGCGGACGGCACGGTGACCTTGCGCGGCGAGCCGGCGCCGGCCGAGGAACCCGAGTCCGACTCCGAGTCCGACCCCGAGTCGGGAGGCTGACCGGTGCCCACCGCAGTCCGCCCACCCTCGCCCGGACGGCGCACCGGTGACCGGCTCGCGCCGGGATCGGGCGCCTTCGCGCCCCGTCGCGCCCCGGGCAGCCGCCGCACCACCGCCGGGATCCGCGCCAGCAGCCGCCGGCTGACCTTCGGCCTGGTCCTCGTCGTCGTCCCGCTGCTGGTCGTCATGGGCAAGCTGGTCCTGCTGCAGGGCGTCGACAGCGGCGAGTACGCCACCGCCGCGGCGCAGGACCGGCTGCGCAGCTACCCGATCGCCGCGCTGCGGGGCGCGGTGACCGACCGCGACGGCAATCCGCTGGCCTACACCGTCGACGCCTCGCGGGTGGTCGCCGACCCCACGGTGGTGACCGACCCGGCGCGGACCGCGCTCGCGCTCACCACGCTGCTCGACGTCCCGGTCTCGGAGCTGACCGAGGAGCTGTCGAAGGACAGCCGCTACGTCGTCCTCGCCTCGCAGGTGTCGCCGGAGACCGTCGACGCCATCGACGAGCTGGACCTGGGGGGCATCTTCTTCGAGGACGACCCCGTCCGCCTGTACCCGGCCGGGACCACCGCCGGGCAGGTGGTGGGCTTCATCGGCCGGGACGGTGACGGGCTGGCCGGCATCGAGCAGACCTTCGACGACCAGCTGGCGGGCTCGGACGGGGAGCGGCGGGTCGAGGTCGGCAGCGGCGGCCACCCGATCCCCTCGGGCATCGACGAGTCCACCCCGGCGACCGACGGCGAGACGGTCGCGCTGACCCTCGACGCGGACCTGCAGTTCATCACCGAGCAGCGTCTGGAGCAGGCCTGCCAGGACGGCGCCACCACCCGGGCGTCGGCCGTCGTCCTGGACGTGCACACCGGCCAGGTCGCCGCCATGGGCTCCTGCCCGGGCTACGACCCGGCCGAGGCGCGGCAGACCGACCCCGAGCTCCTCGGCAACCCCGTGGTCTCCGACGTCTTCGAGCCCGGCTCGGTGATGAAGGCGGTCACCCTCGCCGCGGCCCTGGAGGAGGGGGAGGCCACCCCGGACACCGTGCTCACCGTCGACGGGCACATCCAGGCCGGGGACGCCGTCGTCACCGACGCCCACGACCACGAGCCGATCGACTGGACGGTCACCGGGATCCTCGCCAAGTCCAGCAACGTCGGCACGATCATGCTCGCCCGGGAGGTCGGGGACGAGAAGCTGGAGGAGTACCTGCGGGCCTTCGGCGTCGGCAGCACCACCGGGATCGAGCTGCCGGGCGAGAGCGCCGGCATCCTGCAGGACTCCGAGGAGTGGACCGCCAGCCGGTCGGCCAACGTGCCGATCGGTCAGGGCGTGTCGGTGACCACCCTGCAGATGGCGTCGGTCTACCAGGCGATCGCCAACGACGGGGTCCGCATCGAGCCCCGGGTGGTCGCCTCCGTCGGCGGGGAGCCGGCTCCCGCGCCGGCGTCCACGCGGGTGGTCAGCGAGCGCACCGCCGACCAGATGGCCTACATGCTCGAGGCCGTGGTGGGCCCCGGGGGCACCGCGCCCCTCGCGCAGGTCGACGGGTTCCGGGTGGCCGGCAAGACCGGCACCGCGCAGCGGGCCAACCCCGAGTGCGGCTGCTACGACGGCGGCGGGTACGTGACCACGTTCGTCGGCTTCGCCCCGGCCGACGACCCGCAGTACGTCGTCGCCGTCGACCTGGAGCGGCCGACCAGCTCGGCCGAGGGCGGGCAGGTGGCCGCGCCCGTGTTCGCCGACGTCATGCGCCAGGCGCTCACCGCCGACGGGATCGTCCCGTCCGGGACGCCGCGCCCCGAGTTCGACCTCACCGGTTGACGGACCCTCTCGCCCCCCGGCACGCGCAGGGCGGGTCCCGGGACGGGGCCCGCCCGCCGGTAGATTGGAGTTCCGTGAGCCCGACCGATGACGGGTCGGTGCCCCGTCCGGCGGGGACCACCCCGCTGACACTCGCCGACCTCGCCGACCTGGTCGGCGCCCCGGTGCAGGGCGACCCCGCCACCGGTGTCTCGTCGGTGACCCTCGCCTCGGGTGAGGTCGGGCCCGGTGCCCTCTACGCCGCCCTCCCGGGCGCGCGCACGCACGGCGCCCGGTTCGCCGCCGACGCCGCCGCCCGCGGGGCGGTCGCGGTCCTCACCGACCCGTCCGGCCGGGCGCAGGCGTGCGCCACCGGCCTGCCGGTCTGCGTCGTCGACGACCCGCGCGAACTGCTCGGCGCGGTCGCCGCACGCGTGTACGGCGAGCCCGGCCGGCGACTGCAGGTCGTCGGGATCACCGGCACCAACGGCAAGACGACGACCAGCTACCTGGTCGAGGCGGGCCTGGCCGCCGCCGGACGAGCGACCGGGCTGATCGGGACCGTCGAGACGCGGACCCGGACCACGGCGCCGGACGGCACGTCGACGGTGACCGCCTTCCGCAGCGTCCGGACCACCCCCGAGGCGCCCGCCCTGCACGCGCTGCTGGCGACCATGGCCGACGCCGGGGTGCAGACCGTGGTCATGGAGGTCTCCAGCCACGCGCTGGTGCTCGGCCGCGTCGGCGGGATCCCGTTCGCCGCCGCCGGGTTCACCAACCTCGGCCGTGACCACCTGGACTTCCACGCCGACCTGGAGGACTACTTCCGCGCCAAGGCCCGGCTCTTCGACGGCCGCGCCGCGGTCGAGGTGGTCGACGTCGACGACCCGCACGGCCGGCGGCTGACCGGGATGCTGGGCGGGCGGCGGGCGGTCACCGTCTCCACCCGCGGCGCCGGGGCGGACTGGTGGGCCGACGGGATCTCCGTCGCCCCGGACGGCGGCTCGGCGTTCACCCTGCACGGGCCCGGTGGCCGCACCTGGGGCGCCCGCGTCCGGCTGCCCGGCCGGTTCAACGTGGCCAACGCCGTCCTCGCCGTCGCCCTGCTCGACGCGGTCGGCGTCCCGGTCGAGGCGGCGGTGGAGGGCCTGGCCGACGTCGTCGTGCCCGGCCGCATGGAGCCGGTGGACGCCGGGCAGCCCTTCGTCGCCGTCGTCGACTACGCGCACACCCCCGACGCGGTCACCACCGCGCTCACCGCCCTGCGCGCCGCCACCACGGGCCGGGTGATCACCGTGCTCGGCTGTGGCGGCGACCGCGACCCCGGCAAGCGCGCCGGGATGGGGGAGGCCGCGGCGCTGGGCAGCGACCTGCTCGTCGTCACCGACGACAACCCGCGCTCGGAGGACCCCGCCGCCATCCGGGCGGCGATGCTCGCCGGCGTGCCCGCCGACCGACGCGACGCCGTCCTCGAGATCGGGGACCGCCGCGCGGCGATCGCCGCGGCCGTGGCCCGGGCCCGGCCCGGCGACGCCGTCCTCGTGGCCGGCAAGGGCCACGAGAGCGGCCAGGAGGTGGCCGGCACCGTGTACCCCTTCGACGACCGCGCCGTGCTGCGCGAGGCGCTGGCGCAGCCGGCGCCCGCGGGCGCCAGCGAGGAGACCCCGTGATACCGCTGACCCTGTCCGAGGTGGCCGAGGCGGTCGGGGCCCGGCCGGCCCCCGACGCCGGCACGGTCACCGGGAAGGTCACCGTCGACTCGCGCACCGTCGCACCCGGCGACCTGTTCGTCGCCGTGCCCGGTGAGCGGGTCGACGGGCACGACTTCCTCGCCGCCGCGGCCGCCGCCGGAGCGGTCGCCGCGCTGACCACCCGCCCGGACGACGCGCTGCCCTGTGTCGTCGTCGACGAGCCGGTCGCGGCGCTGGGCCGGCTGGCCGCCGCGGTGCACGCCCGCCTGGCCGCCCGGGGCCTCACGACGCTCGGGATCACCGGCTCGTCCGGGAAGACCTCGACCAAGGACCTGCTCGGCCAGGTGCTGGCCACCGCCGGCCCGACCGTGAGCCCGCCCGGCTCGTACAACAACGACATCGGTCTGCCGCTGACCGTGCTCGACGCCGACGAGGCCACCCGTTTCCTCGTGCTCGAGATGGGCTCGCGCGGGCCCGGGCACATCGCCCGGCTCTGCCGCGTCGCCCGCCCGGACGTCGGCGTGGTGCTCAACGTGGGCTCGGCGCACCTGGGCGAGTTCGGCTCCCCCGAGGGCATCGCCGTCGCCAAGGGCGAGCTGGTCGAGGCCCTGCCGGAGGAGGGGACCGCCGTCCTCAACGCCGACGACCCGCGGGTGCTGGGCATGGCCGCCCGCACCCGCGCCCGCGTGCTCACCACCGGCCGGGCCGACGGCGCCGACGTCCGGGCCGACGACGTCGTCCTCGACGAGGCCGGCCGGGCGGGGTTCACGCTGACCGCCGCCGGCGGGAGCGCGCCGGTCGGCCTGCAGGTCGTGGGGGAGCACCAGGTCGCCAACGCGCTGTCGGCGGCCGGGGCGGCCCTCGCCGCGGGGATGGCCCTGCCCGACGTCGCCGCTGCGCTGTCGGCGGCCGTGCCGCGCAGCCGCTGGCGGATGGAGGTCGCCCGGCGGGCCGACGGCGTCACCGTGGTCAACGACGCGTACAACGCCAACCCCGAGTCGATGCGCGCCGCCCTGGCCGCGCTGACCCGGCTGCCCGGCGGACGGCGGATCGCCGTGCTGGGCGGGATGGCCGAGCTGGGCCCCGGCGCGACCGCCGAGCACGAGCGGCTGGGGCGCGACGCCGTGGCCGCCGGGGTGGACCTCGTCGTGGCCGTCGGCCCCGATGCGGTAGGGATAGCCAGGGGCGCGTCCGCCGCGGGGGCGCGCCAGGACGAGGGCGCGGTGCACGTGCCCGACCGGGCGGCTGCCCGGCAACTGCTCACGGAGGTGGTGGTGCCCGGTGACGTCGTGCTGGTGAAGGCCAGCCGGTCCTACGGGCTCGAGGTGCTGGCCGCGGACCTGCTCGACGCCGGGGCAGGCGCGTGAAGTCCGTCCTCATCGCCGCCGCCTTCGGCCTGGTGATCTCGATCCTCGCGACCCCGGTGGCCGTGCACCTGTTCCGGCGGAAGGGCTTCGGCCAGGAGATCCGCGACGACGGTCCCGAGAGCCACCTGTCGAAGAAGGGCACGCCCACGATGGGCGGCACGGTCATCGTGGCCGCCACGGTCGGCGGCTACCTGATCGCCCACCTCTTCCTCGTCAACCAGCCCGGGCGGGGCGTCACCGCCAGCGGCCTGCTGGTGCTCTTCCTCATGGTGGGCCTGGGCACGGTCGGCTTCCTCGACGACTACCTCAAGATCCGCTACCGGCGCAGCCTGGGGCTGAACAAGACCGCCAAGCTGGTCGGCCAGCTGGTCATCGGGGTCGCGTTCGCCGTGCTGGCGCTGAACTTCCCCGACGACGCCGGCAACACGCCCGCCTCGACGTTCGTCTCCTACGTCCGCGACATCGCTCCGCTGGCGCTGGGGTCGATCGGGTTCGTGATCCTGGCCTACCTGTTCATCGCCGGGTTCTCCAACGCGGTGAACCTCACCGACGGTCTCGACGGACTGGCCGCCGGGTGCTCGGCGATGGTCTGCGGCGCGTACACGATCATCTCGTTCTGGCAGTTCACCCACGACTGCACGACCGAGCTGATCGACGGCTGCTACCAGGTCCGCGACCCCCTCGACATCACCCTGGTGGCCGCCGCCGGCCTGGGCGCCTGTCTGGGCTTCCTGTGGTGGAACACCAGCCCGGCGCGGATCTTCATGGGCGACACGGGGTCACTGGCCCTGGGCGGGCTGCTGGCCGGTCTGGCGATCGTCACCCGCACCGAGCTGCTGCTCATCGTGCTCGGCGGGCTGTTCGTCGCGGTCACCCTGTCGGTGGTCATCCAGGTCGCGTTCTTCCGGGCCACCCGTCGGCGGGTGTTCCGGATGGCCCCGCTGCACCACCACTTCGAGCTCGCCGGCTGGACCGAGAACACGGTGATCGTGCGCTTCTGGCTGGTGACGGGCATGGCGGTGGCCTTCGGGCTGGGCCTGTTCTACGCCGACTGGCTGACCGTCACCGGCCTGTGAGACGGCAGCCGCTGCTGCGACACGCCCCGTCCCTCCGCCCGGACGCCGGGGGGAGCGGCGACGATGGCGCGATGGAGTCCACCGGCGTCACCCCGGCCGGCGGACGGCGGACCGCGGCGGCCGGGCGGGTGCGGCCCTCGGCGCGCCGGTTCGCCGGACCAGCCTGGCTCGACGGGCCGATGACCAGCTGCCACCTGGTGGTCGGCGCGGGCGGCCTGCTGCTGGCGATCGGCCTGGTCATGGTCTTCTCCGCGTCGGCCATCGAGGCGGCGCTGGACGACCAGCCGGCGTGGCGCCCCGGTGTCGACCAGGTCGTGTTCGCCTGTGTCGGGCTGGGCGCGATGCTCGTCGCGCTGCGGCTGCCCGTCGGGCTCATCCGCCGCTGGGCGCCGCTGGCGCTGGTCGTCTCCGCCGTCTCGCTGCTGCTGGTCTTCGTTCCCGGGCTCGGGATGGAGCTCAACGGCTCCCGGGCCTGGCTGGACCTGAAGGTGACCAACTTCCAGCCCTCGGAGATGGCCAAGCTCGTCTTCGCGTTGTGGGGCGCGCACATGCTGGCCCTGCGGGGCCGGTTCCTGACGGTGAAGTCCCTGCTGGTCCCCCTGCTGCCGGTCTTCGGCGTGCTGGCGTTCCTGCTCTACCTGGAGCCGGACTTCGGCGGCATCGTCACCCTCGGGCTGGTGCTGGTCGGCCTGCTGTGGGGTGCCGGGCTGCCGAAGCGGTTCTTCGCCTGGGGTGCGGGGCTGGCGGCCCTCGGCCTGTGGGCCATGGTGGTGGCCGCGCCCTACCGGATGGCGCGGATCACCTCGTTCCTCGACCCGTTCGCGGACCCCTCCGACAGCGGCTTCCAGGCCATCCGCGGCTTCTACGCGCTGGCGACCGGCGGCCTGTGGGGCGTCGGGCTGGGCAACAGCGCGATGAAGTGGAACCTGCTGCCCGAGGCCGAGTCGGACTACATCTTCGCCATCATCGGCGAGGAGCTCGGGTTTCTGGGGTGCCTGGTCGTGGTCACCCTCTACGGCGTGCTCGCCTACGCCGGCTTCCGGATCGCGCGCCGCTCGACCGACCGGTTCGTGCAGCTGGCCAGCGTCGCGATCACCGTCTGGCTGGTCGGACAGGCGGCGATGAACATGGGCTACGTCGTCGGCCTGCTGCCGGTCACCGGTGTCACGCTGCCGCTGATCTCCGCGGGTGGCACCTCGCTGGTGCTCACCCTCTTCATCGTCGGGCTGCTGATCCGCTTCGCCCGCTCCGAGCCCGAGGCCATCGAGCACCAGCGCCGCCGCGACCGCGGCCGGCTGGCCCGCCTGCTGCTGCCCGTCCCCGCGCAGGCGGTGGACCCGGTGCGGCCGCGCCGGCGGAACCGGCCCGAGCCGGGCGGGGCGGCCGACCGGCGGGTCGAGCGCCCCGCCGACCGTGCTCCGCGGCGGCCGACCGTCCCCGGGGGCCGCACCGTCGCCCGGGTCGCCGTCGACCCCGCGCGGGAGCGGATCCCCGCCGCGCGCGAGCGCCGCAGCCCCGAGGGGCGCGCCCGGGCCGGCGAGGTCCGCCGGCAGCCGCCGCCCCGCGCCCGGTCCACGGCGCCCGAGACCCCGCGGCGGCCACGGTGAGCGGACAGGGGCGCGAGCATCGCAGCGAGGAACGAGCGAGGAGCGGAGCACGGTGAGCCTGAGCGTCGTCCTCGCCGGCGGCGGCACCGGCGGGCACATCGAGCCGATGCTCGCCCTCGCCGACGCGCTGCTCCGCCGCGGCGCGCTCGAGGGCGGGCTGCGGATCACCTGCCTGGGCACCGCCCGGGGCCTGGAGACCCGGCTGGTGCCCGCCCGCGGCTACGACCTGCGGCTCATCCCGCCGGTGCCGTTGCCGCGCAAGCCCACCCTGGACCTGCTCCGGGTCCCCGGCCGGGTGCGCCGATCGGTCGCCGAGACCCGGGCGCTGCTGCGCGAGCTCACGGCCGACGTCGTCGTCGGCTTCGGCGGGTACGTGGCGCTGCCGGCCTACCTGGCGGCCCGCCGCGAGCGGGTGCCGATCGTGGTGCACGAGCAGAACGCGCTGCCGGGGCTGGCCAACCGGATCGGGGCCCGGCTGGCCGCGCGGGTCGCCGTCACCGTCCCCGGCACACCGCTGCACGGAGCCGAGCACGTCGGCATGCCCCTGCGGACGGCGATCAGCAGCCTGGACCGCGCCGCCCGCCGCGCCGAGGCCCGCGCCACCTTCGGGCTGGACCCCGACCGGCCCACCCTGCTGGTGTTCGGGGGGTCGCAGGGGGCGGCCTCCCTCAACCGGGCGGCCGTCGGGGCGGCCGACGCGCTCACCGCGGCCGGTGTTCAGGTCCTGCACGCGCGCGGACCCAAGAACACCGACGTGACCGTGCCCGCCCGCGCCCCGGGCAGCGCCCCGTACGTCGTCGTCGACTACCTGGAGCGGATGGACCTCGCCTACGCCGCCGCCGACCTGGCGCTGTGCCGGGCCGGCGCGGTCACCGTGGCCGAGGTCGCGGCCGTCGGCCTGCCGGCGGCGTTCGTGCCCCTGCCGATCGGCAACGGCGAGCAACGGCGCAACGCGCTGCCGCTGGTCGAGGCCGGGGGAGGACTGCTGGTGGACGACGCCGACCTGTCGCCGTCCTGGATCGAGGAGCATGTGACCCCGCTGATCACCGACCCGGCCGCGCTGGCCGGGTACTCCCGGCACGCTGCCGAGGTCGGCGCGCCCGACGCCGACGAGCGGCTGGCCGACATCGTGCTGGAGGTCGCCCGTGCCCGCCGCTGACGTGGCCGCCTGGAGCGGCCCGGTGCCCACCCTCGAGGAACTCGGCGCGGTGCACTTCGTGGGCATCGGCGGCGCCGGCATGAGCGGCATCGCGCGCATCCTGCTCGCCCGCGGTGTGACCGTGTCCGGCAGCGACCGGCGGGACACCCCGACCCTGCTGGCCCTGCGCGCGCTGGGGGCGCGGGTGGCCCTCGGCCACGACCCCGCGAACCTGGGCGAGGCCGACACGGTGGTCGTCTCCACCGCCATCCGCGAGGACAACCCCGAGCTGGCCGCGGCCCGCGGGCGCGGTCTGCGGGTGCTGCCGCGCGCGGTGGCGCTGGCGGCGGTCATGGCCGGCAAGCGCAGCGTCGCCGTCGCGGGCACCCACGGGAAGACCTCGACCACCTCGATGCTCACCGTCGCGGTGCAGTCCTGCGGCGCGGACCCGTCGTTCGCCATCGGCGGGGACCTCAACGAGTCGGGCAGCAACGCGCACGCGGGCAGGGGCGACGTCTTCGTCGCCGAGGCCGACGAGAGCGACCGCTCCTTCCTGCTCCTGGCCCCCTACGGCGCCATCGTCACCAACGTCGAGGCCGACCACCTGGACAACTACGGGGACCTGTCGGCGGTCGAGGCCGCCTTCGACCGGTTCCTCGGCACGGTCGACCCCGCCGGGTTCGTCGTCCTGTGCGCCGACGACCCCGGCTCGGCGCGGCTCCGCGGGGTGCCGACGCCGGCCCGGGTGCGCACCTACGGCACGGCCGAGGACGCCGACCTGCGGCTGCTCGACATCGAGGTCGGGCCCGACACCACCGCGTGGACCGCCGTCCTGGACGGCGAGGTCCTCGGCCGGGTGCAGATCCGGGTGCCCGGGGAGCACATGGCCCGCAACAGCGCCGCCGCCCTGCTGGCCGGGCTGGAGCTCGGCCTGCCCGCCGAGGGCCTGATCACCGGGCTGGGCCGCTTCGGCGGCGTGCACCGGCGGTTCGAGCTCAAGGGCGCCGTGGGCGGGGTGCGGGTCTACGACGACTACGCCCACCACCCGACCGAGGTCGCCGCCCAGCTCCGGGCGGCCCGGGCGGTCGCCGCCGGCGGCCGGGTCGTGGTGGCCTTCCAGCCGCACCTGTACAGCCGGACGCGCGAGTTCGCGGCCGGTTTCGGCGACGCCCTCGGCCTGGCCGACGAGGTCGTGGTGATGGACGTCTACGGCGCCCGCGAGGACCCGGTGCCGGGCGTCACCGGCGCGATGGTCGCCGACGCCGTCCCGCTGCCGGCCGAGCAGGTGCACTTCGAGGCCTCCTGGTCGGGCGCCGCGCCGGCGCTGGCCGACCGGGCTCGCCCCGGTGACCTGGTGATCACGATGGGCGCCGGCAACGTCTCCATGGTCGGCCCGGAGGTGCTGGAGGCGCTGCGCGCCCGCACCGGCGAGTCCGGCGACGACCCGGCGGTCCCGGCGCGGTGAGCCGCTCGGGGACGACGACCCGCGACCGGTCCGCGGGGGCCGGCCCCGAGGCCGGCCGCCGTCCCGCGCGGCGTCCCCGCCGGCCGCGCCGGGACACCCCCGCCGACCGCCGGCGCCGGCTGGTGGTGCGGGTCGGCGTCGCGGTCACCGTCGTCGCTGTGCTCGCCTGGCTGGTGTGGGGGAGCCCGGTGCTGGCCGTGCACCGGGTCGAGGTCGACGGCGCGGGCAGCCTGACCTCCGCGGAGGTGGTCGAGGTCGCCGGCATCGCGGAGGGCACGCCGCTGCTGCGGGTCGACGTGGACGCGGCCGAGGCCCGGGTCGCCCGGCTGCCCCAGGTCGCGTCGGTCGAGGTGGCCCGCGGCTGGCCCCGCAGCGTCGTCATCACCGTGCGGGAGCGGGTGCCGGTGGCCGTCGTCGAGCAGGACGGCGTCCGGTCGCTCGTCGACGCCGACGGGGTGCTCTTCGAGACGGTGACCGGCGACCTGCCCTCGGGTGCGGTGCCGCTCGACGTGCCCGAGCCCGGGCCCGAGGACCGCGTGACCCGCGCGGCGCTGGCCGCCCTGGTCGCGCTGCCCGCGGAGGTGCGGGCGGAGGTCACGGCGGCGACGGCCACCACTGCCGAGGACGTCACGCTCACCCTGGACGACGACACCACGGTGCTGTGGGGGAGCGCGGAGGACGCCGCCGCCAAGGCGCAGGTGCTCGTGGCCCTCCTCGGCCAGCTGGAGTCCGGCGCCCTGGACCCCGCCGAGACGATCGACGTCAGCGCGCCGGAGACCGTCGTCCTGCGCTGAGCGAGGACCTCGTCGGTCTCGTGCCCGGCGCGCGGCCGGTCTCCGGACGGGCCGGCGGGGGCCGGCGGGTGGCCGCGCCCCGTCGGTGCGCGGGAGGCTGGCCGGGTGGATGCCTCGCCGATCAGCCGGTTCCCCGTCCCCGCCCGTGACGAGCTCGCCGACGAGCTGCGCGAGCGCTACGCCGACGTCGAGGAGCGCTCCGGCTTCCTGCCCAACGTCTTCGCCGCGCTCGCCTGGCGCCCAGCCGAGGCCGCGGCGTTCTTCGCGATGCACGACGCCCTCATGGACAAGGAGACCCCCGGGCTGTCCAAGGCCGACCGGGAGGTCATCGTGGTGGCCACCAGCGCGGCCAACGACTGCCTGTACTGCGTGGTGGCGCACGGGGCGATCGCCCGGATCCGCGCCCGCGACCCGCGCATCGCCGACCAGGTCGCCGTCGACTGGCGCAAGGCGCCCCTGTCGCCGCGGCTGCACGCGGTGCTCGACGTCGCCGTGCGGCTGGCGGTCGAGCCGGCGGCGGTGACCGCCGCCGACCTCGCCGGCCTGCGGGCGCACGGGCTCACCGAGGACGACGTGTGGGACGTCGGCGCCATCGTGTCGCTCTTCGCGCTGTCCAACCGGCTGGCGCACTGGGCCGCGATCCCGCCGAACGACGAGTTCTACCTCCTGGGGCGGCTGCCGCGCGAGTGACCCTGCGTGTCGCGCCGGTTCCGGACCGCCCAGGTCAGGGCGCGGACGACACGCGCGGTGGCGCGACACGCCCGACGCGCCACATCACTTTTCCCGGTTCCCGGTCGTCGGTGTGTCGGGGCCCTCGACCTGTGCATGAGACGTTCCGGGCGCGCGCCGTCACGGTCAGTGATGCGGGTGTGACCAGTGTGTTCCCCGAGGATGGTGAGGACGTGCCCGTTCGACACGCCGGGCGCCAGAGGGTGTTTGTGAGGCCTGTGGCGCCCCATCTAACTTCGTCCGCGTCGACCCAGTTGACATAACTATAAGGCTTTACTTGAGGATGAGGGTCGAGGTCGGGAGCCCCACATGACACCTCCGCACAACTACCTCGCGGTCATCAAGGTCGTCGGCATCGGCGGCGGCGGTGTGAACGCGGTCAACCGGATGATCGAGGTCGGCCTCAAGGGGGTCGAGTTCATCGCCATCAACACCGACGCGCAGGCGCTGCTCATGAGCGATGCCGACGTCAAGCTCGACGTCGGCCGTGAGTTGACCCGCGGGCTCGGCGCCGGCGCGCAGCCCGACGTGGGCCGGCAGGCCGCCGAGGACCACCGCGAGGAGATCGAAGAGGTGCTCAAGGGCGCCGACATGGTCTTCGTGACCGCGGGGGAGGGCGGCGGCACCGGCACCGGTGGCGCGCCCGTCGTCGCCTCCATCGCCCGCAAGCTCGGGGCGCTCACCATCGGCGTGGTCACCCGCCCGTTCTCCTTCGAGGGCAAGCGGCGGGCCGTGCAGGCCGAGTCGGGCATCGAGGAGCTGCGCAACGAGTGCGACACGCTCATCGTCATCCCCAACGACCGGCTGCTGCAGCTCGGTGACCGGAACGTCAGCGTCATGGACGCCTTCCGGACCGCCGACCAGGTGCTCCTCTCCGGTGTCCAGGGCATCACCGACCTGATCACCACGCCGGGCCTGATCAACCTGGACTTCGCCGACGTCAAGTCGGTCATGTCCGGCGCCGGGTCGGCCCTCATGGGCATCGGCAGCGCGCGCGGCGACAACCGGGCGCTGCTGGCCGCCGAGCAGGCCATCGCCAGCCCGCTGCTCGAGGCCTCGATGGAGGGCGCGCACGGCGTGCTGCTGTCGATCTCGGGTGGCTCGGACCTCGGCCTGTTCGAGATCAACGAGGCCGCCTCGCTGGTCTCCGACGCCGCGCACGCCGACGCCAACATCATCTTCGGCGCGGTGATCGACGACGCCCTCGGCGACGAGGTGCGGGTGACCGTCATCGCCGCCGGCTTCGACGGCGGCAAGCCGGCCGGTCGCAAGGACGCCGGGATCGCCTCGGTGCCGTCCGCGGCCCCGGTCGCCCCGCCGGCCACCCCGCGCATGCCGGTGCACCCCCAGCCGGTGACCGCGGCAGGGCCCGCGCAGACCGGCGAGCGGCTGCTCGGCTCGGCGTCCGCGACGCCGCCGGTCCAGCCGGCTCCGCTGCCCCCGACCTCGCAGCTGCCCGCCCGCCCCGCCGGCCCGGGCATCACCGTGCCGCCGCTGCCCCCGGCGCAGAGCGCGACCGCCGGAGGACGGCGGCCGCTCTCCGACGAGGACTTCGAGGAGGAGCTCGACATCCCGGAGTTCCTGCGCCAGTAGAAGGACCCCTGTGCCCCCCACCACTCGCAGGCTCGTGGCGGGCCCCTGCACAGGGGCCGCCTCCTGCCCCCCGCGGCTCGCACGCTCGCTGCGGGCCCCGGCAGGAGGGCCGCCCGTGCCCCCCGCCATGGAAGGACCCCGTCCTCCCCACCCCTCGCACGCTCGGGGTGGTGCCCTGGACGGGGCTGCGGCGGACCCCTGCACGGGGGCCACGCCGTGAGCTCCTCCCCGGCCGCCCCGCAGGCGGTACGACCCCGACGGGTCGTCACCGACCGGCGGGGCGGCCGGTCCCGTCCTCCCTACGACTCGTTCAACCTCGGCGGCCACGTCGGGGACGACCCCGCCGACGTCGCGGCCAACCGGGCGCGGCTGGCCCGCGAGCTCGGCGTCGCCGAGGACCGGCTGGTCTGGATGGACCAGGTCCACGGGACCGGCGTCGCCGTGGTCGACGGACCCGTCCGCGGCCCGCTGCCGGGGACCGACGCCCTGGTCACCCGCACGCCCGGCCTGGTGCTGTGCGTGCTGGTGGCCGACTGCGTGCCGGTGCTGCTCGCCGACTCGGTGGCCGGTGTGGTCGCCGCGGTGCACGCCGGACGGGAGGGTGTCCGGCGCGGCGTCGTCCCGGCCGCGCTGGCCGCCATGGGGCGGCTGGGCAGCCGGCCGGCCGACGTCACCGCCCTGCTCGGCCCCGCCGTGTGCGGGGCCTGCTACGAGGTGCCACGCGCGATGCAGGCCGAGGTGGCCCGCGTGGCGCCGTCGGCCGCCGTCCGCACCCGCCGGGGGACCCCCGGACTGGACCTGCGCGCCGGGCTGGCCGAGCTGCTGGCCGGCGCCGGGGTGGCGCAGGTGGTGCACGACCCGCGGTGCACCGTCGAGGACCGCCGGTTGTTCTCCCACCGCCGCGACAGGGTCACCGGCCGCCAGGCCGGGGTCGTCTGGCTCGCCTAGACGAGTAAGTCCTATCGACCCGGAGGGTCGAAGGGCGCTGTAGACGCGGACGGAGGGTGTTCAGGCTCGGGTTGTGACGACCGACCTCAACACCCTCCTGACCGCACTCTACGTCCGCATCG
>NZ_JBJGYV010000033.1:0-50478 GCF_054050175.1 Geodermatophilus sp. SYSU D00697
GGGTGCCGTCGTGGCACCCGCACCCGAGCCACGGGAGGCCAGCCCGATGTCGCAGCTCACCCCCTACCTCGTCGTCCGCGACGCACGCGCGGCGATGAACTGGTACGCCGAGGCCCTCGGTGCCCGCCTCGTCGGGGACCCGTACGTCATGGACGACGACCGCATCGGCCACGCCGAGCTCGACGTCGGCGGGTCGACCCTCTACCTCGCCGACGAGCACCCGGAGCTGGGGCTCACCGGGCCGGCTGAGGGCCGGGTCAGCGTGAGCCTGCACCTGGCGGTCGCGGACGCCGACGCGGCCGTCACGCGGGCCGCCGCGGCCGGGGCCACGGTCGAGCGCGAGCCGGCCGACGCCCCGTACGGCCGCACCGGCGTCGTCGTGGACCCGTTCGGCCACCGGTGGATGCTGCAGACCCCCGCCGGCGCCCCGGCCGCGTCCCGCCCCCCGGTGCACTGCGGGGACACGGTGTACCTGACCCTGCGGGTCCCGGACGGCGCCCGCGCCCGCGACTTCTACGGGGCGGTGCTCGACTGGTCGATGAGCCCCGGGCGTGTCGAGGACGGCTGGGAGGACCAGTCGGTGACCCCGATGGTCGGCATCGCCGGCGGCGCGTCCCACGACCTCGGGGCGGTGCCGATGTACGCGGTCGACGACATCGAGGTCGCCGTCGCTGCGGTGCGGACCGCGGGCGGGCAGGCCGGGGAGGTCGAGCGACAGTCCTTCGGGCTGTCGGCCTACTGCCGCGACGACCAGGGACTGCCCTTCTGGCTCGGCCAGCTGGGGTGAGCGGCCTACCGGCCGGCGACGGACTCGGGCGGGGCGTCGCCGGGCTCGTCGCCGCGGTACACCGGGTCCTGGTGGCCGGCGGCGCCGAGCTCGTCGACCAGCAGGAGGTCGCGGCGCACGTGCCGCCGCCGGTAGGCAACCCGGCTGATCATGTGTGCGCTCACCGGCGCGGTGAGCAGCTGGAAGGCCGCGACCAGCAGCAGCATCCACGTCGCCGACCAGCCCGAGAGCCGGATCGCCGCGCCGACCATCACCAGCAGCACGCCCAGTACCTGGGGTTTGGTGCCGGCGTGCATCCGGGAGAGCACGTCGGGGAAGCGCAGCAGGCCCAGCCCCGCCGTCAGGCAGAGGAACGCCCCGGCGACCAGGCAGGCCATCGCCACGACGTCGGCGAACGAGGTCACGACGAGGCCTCCCGCTCTTCGGCGGCGACCGGCAGGCCGAGGTCCCGGCCGTCGTCGGTCCGGGCCCGCACGAGCATCCCGCCCACGTAGCGGGCGACCGACACCGTGCCGACGAACGCCAGCAGCGACACCACCACCAGCACCGGGACGACGCTCGCGTTCCGCTCCAGCGCGGCGTAGACCGCCAGGCCCGCCGAGATGATCACCAGCAGCGTGTCGGTGGCCACCACGCGGTCGAGCAGCGAGGGCCCGCGAGCCAGCCGGACCAGCGTCAGTACCGCGCCGGCGCCGATCAGGCCGTAGAGCAGGTAGCCGACGATCACGGCGTCCTCCTCCCGGCCGGACGGCGTCCGGGTGCGGCGTCGAGGGCGGCGACCTCGGCGGGTGAGCCGAACGCCCGGACCAGCCGGTCCTCGGTGGCCAGCACCCGCTCCTTCTCCCGCGCCACCGCCTCGAGGTCGGGCACGCCGAGGATGTGCACGGTGATCAGCCTCTCCTCCCGGTCCAGGTCGAGGACCAGCGACCCCGGGACCAGGGACACCGCCTCGGCGACCATCGTCAGCAGCAGGTCGGAGTCGGTGCGCAGCTGCACCTGCACGATCGCCGACATGCCCGCGCCGCCGGGACGCAGGGTCAGCCAGGCGACCTGCGCCCCGGACACCACCAGGTCGACGACGAAGCGGGCGAGGAACCGCAGCGCCGCCAGCGGGCGCACCCGCGTGCCCCCGACGACGTGCGGCAGCGGCAGCAGCACCGTCACGACCAGCGCGACGACGACCCCGGAGAGGACGTTCGCCCACGACCAGGTGCCCCACAGCAGGATCCAGACCAGCACCAGCCAGACCAGCAGCGGGATCTGGTGCCGCAGCCGGGTGACGGCGGGCTCGACGGTCACGGCCCCTCCTCGCCGGCGCTCGTCGCGGCCGTGCCCGACGGTGCTGTGCACACGCGTGAGCTCGCACGCTCGCTCACGGCTGCTCCCGGTCGAAGACCGACGAGATGTAGGGCGTGCGGTCGAGCAGGTCGTCGGCGGCGCGCTGCGCGATCCCGTACAGCGGCCCGGCCAGGCCGGTCAGCGACACGGTGACCGCGACCAGGGCCGCGGTCGCCGCCACCATCGTGGCCGGCAACGGCCGCAGGGCCCGGGTGGCGGCCGCCGGCGGCGGCAGGTCGGGCTCGGCCGCCGTCGCCACCCGGGTGTGCCGCCGCCACGCGTCCTCGAGCGCGGTGCGGGGACGGCCGTCCCCGCTGGCGGTCGCAGACCGGCCGTCCGACGCCGCCGGTCCCGGCGCGCCGTCGGGGGTCGTCGGGACGAGGTCGGCACCGGCGTCGGCGGCGGCCGCGGCCGCGGTGTCGTCGGCGGGCGCCTGCGTGGGCGGCCGCCAGAACGCGCGGGTCCACACCCGGGCGATCGCGAGCAGGGTCAGCAGGCTGGTGACCACCCCGCCGGCGACGAGGGTCAGCGCGAGCGCGCTGCCGTCGGCCACGCCGGCCTGGAGCAGCCCGAGCTTGCCGACGAAGCCCGACAGCGGCGGGATCCCGGCGAGGTTCATGGCGGGCACGAAGAACAGCACCGCCAGCAGCGGCGAGCGCCGGGCCAGGCCGCCGAGCTTGTTCACCGACGTCGTCCCACCCTGACGCTCGACCAGCCCGGCGACGAGGAACAGCGTCGTCTGGATGGCGATGTGGTGGGCCACGTAGAACACCGCGCCGGCCAGGCCGCTCGCCGTCCCCAGGGCGATGCCGAACACCATGTAGCCGATGTGGCTGACCAGGGTGAACGACAGCAGCCGCCGCAGGTCGGTCTGGGCGACCGCGCCGAGGATGCCGATGAGCATGGTGGCGAGTGCCGCCCACATGAGCAGGTCGTCGAGGGCCCCCTGCGGGAACAGCAGGGTCTGCGTGCGGATGATCGCGTAGACACCGACCTTGGTGAGCAGCCCGGCGAAGACCGCGGTGACCGGTGCGGGGGCGGTCGGGTAGCTGTCCGGGAGCCAGGCCGACAACGGGAACACCGCGGCCTTGATGCCGAAGGCGATGAGCAGCATCGACTGCAGCAGGACCTGGGTGCCCTCGGGCAGGTCGCCCAGCCGCAGCGCGAGGTCGGCCATGTTGACGGTGCCGGTCGCCGCGTAGACCAGCCCGATCGCGGCCAGGAAGACCAGCGAGCTGGTCAGGCTGACGATGACGTAGGTGATGCCGCCGCGGATCCGGGGCGCGGTGCCGCCCAGGGTGAGCAGCACGTACGACGCCATGAGCAGGATCTCGAACCCGACGTAGAGGTTGAACAGGTCCCCGGCGAGGAAGGCGTTGCTCACGCCCGCGACGAGCACGAGGAAGGTCGGGTGGAAGATCGACAGCGGCGTCTCCTCCGCGCCGTCGGCGGTGCCTTGGCCGACGGCGAACACCAGCACGCCGAGGGTGACGGTCGAGGCGACCACGAGCATCAGGGCCGAGAGCCGGTCGACGACGAGGACGATGCCCAGCGGGACCGGCCAGCCGCCGACGGCGACCGAGGTGGCGCCCTCGGCGTCCGCGACGAGCAGCAGGGTCACCGAGACGGCGAGCACCGTGGTGAGGACGGCGAGGCTGACCAGCCGCTGGAACCGCGGGTGACCGGACACCAGCAGGGCGACGGCCGCCCCCAGCAGCGGCAGCAGGACCGGCAGCGGGGCCAGGACGCGGATCACCGCGCCCCCGCCGGCAGGTCGACGTCGTCGGCGGGCAGCCCGTCGGCGTCCTCGTGCAGGCTGTCCGCGTGCCCGGCGATGCGGTCCTCGGGGGCGAGGTCGTCGGGGTCGAGCTCGTCGGCGTCGGTGCCCGAGCGCGCCGCGACCAGGCGGTCCTCCTCGTCGGTGCCCACGACCTCCTGGTGCACCAGCCGCCAGGACCGGTGGATCATCGCGAGCACGAACGCCGCGACGCCGAAGGTGATGACGATCGCGGTGAGGATCAGCGCCTGCGGGAGCGGGTCGTTCATGTCCTCGGCCTCGGAGTAGCCCAGGATCGGGGCCAGCCCCGCCGGGCCGCCGGCGGACAGCAGCAGCAGGTTGGTGGCGTTGCCGAGCAGCAGGAAGCCCAGCAGCACGCGGGTGAGGCTGCGGTCGAGCAGCAGGTACACCCCGGCGGCGTAGAGGCCGCCGATCACCACCGGCAGCACGATCGTCGGGGTCATCGGACCACCACCTCTCCGGGGTTGAGCTCGATCGGGTCGTCCTCGTCCTCCTGGCGGTCCAGCTCCGCGCCCAGGCTGCGCAGCACGTCGAGGACCAGCCCGACGACGATCAGGTAGACGCCGGTGTCGAAGAACAGCGAGGTCACGAGCTTCACGTGGCCGAGCACCGGCAGGTCGGTCTCGAGGATCGCCGTCTGCAGGACCTCGGCACCCAGCAGCAGCCCGGCGACCCCGGTGGTCCCGGCGAACAGCAGGCCGGTCCCCAGCAGCAGACCCGGGGCCACCGGCGCGGCCTCGCCCAGCTCGTAGCGTCCGCCGGCCAGGTAGCGCAGCACGAGCGCGAGGCCGGCGACCAATCCACCGGCGAAGCCCCCGCCGGGCTCGTTGTGGCCGGAGAAGAGCAGGTAGACCGAGAACAGCGTGATGGTGTGGAACAGGATCCGGGTGATCACCTCGAGCACCACCGAGCGGCGGGCCGGGTCGAGGGCGGCGGTCGCCGCCAGCCAGCGGTTGCGCGGGGCCCGCCCACCGGCGGGACGGCGCCGCGCCAGCTCCCCGCTGTCGATCCGCTCGACCCCGCCGGTGCGGCCACGCAGGAAGACCAGGCTGGCCACGCCGGTGGCGGCGACGACCAGCAGCGAGATCTCCCCGAGGGTGTCCCAGGCGCGGATGTCGACGAGGGTCACGTTGACGACGTTCTTGCCCCCACCGAAGTCGTAGGCCTGTGCCGGGTAGTCCACCGACACCGGCGTCGCGGTGCGCGCGGCCAGGGCGACGGCACCGACCACCGCCATGAACGCCCCGACGGCGACCGCGATCACCCCGCGCACGGCGCGTTCGCGGGGGCGGTGCCGCTCGGTGATGTCCTTGGGCAGCATCCGCAGCACGAGGACGAAGACGACGACGGTGAGGGTCTCGACGAGGAACTGGGTGAGCGCCAGGTCGGGGGCGCCCTGCAGGGCGAAGAGGACGCCGACCCCGTAGCCGGTCACCCCGACGACCAGCACCGCCGACAGCCGCTGCCGGATGCGCAGCGCGAGCACCGCGGCGGTGACCACGACGACGCCCACCATCGCCTGCACCGGGGTGTCCCAGGCCCGCCACTCCCCCGGCCACGGCGCGCGGGTGAGCAGGATCGTGCCCGGGAGGGCCAGCACCGCGACGAGGATGGTGCCCAGGTACGCCGGCAGCGAGCCGCGCTGGGTGGTGCCGGTGACCAGCACCGACAGCCGGTCCAGGCCCTGGATGACGTTCCAGTAGCCCTCGTCGGCCGACGCGCCCACGGCCAGGTTCCGCTGCACCCGGTACACCCTCGTGCGGACGGCGAACAGCGCGAGGCCGCCGGCGACCGTGAGCGCCGACAGCGCCAGGGCCGGCTGCCAGCCGTGCCAGAGCGCCAGGTGCTCGACCTCCGGTCCGAGCAGCGGGAGCGTGTCGGCGTACCCCGCGACCAGCGGCTCGAGCAGTGGGCTGGCCGGCCCCGCGAGCAGCCCGGTCAGGGCCAGGACCACCGGCGCGGCGAGGAACAGCGGGCCGGGCGGGTGCGCGGGCTCGGTGTCCTCGACACCCGGCTTGCGGGCGAAGGCGCCCCACAGGAAGCGGGCCGTGTACGCGACGGTGAGGACCGAGCCGAGGACCAGGCCGGCGAGGACGACGACCGCGGCCCTCCGGTCGGGCAGGCCGACGTCCCACAGCGCGGTGAACGCCGCCTCCTTGCCGACGAACCCGAGCAGCGGCGGGAGCCCGGCCATCGACGCCCCGGCCAGTACGCCGATGCCGGCCAGCACCGGCAGCCGCCGGCCCAGCCCCGACAGCTCGCGCAGGTCGCGGGTCCCGGTGGCGTGGTCGACCACGCCGACGGTGAGGAACAGGGTGGACTTGAACAGCGCGTGGGCCATGGTCATGACCAGGCCGGCGGCGGCCAGCTCGCGGCTGCCCCCGCCCACCAGCGTCATGAGGAAGCCGAGCTGGCTGACCGTGCCGAAGGCCAGCAGCAGCTTGAGGTCGGACTGCCGCAACGCCCGGTAGCCGCCGACCAGCATCGTGGCCACGCCCAGGCCGAGCACCACCGGCCGCCACCCCGGGACGTCGGCGAAGCCGGGCGCCAGCCGGGCGACCAGGTAGATCCCGGCCTTCACCATCGCCGCGGCGTGCAGGTAGGCGCTGACCGGGGTGGGCGCCTCCATGGCCGCGGGCAGCCAGAAGTGGAACGGGACCATCGCCGACTTGGTCACCGCGCCGGCGAGCACCAGCGCCGTCCCGGCGACCATCGCCGGGCCGCTGCCGGGGGCGACGACGACCTCCGAGAGCAGGAACGAGCCGCTGGCCTGCCCGACGAGGATCAGCCCCACCAGCATGGCCAGCCCGCCGGCGGTGGTCAGGATCAGCGCCTGCGAGGCCGCCCGCCGCGCGGCCAGCCGCCGTCCCGAGCCGCCGATGAGCAGGAACGAGAAGACGGTGGTGAGCTCCCAGAAGACGTAGAGCAGCAGCAGGTCGTCGGCGAGGACCAGGCCCAGCATGGAGCCCGCGAAGGCGGTGAGGCACCCGGCGAACCGGCCGGTGCCCTCGTCGTCGGGGCCGAAGTACCGGGCGCAGTAGAGCAGGACCAGCGCGCCCACCCCGGTGACCAGCGCGGCGAAGGCCAGCGCGAGGGCGTCGAGCCGCAGCGCGATCTCGAGGTCGAGGGCCGGGATCCACGGCACGGTCTCGCGGACCTCGTCGCCGGCCACGACCGTCCGCAGCTGCACCAGGGTCCAGACGAAGCCGGCGGCCGGCACGAGCGCGAGGACGACGAAGGCCTGCCTCCCCCACCACCGCACGAGGACGGGCGCCAGCAGCGCAGCCAGCAGGTGGAGGAGGAGCAGTGCGATCACGGGTCTCCCGGGAGTCGGAGGGCGGCTCGGGGACCACTGACGTCGGTCGTCGACGGCCGGCGGTGACCATCACTCTACCCGGCAGGGCGTTTGGCCCCGGCCCCGCTGCAGGGGCCCACCGCGAGCCTGCGAGTGGTGGGGGCAGCGGGGTCCTCCGACTCACCGGCCGGGCGTGACCAGGCCGCTCTCGTAGGCGAACGCGACCGCCTGCACCCTGTCCCGGAGACCCAGCTTGAGCAGTACCCGGCTCACGTGGGTCTTGACCGTGGCCTCGCCGAGGTACAGCCGCGCGGCGATCTCGGCGTTGGACAGCCCGGCGGCCACCAGGGCGAGGACGTCGGTCTCCCGGTCGGTCAGCTGGGCCAGCTCCCCGGCCCGCGCCGGGTCGGGTGCCGGCGCCGTGGCGAAGGACTCGATGACCCGCAGCGTCACGGCCGGGTCGAGCAGCCCGTGCCCCGCGGCGACGGTCCGGACGGCGGCGACGAGGTCCTCGGGCGGGGCCACCTTGAGCAGGAAACCGCTGACGCCGGCCCGCAGCGCAGCGGCCACGTACTCGTCCTCGTCGAAGGTGGTGAGCACGACGATCCGCGTCGGCAGCTCCGCGGCGACGATCCGGCGGGCGGCCTCCAGCCCGTCCATCCCCGGCATGCGCACGTCGAGCAGGACGACGTCCGGACGGGTGTCGGTGACCACCCGCACCCCGGCCGCGCCGTCGGCCGCCTCGCCGACCACCTCGATGTCGGGCTCGGCGGCGAGCACCATGCGCAGCCCGGTGCGCACCATCGCCTGGTCGTCGACCAGCACCACCCGGATCGTCACGCCCCCACCTCCGCGGGCGCCGGCCGCTCGGCGGCGGGGAGCGGGAAGGACGCGCACACCCGGTAGCCACCGCCGCGGACCGGGCCCACCTCGAGCCGGCCGCCGACGACGGAGACCCGCTCGCGCATGTGCAGCTGCCCGTGCCCGCCGGTGCCCGGGACCGGCGGCGGCGTCGCCACCCGCGCCCGGCCGTCGTCGGTCACGGTCACCGTGACCCGGTCGGCCGCGTGGTCGACGGTCACCCGGGTGGCCGCGGCGCCGGCGTGCCGGACGACGTTGGACAGCGCCTCCTGTACCACCCGGACGGCGGAGACGTCGACCAGCTGGGGCAGCTCCACCGGGTCGCCGGTGACCACGAGCTCGATCGGCATGCCACCGGCCCGCAGATCGTCGAGGACCGCGTCCAGCCGGGACAGCGAGGGCAGCGGGGCCGGTTCGCTGTCCGGCTGCTCGCGCAGGATGCCCACGACGCGGCGCATCTCGTCGACCGAGTCACGGCCGAGCTTCTCCAGGCCGCGCAGGACCTCCTGGGCCTCGGGGTGGTCGGGCAGCAGTCGCCGCAGCCCGCCCATCTGCAGCACCATCACGCTGACCGCGTGGGCGACCGAGTCGTGCACCTCGCGGGCGATGCGGGCGCGCTCGGTGGTCGTGGCCGCCGCGGCGACCGTCTCCTGCTGCTCGGCCAGCCGGGCGGCGAGCACCTGCAGCTCCTCGGCGCGCCGGCGGGACTGGGCGACCAGGGCGCCGACCGTCGCCGCGGCACCGAGGACGAGCAGGTAGAAGACCGACTCCCAGGGGTTGGGTGCGAAGACCGAGCCCAGTGCGGTCGCCAGCACGATGGCGGCTCCGGCCGCCCGGGCCGCCGGGCGGGCCGGGAGGACGGCGACCGCGTGGCCGACCAGCAGGCCCATGCCGACCAGCTGGGAGCCGCCCGGGCCGGGCGCGCCGCCCAGGAGGTTCAGCAGGACGGTGAGCGCACCCAGGACCGCGGTGACCGCCGGCCACCGCGGGCAGACGGCGAGCAGCGCGCCGACCAGGATGCCCGGCGCGGCCAGCGCGAACTGGTTGCGGTCGAAGCCCTCGACGAACCACTCGAACACCGACAGCGCGCCGAGCAGGGCGCCCACGGCCGGCCAGAAGAGACGGCGCGTGCGCGGGTCGACCGGCCAGCGGGGCATGCCGAGCACGCTAGGGGCCCGCCGGCGCCCGGGGGATCCCCCGCGCGGCCGAACGCCGTCGTGTCGGGGTCCGCCGTACGGCGGAGGCGGGTCGGTGCGCCGCGACGGACGCGCAGGTCAGGGCCGGGTTCCTAGCTTCCTCGTCGACACCGCACCGAGGCGGTGCACCCGACCCGACGAGGAACGATGACCACCGACGTCCGCACGGCTCCCTCCCCCACGACCCCCGAGACCTCCGACCGCAGCGCCGGCTCCCTCATGCTCACCATCGCCGGTGGCGCCCTGGTCGCGGGCTCGCTCCTCTACGTGGCCGGCATGGCCACCTCGCCACCGCAGGCCTCGATGGCCGACGCCGACTACATCGCCGCGCTGGCCCGCGACGAGGGGCAGACGGCGCTGTCGGCCCTGCTGCTGCACTACGGGACCATGGCGTCGGGCCTGGCCTGGCTGGCGGCCCCCGCGCTGGTCCGCGGCCGCCGTGGGCGCGTGCCGACGGTCGTCGGCGCCCTCCTGTCGGCGATCGGCCTGGTCACGGTGACCGGCTTGGTCCTGTACGACTTCTGGACCGGGGGCATCGGCCGCGAGCTGCCCGCCGACACCGCGCTGGCGCTGTTCGAGTCGGTGCAGGGCTCGGCGGCGGTGGGCGTCGTCGGCACCGTGACGCTGCTGGGTCTGCTCGGCCCGCTCGTCGGCTACGCGGGTCTGGCGCGGGCCGGTGTCATCAGCTGGTGGCTGCTGGTCCCGGCCGTGGCCTGCCTGGTCCTGTCGGCGGCGCTGACGTTCACCCCGCTGCTGTACGCCGGCTTCGCGCTGGTGGGGGCGGCCCCGGCGGTCGTCGTCGGCCTGCGGATGATCGCCCGCCGCCGCGCCGAGCGCACCGCCGTCTGACCCCGCACCACCACCTGCCGGAGGACCTCGTGCTCTGCCTGCCAGCGGTACGCAGAGCACGAGGTCCCGCCACCGTCGTGGGCCCCCGGCCCGCTCGTGCTCTGCCTGCCATCGGTACGCAGAGCACGAGGTCCTGCCGGCGTCGTCGGCTCCCGGGACGCTCGTGCTCTGCCTGCCAGCGGTACGCAGAGCACGAGCGTGCGCGGACCGGGACCCAGCCGGAGGTCGGTGGGCTCCGGCCGCCCGGCGTCAGCCTCGTGGCGGGCCCCTACCGCCCGGCGTCAGCCTCGCGGCGGGCTCCCACCGCCGGGGGTCAGCCCTCGGCGACCTCCGCGGCCTCCAGCCAGTCGGTCTCGACCTGCTCCTTCTCGGCGAGCACCGCCCGCAGCCGCTCGTCGAGCTCCAGCACCCGCGCGTGGTCGGTGGCGGCGGCCGCGAGCTCGCCGTGCAGCCGCTCCTCCTCGGCGGTGAGCTTCTCCAGGCGCCGCTCGAGGCGGGCGGCCTCCTTGCGGGCCGCCCGCACCTCACCGGCCGAGCGGGCCGGCGCGGTGTCGGCGACGGGCGCGGGCTCCGCCACCCGGCCTCCGGCAGAGGGCAGCTGCGCCTCGCCGGCCGCGCGGCGGGCCAGGTACTCCTCCACCCCGCCGGGCAGGGCGGCCAGCGAGCCGTCGCCCATGAGCGCGACGACCGAGTCGCACACCCGGTCGACGAAGTACCGGTCGTGGCTGACCACCAGCACGGTGCCCGGGAAACCGTCGAGCAGGTCCTCGAGCGCGGTGAGCGTGTCGATGTCGAGGTCGTTGGTCGGCTCGTCGAGCAGCAGCACGTTCGGCTCCCCCATGAGCAGCCGCAGCAGCTGCAGCCGCCGCCGCTCCCCGCCGGAGAGGTCGCCCACCGGCGTCCACTGCCGGGACGCCGCGAACCCGAACCGCTCGGCCAGTGAGGACGCGGAGATCTCCTGGTCGCCGATCCGCGCGATCCGGGCGACCTCCTGCACCGCCTCCAGCACGCGCAGCCGGCCGTCGAGCTCGGCGACGTGCTGGGAGAGGTACGCCGGCGCGACCGTCTTGCCGCGCACCACGCGGCCGCGGTCGGGCTCGGTCTCCCCGACCAGGAGCCGCAGCAGCGAGGTCTTGCCCGCGCCGTTGACGCCGACGACGCCGATCCGGTCGCCGGGGCCGACGTGCCAGGTCAGGTCGCTGAAGAGCGACCGGGGGCCGTCGTCGGAGGGGACGGCGTAGTCGACGTCCTCGACGTCGTAGACGGTCTTGCCGAGCCGGCGGGCGGCGAAGCCCTTCAGCGCCATCGAGTCGCGCGGCGGCGGCACGTCCTCGATGAGCGCCTGGGCCGCCTCGATCCGGAAGCGCGGCTTGCTCGTCCGTGCGGGCGGGCCGCGGCGCAGCCAGGCGAGCTCCTTGCGCACCAGGTTCAGCCGCCGCTCCTCGGTGACCGCCGCGATCCGCGCCCGCTCGGCCCGCGCCAGCGTGTACGCCGCGTACCCGCCGTCGTAGGCGTGCACCTTGCCGTCGGCGACCTCCCAGGTGCGGGTGCAGACCTCGTCGAGGAACCACCGGTCGTGGGTGACGACGACCAGCGCGCCGACCCGGTCCTTCACGTAGTCGGCCAGCCACGCCACGCCCTCGACGTCGAGGTGGTTGGTCGGCTCGTCGAGGACCAGCAGGTCCAGGGGCCGGATCAGCTGGGCGGCCAGCGCCACCCGCCGGCGCTCGCCGCCGGACATCGGCGCCACGGGCGAGTCCAGGCCCAGCCGGTCGAGCTCCAGCCCGGTCAGCACGCTGCGCACGGCCGGGTCGGCGGCCCACTCGTGCTCGGCGGCGAACAGGTCCGCCGGCAGGACGACGTCGCGCACCGTGGCGCCCGGCGGCAGGGTGCCGGACTGGTCCAGGACTCCGAGGGCGAGGTCCGCTCGGCGGGTGACCCGGCCGGTGTCGGGGTCCTCCCGGCCGGTCAGGACGCCGAGCAGCGTGGACTTGCCGCTGCCGTTGCGGCCGACCACGCCGATCCGCTCACCGGCGGCGATGCCGAGCGAGACGTCGTCGAGCAGCACGGTCGTGCCGTGCGCCTTCTGCACCCGCTCGAGGTTGACCAGATTGACGGGTGCGCTCATGGGATCCCCAGTATCCGCCCGGCCCGGGCGCGGTTCCCGACCGCCCCGGGACAGCGGCCGCTGGCTCCCGGGACGCCGCCCGGAACCGGCTCGCCTCGTGCCCGGCCAGCGCGCCGCAAGTGACCCGCAAGGGCCGCCCAAGCCGCCCGTCCGAGGGTCGGGCCGATCGATCCCGCAGCACTCCCCAGGAGGTGGACGATGACCGCGGCGGTTGTTCTCGCCGGAGGGACCGCGCTCCCGGTCCGCGGTGCGCAGCAGGCGGCCCGGGCGACGCTGGTCGCCGTCCGCCGGGCGTCCCGCGACCCGGCGGCCGCCCCGGCGTCGGTCTGGTGGGCGCGGCTGGCCGAGCGGGGGCCGGCGTCGGCCGAGCACTCGCTGGTCGCGGTGGCCTCCGAGCGCTTCCCCGACGGGACGCCGGTGGACCTCACCGCGCTCCACTCCCGGGGACGGCGGCCGGGCGGCTGGCTGGTCGACCTGCGCTACCGGGTCGCCGACGGCGCCGTGGTGCGGGTCGAACCGGCCCAGACCCTCGCCGACCGGTGCCCGCCGCTGTGGTTCACCGAGGTCCACCACAGCGCCAGCGGGGTCCCCTCGGTCTCCCTGCTCGCCTTCTCCGGCCCCGAGTTCCGCCCGGGCTCGCTGGTGGGCCCGCACCAGGCCGCCGCCCGGGGCGTGCGCACGGGCGACCGGGTCGGCGAGGTCCGCTGGTGGACCCGCTCCGGCGTCGTCGACACCGTCACCGTCGACCCCGTGGTGCGCCGGCGCGGGGTCGGGCGGGTGCTGGTCACCGTGGCCGAGGCGCTGCGGGTGCTGCGCGGCTGGGCGCCACTGCGCTCCGACGGCCGGCTCGCCGACGCCGGCGCCGCCTGGCTGGACGCCGCTCCCGCGCACTGGGCACCGCGGCTGACCCGACGCACCGAGCGGCTGCCCGCCGCGTGGGACGACGGGGCCTGCCTCAGGCCAGGCGGGTGACCTCGACGGTGACGGTGTGCCCCTCGCTGGCCGGCCCGGAGAAGATCCCCTTGAACGGGGGTACGTCGCCGTAGTCGCGGCCCCGGCCGAGGGTCACGTGCCGGGTGCCGACCTCGGTGGCGTTGGTCGGGTCGAAGGCGCACCAGCCGCCGTCCCACCACTCCACCCAGGCGTGGCTCTCGCCGGTGACCGTGATCCCCACCCCGGCCTCCCGCTTGGGGTGCAGGTAGCCCGAGACGTACCGCGCGGGCAGGCCGAGGGCGCGCAGCAGGCCGACGGTCACGTGCGAGATGTCCTGGCACACCCCCTTCCCGGAGCTCCACGCCTGCATCGCGTTGGTCTTCACGTTGGTGGACCCGGACAGGTACGCCATCCGGTCGCGCACCAGCCGGCAGACCGCCGCCCCTGCCTCGTGCGGCGGGGCGTCGCCGACCTCCGCGCGGACCTCGGCGACGACGTCGTCGTCCATCGCGGTCAGGGCGGTGGGGGCGAGCAGCTCGCCGAACCGGTCGCGGACGTCGGGTCCGCGCAGCCGCGCCCAGTCCACGTGCTCGTGCTCGACCGGCTCCGGGCCGGCCTCGACGATCGAGGTCCCGGTGACCACCAGCTCGGTGTGCGGGGTGTGCAGGTCGAAGGCGGTGACCGTGGAGCCCCAGTAGTCGCGGTAGGGGAAGGCGTTGGCGGCCGGCTCGATCTCCACCCGTGAGCGCAGCGTCGTCTGGCGGCTGCTGTTCTCCGGGGTCAGCCGCGCCTCGTTGTAGGACGACCGCACCGGCCCGCCGTAGCGGAAGCGGGTGCGGTGCACGACCTGCAGCCGCCACCGGTCGCCCGGCGGCCGGGGACCCGACCGCTGCGCCTGGGTCTGCCCGCCCAGCGACTGGGTCTGCCCGGCCGAGCTCTGCGACTGGTTCACGCCACCCCCTCCGGGACCCACACCTGCGGCGCCTGCTCGGTGAAGAACCGGTTGGTGATCGCCGCACTCGCCAGCGAGCAGGTGCGCTGCAGCTCCTCCAGCCGGGCGGGGAGCTGGGCGAGCAGGTCGGGGGCGGCCATGAACTCGAGCATCGTCCGCGCCCGCCCGACGATCCGGTGCGCCTCGCCGGCGACGCCGATGCGGGTGGCGTCGCGCAGCGGCGAGCGCTCCAGCTCGGCCAGGCACGCCTCGGCCTGCTCCAGCGAGGCGAACACCGACCGCGGGAACAGCCGGTCGAGCAGGAGGAACTCCGCGGCCCGGCTGGAGTCCACCACCCCGCGGTAGGTGCGCAGGTAGGGCTCGTAGGCGCCGGTGGAGCGCAGCACCAGGGTCCAGGACGGCGCGGCGTCCCCGGCCAGGACCCGGGTGGAGATGATCCGCGCGGTCATGTCCACCCGCTCCAGCGACCGGCCGAGGACGAGGAACAGCCAGCTCTCGTCGCGGCTCATCGTGGAGTCGGCCAGCCCGAACACCATCGCCGAACGCTCCCGGACGAACCGGAACAGCGAGTGCGGGCCGTACCGGCGGGCCATCGTCCGCTGCTGCGGGAGCGCGTTGTGCGTGACGTTCAGCGACTCCCAGATCTCCGCCGAGAGCACCTCGCGGGCGCCGCGGGCGTTCTCCCGGGCCGCCGACAGCGCGCCGACGATCGAGCTCGGGCTGGCCCGCTCGAAGGCCAGTGTGGCCAGCACCCGCTCGGTGTCGGCCTCCTCCTCGGGCACCGGGGAGCCCATCAGCGACAGGAGGTTGGCGCAGGCGCGACGCTCGTCGATCCACGGGTCCTCGACCAGCCGCTGGGTGTGCACGTCGAGGATCCGGGCGGTGTCGTCGGCCCGCTCCACGTAGCGGCCGATCCAGAACAGCGACTCGGCGATCCGGCTCAGCACGGCTGACCGCCGCGACGAACCCGACCGGCGCCACCAGCGGCCGGCCCCTCCCGGAGGCTCGGCGCGAGCGTGCGAGCGCTGAGGAGGGAGGGGTCCTCCGACTGCTGCTGTTGCTGGGACTGGTCGACGAGCAGGTCGCTCGCCGGGCCGGGGTCGGGTGCCGTCGAGTCACCGGCCAGGTCGGCAGCGGTGAACTCGATGCGGGTGAGGTCGGCGGCCGGCTCCTCCTCGGGCGCGGTGGCCGGGCGGGGCGGGCTGAGCACCCAGGTGTCCTTCGACCCGCCACCCTGGCTGGAGTTGACCACCAGCTCACCCTCCGGCAGGGCGACCCGCGTCAGCCCGCCGGGCAGCACCCACACCCGCTCCCCGTCGTTGACCGCGAACGGCCGCAGGTCCACGTGCCGTGGCGCGATCCGGCCGCCGACCAGCGTCGGGCAGGTGGACAGCCCGATCGGCTTCTGCGCGATCCAGTCCCTCGGCCGGGCCCGCACCCTGACCGCCAGCTCCGCCAGCGTCCGCTCGTCGGCCCGCGGCCCGATCACGATCCCCTTGCCTCCCGAGCCGTCGACCGGCTTGAGCACCAGCTGGTCCAGCGACCCGAGCACCCACTCGACCACGTCGGGCTCGTCGAGCCGGTGGGTCTCGGCGTTGGCCAGCAGCGGCTCCTCGGCCAGGTAGTAGCGGACCAGGTCGGGCACCCAGGTGTAGAGCAGCTTGTCGTCGGCGACGCCGTTGCCGACGGCGTTGGCGATCGTGACCCGGCCGGCGCGCGCGGCGTTGAGCAGCCCGGCGCAGCCGATCACCGAGTCGGGCCGGAAGTGCACCGGGTCGAGGAACTCGTCGTCGATGCGGCGGTAGATGACGTCGACGCGGCGCTGGCCGTCGGTCGTCCGCATGCTGACCTGGTTGCCCGCGCAGACCAGGTCGCGGCCCTCCACCAGCTCCACGCCCATCTGGCGGGCCAGCAGCGCGTGCTCGAAGTAGGCGGAGTTGTAGACGCCCGGGGTGAGGACGACGACCGTCGGGTCGGACACGTGGGGCGGCGCCGACGCCTTGAGGGCCGCCAGCAGGCGGGTCGGGTAGTCGGCGACCGGCTGGATGCGGTGGTCGGCGAACAGCTCGGGCAGCACCTGGCTCATCGCCGCGCGGTTGGTGATGACGTAGCTGACCCCGGACGGCGAGCGCAGGTTGTCCTCGAGGACGCGGAAGTCCCCGGCCTCGTCGCGGACCAGGTCGATGCCGGCAACGTGGATGCGCACCCCGCCGGGTGGCACCAGCCCGTGCGCCTGCCGGTGGAAGTGGGCGCTGGTGGTGACCACGCTGCGCGGCACCACGCCGTCGGCGAAGACCTGGCCGGCGCCGTACACGTCGGCGAGGAAGGCCTCCAGGGCCTGCACCCGCTGGGCGACGCCGCGCTCGACCAGCGACCACTCCTCGGCGCCGATCACGCGCGGGACGATGTCGAGCGGGAAGGGCTGCTCCTCACCGGCGTGGGCGAAGGTGACCCCGGCGTCCCGGTAGGTCTGGGAGAGCAGGTCCGCGCGGGCGGAGAGCTCCTCGCCGGCCATCGGCTGCAGCGAGGTGTACAGCCCCGTGTACGCCGGCCGGGGCCGGTCGGCCTCCCCGAACATCTCGTCCCACTGCTCCCCGAGGGGGTAGCCGTCGAAGAGGTCCGCCATGACCGGGAACCTAGTTCGGGCGTGTGTCCTGCGCGTTTCGACGGCGTGACCCGCGGACCGTGTCGTCCCGCTACACCGCGAGATCTGCACAGTGGCGAACATCCGCGGCCTGATCGCGACCACTGTGCAGATCTCACGCGGTCACACCGCCTCGGCGACCCCCAGCCAGGGCCGCAGCGCCCCCTGCGACAGCAGCCGGCCGACCCGGCGGGACTGCTCCTGCGCCTCCCGCCACTGCGGGTCCTCCCCGTGCCGGCGGGCGACCTCGGCGTCCACGGCGTCGGCGCGCTCGGACCACTCCGGCGGGCTGTCGCCGAGGTCGGCGTCCGCGGTCTCCAGCAGCCGCAGCCCGGCGGCGTCGAGCAGGCCCGGCAGCTCGTCGGCCGCCGGGAACTCGTTGCCCTCCGGCAGGGGTGGCGGCAGCGGGCGGTCGGCGACGAACACCAGCAGTCCCAGCCGGCCGCCCGGGCGCAGCACCCGGCCCAGCTCCGCCAGCGCACCGGCCTTGTCCGACGTCGTGCAGAGCACGCCCAGGCACCAGGCGGCGTCGAAGGCGGCGTCGCGGAACGGCAGGGCCTGGGCCACCGCGGCCACCGACGGCAGGCCGAACAGCCGGGCGGCGGCCCCGGCGGCGGCCGCCATCGGCTCGGCGCAGACCGGCCGCACCCCGCGCTCGGCGGCCAGCCAGCCCGCGGGCCCGCCCACCCCGGCGCCGTCGTCGAGCACGCGGCTGCCGTCGGTGAGCGCGAGCCGGTCGGCCAGCCAGCGCAGCGCCCCCTCGCTGCCACTGCCGCGGCACCCGGCGGGGACCGCGTACTCGGCTCCGAGGGTGTGCACCGCCTCCTCGGTCCAGCCGGCGACGGTGCCGAACTCCGACTCCATCGCCGCGCTCTCGAGCTCGCTCACCGGACCTCCTCGTTGGGGCTCGTCGGGCCGGTGAGCGGGCGCTGCTCCGCCTCCGGTGCGCTCGGGAGCTCGCACACTGCCTCCCTGGTCCGCTCGGCCACCTCGGCCTTGACCCGCGCACCCTCGGCCTCCCCGGCCGCCGACGCGAGGCCGGAGAGGTTGACGCCGACGACCCCGGGGACGGCCAGCAGCGCCCGCGCCTCATCGACCGCGGCGGCGATGCCGGCCGCGCGGGGGTCCGGTGCGGCGAGGACGGTCTCGACGGTGTCCCCGTCCACGTGCAGGCCGGGGAAGCGCTGCAGCACGCGCGCCGAGCGCTCGTCGGTGTAGACGGCGACCGCGGCGACGAACGGCAGGGTCGCGCCGGCGGCCCGGGCGGCGGCGACGAACGCCGCCACCTCGGCCGGGGTGCGGACGTGGTTGAGCACGCACACCTGGGCACCCGCCCGCTCCTTGGCCGCCACCCGCGCGGGCCGGCCGGAGACCGGCGGCGCGGCCGGGGACTCCGGCACGGCGACCGGCAGCCCGGCCGCGGCCGCCAGCGCGGCCAGCCGCGGGCCGTCGAGGTCGAAGACCTGGGTCACGCCCGGCCGGACGCCGGGGCCGCGCGCGTCGCCGGTCACGCAGAGGACCGCGTCGACGCCGACCGCGGCGAGCCCGGCCAGTTCCTGCTCGAGCACCACGCGGTTGCGGTCCCGGCAGGCCAGCGTCGTCCACGGCCGGCCGCCGGCGTCGCGCACCTCCGCCGCGAACAGCGTGGGCGGCAGGTCGGGGCGGTTCGCGTGCTCCCCGGCCAGCAGGCCGTCGGACACCGGCGCGAGCACGCCCACCACGCGGCGCAGCGCCAGCGGGTCGTAGGGCGGGACAGTGAGATCGGTGAGCACCACCGGCCGGCTGCGCGCGGAGTCGAGCAGGCTGCCCAGCGGGGGCGGCGCCGGCTCCGGGCGCGGGGTGTCCCACGGGGGCGCCGGCTCGTCGAGGAACACGCAGCGGTGCTCGGCGACCTCGCAGCGCTCGTCGTCCCGGACGCCGCCGCACGGGCCGAAGACCATCCGCTTCGGGCACCCCGGCCGGCGGGCGTCATCGTCCACGCTCGCAGGCTGACCGCGGCCGCCGCCGCCCAAACGCCACCGGGGAGGCGGGAAGACAATCGGCGCCTCCGGCGCTACAGTCGCCACTAGTTGAGCCCTCAACCAAGGAGGCCGGCATGCCCGCCGTGACCGTCGAGGACACCACCACCCTCCCCCGCGTCCCCCTGCCCGCGCCCGGGACGGTGCGCCGCCGGGTCCGTTCGGTGACGACCGCGCCGTCGGGCTTCGAGGGCGAGGGCTTCCCGGTGCGCCGGGCGTTCGCCGGCGTGGACCTGCGCGACCTGGACCCGTTCCTCCACATGGACCAGATGGGCGAGGTCGAGTACGCACCCGGCGAGCCGAAGGGCACCTCCTGGCACCCGCACCGCGGGTTCGAGACGGTCACCTACATCATCGACGGCACCTTCGAGCACGCCGACTCCCACGGCGGCGGGGGCACGATCAGCAACGGCGACACCCAGTGGATGACCGCCGGCGGCGGTGTCCTGCACATCGAGCGCCCGCCGGAGCACCTGGTGGTCAGCGGCGGGCTGTTCCACGGCCTGCAGCTGTGGGTCAACCTGCCCCGCGCGCAGAAGTGGGTCGAGCCGCGGTACCAGGACCTGCGGGCACACGAGTCGGTGCTGCTGGCCAGCCCGGACGCCGGCGCCCTGCTGCGGGTCATCGCCGGGGACGTCGGTGGGCACCGGGGGCCGGGGTCCACCTACACCCCCATGGCGATGGTGCACGCGACGATCGCGCCGGGCGCGACCCTCGACCTGCCGTGGCGGCCGGACTTCAACGCCCTGGTCTACGTGCTGTCCGGCGCGGGGTCGGTCGGCATCGACGGCGCGCCGGTGCGCACCGGTCAACTCGCCGTCCTCGGCCCCGGTGACACGGTGACCCTCCACGGCGCCGTGCACCAGGAGTCGCGGACACCGGCGCTCGACGTCGTCGTCCTCGGCGGGCTGCCCATCCGCGAGCCGATCGCCATGTACGGGCCGTTCGTCATGAACACCCGCCAGGAGGTCGTCGACGCGTTCACCGACTTCCAGGCCGGCCGGCTCGGCACGATCCCCGCGCAGCGGATCCCGCACGCCGGGGTGCGGGGCGAGACCGGCGAGTGAGCACCGCCCGGACGCCGTCCGCGGCGGCGGCTACCGTGCCGCCGCCGCGGGCTGCATGCTGACCCCACCGGGTACCGCGAGGGAGGAGCCCCGTCGTGTCCGTCTTCCCGCCTCTGCCGCTGGCCGAGTGGGCCGACACCAAGGAGACCGTGCACCGGTTCCTGCAGATCGTCGGCAAGCTGCGGCTGGCCAACGCCCCGCGGCGCAACCACTGGTGGCACATCCCGTTCCACCTCACCGGCCGGGGCCTCACCACGCGGCCGATGGGCTTCGACCCGGTCTTCGCCGTCGACCTGGACCTGATCGACCACCGGCTGGAGGTGGCCGTCGCCGACGGACGCCGGGCGTCGTTCCCGCTGCCCGGGCTCAGCGTGGCGGCGTTCTACCGGCAGCTGCTCGGCACCCTGTCGGGGCTCGGCCTGCCCGCCACCGTCGAGCTCCCCGTGCCCTTCGACCTCGCCGACCGCACCCCGTTCGCCGAGGACGAGCACCACGCCGCCTACGACCGCGACCGGGTGACCCGCTACTGGCTGGTGCTGGGTCAGGTGGCGCAGGTGCTCGAGGAGTTCGCCGGCCGCAGCTACGCCAAGACCAGCCCGGTGCACCACTTCTGGCACACCTTCGACATCGCCGTCACCCGGTTCTCCGACCGGCGGGTGGAGCAGCCGGCAGACGTCGACCCGGTCACCCGCGAGGCCTACTCGCACGAGGTGATCAGCGCCGGCTTCTGGTTCGGCGACGACCAGGTGCCCGAGCCGGCCTTCTACTCCTACACCGCGCCGGAGCCGCCAGGGCTGGCCGAGGAGCCGCTGCGGCCGGCCGCGGCACGGTGGATCGACAGCCGCGGCGCGCACCTGGCGCTGCTCCCCTACGAGGACGTGCGGACCGCGACCGACCCGCGGGCCGTCGTCCTGGAGTTCCTGGAGAGCGCCTACCTGGCCGGTGCTCGCCGGGCCGGCTGGGACCTCGACGCCCTGCGCTGCCCGACCGCGCCGACACCCGCCTGACCCCGCCGATCCCATCCGCAGCTCGGAGGTCCGCGCCGTGAGCAACCTCGACCGTCGCCCGCCCGCCCGGGAGCTGGGCGGGCGGGACGCCACCCCCGCCGGCCCGGTGCTGGACCTGCTGCCCGGCAAGGAGGTGCAGCTCGGGGAGAGCACCCGCGTCCGCCGGCTGCTGCCCACGATCGGCCGGCGGCTGGTCGGCGCGTGGGCGTTCGTCGACCACTACGGGCCCGACGACATCACCTCCTCACCCGGCATGCAGGTGGCGCCGCACCCGCACACCGGGCTGCAGACCGTCTCGTGGCTGCTCGAGGGCGAGGTCCACCACCGCGACTCGCTCGGCAGTGACGCGGTCATCCGGCCGCTCCAGCTGGCGCTGATGACCGCCGGCCACGGGATCGCGCACTCCGAGCAGTCCCCCGCCGTGCACCCGCGCTTCCTGCACGGCGCGCAGCTGTGGGTGGCGCTGCCCGATGCGCACCGCGAGGTCGCGCCGGCCTTCGACCACCACGCGGCGCTGCCGGGCTTCACCTCCGACGGGCTGACCGCGACCGTGCTCATGGGGTCCCTCGGCGGGGCCACGTCGCCCGGTACCGCCTACACCCCGCTGGTGGGCGCCGACCTCGACCTCGCCGCCGGTGCGGACGTCGAGCTGCCGCTGGAGCCGGACTTCGAGTACGCGCTGCTGGCCTCCTCCGGGTCGGTCGGGGTGGAGGGCGTGCCCCTGGAGCGCGGCGCGATGCTGTACCTGGGCACCGGACGGCGCGGCGTGCGGCTGCAGGCGGGCGAGGCGAGCCGGCTGCTGCTGCTCGGCGGCGAGCCGTTCGAGGAGCGCATCGTCATGTGGTGGAACTTCGTCGGCCGGTCCGGCGAGGAGATCGCCGAGTACGCGCAGCGCTGGAACGACGAGGACGAGCGGTTCGGCGCGGTCGTCGGGTACGACGGCGACCGGCTGGCTGCCCCACCGTTGCCGTCGGTGCCGCTCAAGGCGCGCGGCCGGCAACGGTGAGGCCTACCTCAGCGGCGGGATGACCCGGTCCGCGGCGAGCCGGTCGAACAGCTCGAGGAAGCGGTCCTCGGTGTCGAGGCAGTCGGCGAACCCGGCCTGCCGCAGCTTGATCGTCGAGCTGACGTTGTCGAAGCCGGACCGGAAGATGAACTCGCCGAACTCCCACCGGACGAGGTCCTCGTACGGGGTCGGCACGAGGTCGTGCCGGGCGGCCAGCCGCTCCCAGACGTCCCGCCGGTCGGCCATCGCCTCGGCGAGCGGGACCGGCTGCGGCTCGGCGTACTCCATGCCGAAGTGGCGGGCGACGACCGGGAACACGTGCCGCCAGCGCAGCTGGTCGCCGTTGGTGACGTTGTAGACCTCGCCGTCGGCGGCCGGCTCGCCGCCGGCCCACACCGTGGCCCGGGCGAGCAGCTCGGCGTCGGTCACCTGGTAGAGGGCGTCGTAGGCGGCCAGGTTGCCGGGGAAGCGCAGCGGCTGGCCGAGCTCGCGGGTGATCGCGGCGTAGACGGCGATGACCATCAGCAGGTTCATCGGGTTGCCGACGGCGTAGCCGATGACGCCTTCCGGCCGGAAGACGGTGAGCCGGTGGCCTCGCTCGGCGGCGACCTCGCGGAGCAGGTCCTCCTGGTCGTAGTAGAAGTTCGGCTGGATGATCCGCGGGTCCCGCTCCCTGGCCGGCGTGTTGAAGAACCCCATGTGCGCGCCGTAGGCCTTGCCGCCCTGGTAGAGGGTCACGTGCTCGAGCGGGGCACCGGCGGCCGCCAGCCCGTCGAGGGTGTTGCGCAGCAGCGCGACGTTGACCTCGGACAGTTCCCGGGCCGTGGGCCGCTCGGCGTACGCGCCGAAGACCAGGTGGGTGACGTCTCCCAGACCGTCGAGGCCCGCCCGCGCGGAGGAGGCGTCGCCGAGGTCGACCGGCAGGTGCTCCCAGGTCGCCCTCCGCGGGGTGCGCCGGCTGACGCCGCGGACCCGCCACCCCGGCCGCCGGGCGTACTCCGCGGCCGCGTGCGCGCCGATGACGCCGCCCGCCCCGGTCACCAGCACGCTGCCCGTCGGCTGCTCGTCGCTCATGACGCTGCACTCCCCCTCGGGCCGCTGTCCCACACCAGGGCGCCGTCGTGGTGCCGGGCACAACCCGGGCCGGGACGGCGTTGCTGCCGGCATGGCTGCGACCGCGGACCCCCGCCTGCTGGACTTCGTCGCCGAGCACCGATGGGGCGTGCTCGCCACCATCAAGCGCGACGGCCGGCCCCAGCTGTCCAACGTCGGCTACGCGTACGACCCCGAGGCGCGGCTGTTCCGGGTGTCGGTCACCGACGACCGCGCCAAGACCCGCAACCTGCGGGCCGACCCGCGGGTCACCCTGCACGTCTCCTCGCAGGACTTCTGGAGCTGGGCCGCCGTGGAGGGGACCGCGGAGCTCACGCCGGTCGCCGCCGATCCGCACGACGCCACGGTCGAGGAGCTGGTCGCCTACTACCGCGGCATCTCCGGCGAGCACGAGGACTGGGACGAGTACCGCGCGGCCATGGTCAGCGACCGCCGGCTGGTCGTCCGGTTCCGGCCCGAGCACGCCTACGGCCAGCTGCGCGGCTGAGGGAGGTCCCGCTGCCCCTGCCCCTGCCGCTCACGGGCTCGCGGCGGGACCCTGCAGCGGGCCGCCCTGTCCGCCCCGGGGACGGCGCGCCCCCGACGCGCCGTCCTCGGGACCCCGCTCAGCTCCCGGCCGGGGCCTGCATCACCGAGAAGGGCGCACCCCAGGGGTCCTCGACCACCGCGAAGCGGCCGAACTCGGTGTCCGTGGGCGCCATGGTGACCTTGCCACCGGCGGCCTCGACGGTGGCGACGGCCTCGTCGGTGGAGGCGACCGAGAAGCACACCGCCCAGCCCTTCGGCGAGCCCGGCTGGTGCCCGCCCAGCCCGCCCAGCGGGTTCTCACCGGTGGCGAAGGTCGTGTAGTCCATCTCGTCGTCCATGGGGACCTGGTCGAAGGTGAAGCCGAAGACCGCCCCGTAGAACTCCCGCGCCGCCGCCGGGTCGTCGACCGCCGCCTCGTTCCACACCAGGGACCCGGGCTCGTTGTAGATGCGGCAGCCGGTGTGCGTGCCGGACTGCCACAGCCCGAAGGCGTTGCCCTGCGGGTCGACCGCGATGGCCATCGTGCCCATCGGCCCGACCTCCATCGGCTCGACGACCACGGTGCCGCCGGCCTCGCGGATGCGGGCGGCCGTCGCCTGGGAGTCGTCGGTCGCGAAGTACGTCGTCCAGGCGGGCGAGTCGCCGGGGTTCATCAGCGGGCCCATGCCCGCTGCCGGCTCCCCGTTCCGAGTCGCGTTCAGGTAGCCGCCGTACTCCGGGTCGCCGCCCTCGAACTCCCAGCCGAGCAGGCGGCCGTAGAAGTCCTTGGCGGCCTCGAGGTCCGAGGCGCCGTAGTCGACCCAGCAGGGGGTGCCGGCCGGCCAGGGGGTGTTCCGAGTGGGCATGTGTCCTCCTCGTCCGTGGGGGAGGACACAGTTCCACCGGGGTCCGACAGTTCCCAGACCTCGGCGGACGGTCCGGTCAGAACTCCCCGCCGCCGAAGTCCCCGCCGAAGTCGGTGCCGCCGAAGTCCCCGGCGGCCCAGTCCCCGCCGCCGACGTCGCCGCCGTCGTGGTCACCGAAGATCAGGCCGCCGAGCAGCAGGCCGCCCAGCCCCGCACCGAGCGGGCTGATCCCCCCGCCGCGCCGGTAGCCGCCGCCTCCCCAGCCCCCGCCGTAGCCGCCGCCGTAGCCGCCCCAGGTGTTGCCGTAGCCCCCGTAGCCGGCGTATCCGGTCTGCTGGGACCACCGCCGGACGTCGGCCTCGGCCTCGGCCAGCGCGTGCTGGGCGAGCCGGTCGGCGGTCTGCGCCGACCGCAGCGCCGACGCGGGGTCCGAGCCGCCCTGGCGCTCCGCGGAGGCCAGGTACCGCTCGGCCTCCGCGAGCCGGGTGCGCGCCGTCGGCCCCACCGCGCCCCGGCGGGTGCCGATGAAGTCCCCGGCCGCGGCCACCGCCGAGCGGGCGGTGAGCAGCGCCTGCTCCAACGCCTCGGCGGCGCGGCGGGCACGGGTCCGGTCGTCGCGCGCGGTCTGCAGGGCCTGCTCGAGGGCGATGTCGGCCTCCTCGAGCCGGCGCAGCGCGGCCAGCGGGTCGGGCAGCGCGCCGTCCCGCCGGGAGAGCGCCTCCTCTGCGGCGGACAGCGCCGCCTGGGCGCGGGCGACCTGCGGGCGCAGGTCGCCGGAGCCGCCGGCCGCCAGCAGCGCGCGGGCCTCGGCGAGGTCCTCCTCGATGTCGGCCCGCGCCGCCGGCACGCGCTGCTCGGCCGCGGCGAGGTCGCCGCCCAGCCGCGCGATGGCGTCGAGCAGCGTGGCGCTCTGCCCGACGGCGTTCTCCGCGCCGCGCAGCCGGCCCACCGAGCGCCCCGCCTGCCCCTCCGCCTGGTCCTGTCGGGCCAGCTCCACCTCCCGGGTCGCCGCGGCCAGCCGCACGCCGGCCTCGGCGACGTTCTCGGCGACCGACGCCACGGCCGACGCGGCGTAGCGCCCCTGCAGGTCGGCCAGTCGCCGCTCCTCGTCGGGCAGCCGCTGCTGCAGCTGCTCGATGCGCCGGGTGAGCTCCTCGGCGGCCTGGCCGGCGGTGCGCTCCCGCTCGCGCAGCTCCTCGAGGGCCGCGGCCTGGTCGCGCAGCCGCTGCCGGGCGGCGTCGGTGAGGGAGAGGAGCTCGGTGAGCATGCGGCGCTGGGTCGGCTCGTCCTCGGGGATCTCGTCGTCGAGCTCCTGCCGGATCGTGAACGCCCGGGCGAGCTCGGCCCGTGACCGGTCCAGGGCCCCGACCAGCCCCGGCACCGCGTCCTCGCCGAAGTGCGAGCGGGCGTAGTCGAGGTCCACCTGCGCACTGCGCACCTGCTCGTCGAGCTCCAGCAGCGCGGTGCTCCCCCGGTAGTTGAGCTGCTCGGTGGGGACCCCGGCGTGCGGGTCGCGCTGCTGCAGCCGCACCGGTTCCGGCGTCGCCGCCAGCTCCCGCCGCCCGGCCCGCCGTCCGCGCCGCGAGAAGAGGTAGAGCCCACCGCCCAGGAGCAGCAGGCCGAGGACGACGGCCAGCGTGACCGCGCCCGAACCGCCGGAGCCGCCCGCGGAGCCCGACGACGTGCCGGCCGTGGTCCCGCCGGCCAGCCCGTCGGCCAGCGCGGTCACCGCGCCGGCCCAGTCGCCCTGGGACAGCCGCGGGCGGACCTCGTCGTCCACGACGGCCTGCAGCTCCGCGGCGTCGACGGAGTCGCCGGCGTGCACTCCGTAGAGGCGGTCGTCGACGGCCACGGCCAGCAGCACGTCGTCGGCGCCGAGCCCGGACTGCTGCGCGGTCTCCCGGGCCCACGTCGACCGGTCCACCCCGTCGAAGCTGTCCACGAACACCGCGAACAGCCGGGTGCCGGTCTCCTGCTCGAGGTCCTCCACCGCGCTGCGCACGGCGTCGGCGTCCCCGCCGAGGACCCCCGCGGAGTCGCTGACCTGCTGCGCGAGCCCGGACGGCGGTTCGGCCAGCGCCGGTGACCCGGCCAGCAGCAGCGCGGTGAGGAGAGCCATGACGATCGTCAGGCGGCGCACGTGGGACCTCCGGTTGTACTCAGGACGCCCGTCAGGACGTCCGGACTGTAGGCACGGACGGCGCTCATCCACAGTTCCCGGCCACGATCGGCACCGCGGGCAGCACCCGCGTCAGAAGCGCCCGCCGCCCCCGCGCCGGCCGCCACCGGACCGCCGTCCGCCGCCGCTGGACCGGCGCGTCCCGCCCCCGGAGCGGCGTCCGCCGCCGCCGAAGCCGCTGCTGCGGTAGCCGCCGAACGACCCGCCGCCGCGGGACCCGCCGCCCCCGCCGAAGAGGATGCCGCCGAGCACGAGGCTGCCCAGGTCCACGCCGCCGCCGGGCCGTCCGCCCGCGAAGCCGCCCGGTGGGTACCCGCCGAAGCCGCCGGCTCCGGACCCCCACGCAGAGACGTCGCCCTGCGCTGCGGCGAGCGCCTGCTGGGCCAGCGCGCCCGCCTGCTGCGCCTCGCGGAGCGCGGCGACCGGGTCGCTCTGCCCCGCGGCCACCGCGGTGTCGAGGTGCCGCTGCGCCTCGGCCAGCCGGGTGCGCGCCTCCGGGCCGACCGCCCCGCGGCGGGTGCTGATGAAGTCGCCGGCCGCGGTGATCCCCGAGCGCGCCGCGAGCAGGGCCTGGTCGAGGGCGGCCGCGGCCCGCCGGGCCTGCGCCTGCGCGTCCCGCGCCGTCCGCAGCGCCTCCTCCAGGGCGACGTCGGCCTCCTCGAGCCGGCGCAGCGCGGCCAGCGGGTCGGGCCGGCCGTCCGGCGGCGCCAGGGCCGTGTCTGCCGCGGCGAGCGCTGCCTCCGCGCGGGCGACCTGCGGCTGCAGGCCGGTGCGGTCCCCGGCCGCGACCAGGGCCCGCGCCTCGGCGAGGTCGGCCTCGGTCTCGGTGCGGGCCGCCGCCACTCGCGCGGCGGCGGCGTCGAGGTCGGCGGCGAGCCGGCCGATCGCGTCGAGCAGGGTGCCGGTCTGCGCGACGGCGTCCTCGGCGGCGCGGACGTCGCTCACCGCGGCCCCCGGCTGACCGGCGGCGAGATCGGCGCGCGCCTCCGCCACCTCGGCCGCAGCGGCGGTCAACCGGTCTGCCGCCTGGGCCACGTTGTCCGCCACGGGGGCCAGCGCCGTGGCGGCGTACCGCTGCTGGAGGTCCCGCAGGCGCTGCTCCTCCCCCGGGAGCCGGCCGCGCAGCTCGGCGATCCGCGGCTCGAGCGCGTCCAGGACCTGCGGCGCCGTGCGCTCGAGGTCGCGCAACTGGGTGAAGGCCTCGGACTGCGCGTCCAGCCGGGCGTCGGCCGCCTCGACCAGCGTCAGGATCTCCGCCAGCACGCGCCGCTTCCCCGGCTCGTCCTCGGGGACCTCGTCGTCGACCTGCTGGCGCAGCGTGAAGGCGCGTGCCAGCTCCGCCCGGGACTGCGCCAGGGCCTCGTCGAAGCCGGTCACCGCCTCGGGGCCGTACTGGCTGCGGGCGAAGTCGAGGTCGAGCTGCGAGGCCTGCACCTGCTCGTCGAGCTCCAGCAGCGCGCTGCTGGCCCGGAACTGCAGCTGCTCGGTGGGCACGCCGGCGTGCGGGTCCACCGGGCCGGGGGCCGGTGCCGCCGTCCGCCGCTTCCGGCGGGAGCGGGCCACCAGCAGCGCACCGCCGCCCACGACGACCACCCCGCCGCCGACGAGCAGCCCCGTCGACAGGCCTCCACCGGCGCCGCCGCCCAGGCCGTCGGCCAGCGCCACCACCGCGCCGGCCCAGTCCCCTTCGGAGAGCTCGGGCTCGACGTCACCGGCCAGCAGCCGGTCCAGCTCGTCGTCGGACAGCCGGAAGCCCTCGTCCACCGAGAGGCCGTACGCGCGGTCCTCGACGGCGAGAGCGAAGAGCACGTCGGAGCTCCCCAGCTGCGAGGCCGCCGCGGCGTCGTCCGCCCACTCCTGGCCGGACGCGCCGTCGAAGGAGTCGACGACCGCGACCCACAGCTGGGTGCCGCCCTCGGCCCGCAGCCGGTCGAGCGCCTCCTCGACCCGCGACTCCTGCCCGGCCAGCGCGCCGACCTGGTCGACGACCGGCTGGGCGAGCCGGAACGGGGGGACGGCGAGTGCGGGCCCGCCGGCGAGCAGCAGCAGCGTCAGCACCCCCAGGACGACGACGAGCCGCCGCACGGGCACCTCCTGGGGACGACGATGGCGGGCTCCGCGACCCTATCGGCGGCGCAGGGGTCCGGGGACGGCGCACGGGGTACCAGCCCCCCACCCGAGACCGTGGAGGACCCCGTGAGCGAGCCCGACCGCATCCCCGCCGCCGACCTGCCGCCCCGGACCGTGCGCCGCGTCGGGGACTGGGCCGTGGGCAACACCGGCGGGGAGTACTTCGCCGTCTCCCGCCGCTGCCGGCACCAGCTCGCCGACCTGTCGAAGGGGTCCGTCGACGCCGACGGGTGCCTGGTGTGCCCCTGGCACCAGAGCCGCTACGACGTCCGGACCGGGGAGATGGTGGCCGGCCCGCGCGGTTTCCTCGGCTACCACGGCCCGACGCCGGGCTACACGCAGGTCGTCCGGGCCTACAGCCGGGTGCTGCGGCTGCGCGTGCGGAAGGCGCTGCGCCGCGGCGACGACGTCGTCCTGGAGTGAGCGGAGGGGATCCGTGCGCGTCACGCGCACGGATCCCCTCCGCTCAGCCCAGCTGCTCCCAGGTCGCGCGGCGGCGGGCCTGCTCCGCGGGGTCGGGCACCGGCAGCGAGGCCAGCAGCCGCTGGGTGTAGGGGTGCTGCGGTGCCCCCAGCACCTCCGCCCCCGTGCCCTCCTCGACCAGCCGGCCGCGGTGGAGGACCGCGATCCGGTCGGCGAGCAGGTCGACGACGGCGAGGTCGTGGCTGATGAACAGGCAGGCGAAGCCCAGCTCGCGCTGCAGTTCCGCGAACAGCTCCAGCACCCGCGCCTGCACCGAGACGTCGAGCGCCGAGGTCGGCTCGTCGGCGATGAGCAGCTCGGGGTCCAGCGCGAGCGACCGCGCCAGGCTGGCGCGCTGCCGCTGCCCGCCGGAGAGCTCGTGCGGGAAGCGGTCGCCGAAGTCCTTGGGCAGCTGGACCGCCTCGAGCAGCTCGTCCACCCGGCTGCGGGCGGCGCGCGGGTCCTCGGCGCGGCCGTTGACCACCAGCGGCTCGGCGACCGCCTCAGCGATGGTGAGCAGCGGGTTGAAGCTGGACGCCGGGTCCTGGAAGACGAACCCGATGCGCTTGCGCACCGGCCGGAACGCCTTCTCCTTGACCCCGCGCATCTCGGTGCCCAGCACCTGCAACGAGCCGTCGGTCACCTTCGTGAGCCCCGCGATGGCCCGCCCGATCGTCGTCTTGCCGCTGCCGCTCTCCCCGACCAGCCCGAGCACCTCGCCGGGGCGGATGGCGAAGCTGACGCCGTCCACGGCGACGAAGTCCGGCTTCCGCAGCCGCCCGGGGTAGACGATGCGCAGGTCGCGCGCCTCCACCACCGGCGTCGCGGCGACCCAGCCCGCGGGCCGGGTGGCCGCCCGCTGCTCGGCGCGCACCCGCCCCTCCCCGAGCCGGGGCACCGAGCCCAGCAGCTGCCGGGTGTAGGGGTCGCGCGGCGCGCTGAACAGCGTGCCGACGTCGGCCTGCTCGACGATCCGGCCCTGGTACATGACCGCCACCCGGTCGGCGAGGTCGGCCACGACGCCCATGTTGTGCGTGATCAGCACGATCGCGGCGCCGAACTCGTCGCGGCAGCGGCGCAGCAGGTCGAGGATCTCGGCCTGCACCGTCACGTCGAGGGCTGTCGTCGGCTCGTCGGCGATGATCACGCCGGGGTCCAGCACGAGGGCCTGGGCGATGACGATGCGCTGCTTCTGCCCGCCGGAGAACTGGTGCGGGTAGTGGTCGACCCGCTCCTCGGGGTCGGGGATGCCGACCCGGCGGAGGACGTCGATCGCCTTGGCGCGGGCCTCCTTGCGGCTGTACCGCCCGTGCGCCCGCAGCCCCTCGGCGATCTGCCAGCCCACCGGGTAGACCGGGTTGAGCGCGGTGGAGGGCTCCTGGAACACCATGGCGGCGTCCCGACCGCGCACGTCACCCAGCTGCCGCGGCGACAGGGTGACGACGTCGCGCTGCTCGGTGCCGTCCCTGCTGCGCAGCACGACCGCGCCGCGGGTCCGGGCGGTCTCGGGCAGCAGGCCGAGGATGCTGCGCGCGGTCACCGTCTTGCCGCTGCCGCTCTCGCCGACGACCGCCAGCACCTCGCCGGCGGCCAGCGACAGGCTGACGTCGTGGACGGCGGTGATGGTGCCGGCGTCCGTGGCGAAGGAGACCGACAGGTTCTCGATGTCGACGACGTCGTCACGTGCGGTGGTCACAGCGGGTTGCCTCCCGTCGACTCGAGCCCGGCCAGACCGCCCGGCCCGGCACCCAGCGGACCGCCGGGCACGACCGGGGTCTCCGCGGCGTCCCCGGACTCGACCGCGCGCCGGCTGCGCAGCCGCGGGTCGGCCAGGTCGTTGAGGCTCTCGCCGACCAGCGTCAGCCCGAGGACGACCAGCACGATCCCCAGGCCGGGGAAGATCGACGTCCACCAGATGCCGCTGGTGACGTCGGAGAGCGACTTGTTCAGGTCGAAGCCCCACTCCGCCGCGGCGGTGGGCTCGATGCCGAAGCCGAGGAAGCCCAGCCCGGCGAGGGTGAGGATCGCCTCGGAGGCGTTGAGCGTGAGGATCAGCGGCAGCGTGCGCGTGGCGTTGCGCAGCACGTGCCGGCTCATGATCCGCCAGTGGCCCGCGCCGACCACGCGGGCGGACTCGACGAAGGCCTCGCCCTTGATCCGCACCGTCTCGGCCCGCACCACCCGGAAGTACTGCGGGATGAACACCACGGTGATGGAGATGGCGGCGGCGAGGATGCCGCCGAAGAGGCTGGACTGCCCGCCGCTGATGACGATCGCCATGATGATCGCCAGCAGCAGCGACGGGAACGCGTAGATCGCGTCGCACACGACGACCAGCACGCGGTCCAGCCAGCCGCCGAAGTAGCCGGAGACCAGGCCCAGCAGCACGCCGGCGAACAGCGAGAACACGATCGCGACCACGATGACCATCAGCGCGGTCCGGGACCCGTAGACCACCCGCGACAGCACGTCGTAGCCGCCGACGGTGGTGCCCAGCCAGTGCTCGGCCGAGGGCGCCTGCTGGGCGCCGAACGGGCCGTCGGCATCGCGCAGCTGGTTGTAGCCGTAGGGCGCGAGCAGCGGCGCGAACACCGCGGCGAGCAGGAAGACGCCGGTGAGGACCAGCCCGGCGACGAGCATGCCGCGCTGCAGCCCGACGCTCTGCCGCAGCTGGTGGATGACGGGCAGCCGGCGCCAGCCCCGGCGGGCGGGGTCGGTGCGGGGGGTCTCCTCGACGGGAGCCGTGGCGGTGGCCATCAGTACCTCACCCGTGGGTCGATGAGCGCGGCGATGACGTCGACGACGAAGTTGGTCACGGCGACGATCACCGCGAGCAGCGCGACGATGCCCTGCACCGCCACGAAGTCGCGGGCCTGCAGGTACTCGGCGAGCTGGAAGCCCAGGCCCTTCCACTCGAAGGTGGTCTCGGTCAGCACCGCGCCGCCGAGGAGCAGGGCGATCTGCAGGCCGATCACGGTGATGATCGGGATGAGCGCCGGCCGGTAGGCGTGCTTGCGCAGCAGCCGCCGCTCGGCCACGCCCCGGGAGCGGGCCGCCTCGACGTAGCCCGAGCCGAGGGTGCCGATCACGTTGGTGCGCACCAGCCGGAGGAAGACCCCGGCGGTCAGCAGGCCCAGCGCGATGGCCGGCAGCACCGCGTGCTCCAGCACGTCGAGGACCACGTCGCCGTCCCCGGTCCGGATCGCGTCGATCAGGTAGATGCCGGTCGGGTCTTCGAGGAACTGCAGCTGGATCTCCGCACCGGTCGACGCGCGGCCGGCGACCGGCAGCCAGCCCAGGCCGCTGGCGAAGACCAGCTTGAGGACCAGGCCCGCGAAGAAGACCGGCGTGGCGTAGCAGAGGATCGCGAAGACCCGCAGCAGCGCGTCGGGCCACTTGTCGCGCCAGTAGGCGGCCAGCCGGCCGAGCGGGATGCCGACGACGAAGGCCACGACCAGCGCGTAGGAGGCGAGCTCCAGCGTCGCCGTCCCGAAGGTGGTGAGCACCTCGGTGACCGGGCGCCGGTCGGACAGCGTCGTCCCGAAGTCGCCGGTGAAGACGTTGCCCAGGTACTCGAGGTACTGGACGAACAGCGGCCGGTCGTACCCGGCCTCCTGGACCCGCTGGGCCAGCTCGGCGGCGGTGAGCCGGCCACCGAGTGCCGCGGTGATCGGGTCACCCGTCGAGCGCATGAGGAAGAAGACCGTCGTCACGAGGATGAAGACGGTGGGGAAGATCAGCAGGAAGCGGATGAGGAGGTAGCTGCCCAGGCCGCCTCCACCGCCCCGGCGCCGGCGCCCCGCGGGCGCCTCCTCCTGGGCCGGCTGCCCGGCCGCCAGCTCGGTCGCTGCTGTGGTCATGGTCGTCACTTCCGTCGGTGCGGGTCCCCCGCACACGGGAGGCCCCGGGTGCCCCCGCCGTGCGGCGGGGTCACCCGGGGCCGGTGTCGCTGGTCCCCCGGTCCGCTCAGCCCTTGCTCAGGGCCCCGTAACGGAACTTGAAGGACGCGTCGAGAGTATCCGCCGCGCCTTCCACCCCGGTGCGGACGACGGCGACCTGGGCACCCTGCAGGTAGGGCACCGTGGACAGGTCCTGCGCCTCGAGCTGCTGGATCTGCTCGATGAGCGCGGTGCGCTGCGCCGGGTCCGGCGTCGTGACCTGCTGCAGGATCAGGTCGTTGACCTGCTGGTTCTCGTAGTGGTTGGCGAGGAAGTTCTCCGTGAGGAAGAACGGCGTGAGGTAGTTGTCGGCGTCGGAGTAGTCCGGGAACCAGCCGAGCTGGTACGCCGGGTAGACGTCGGCCACGCGGTCCTCGGAGTACTGGACCCACTCGGTGGTCTGCAGGTCGACCTGGAACAGGCCCGTGGACTCCAGCTGGTCCTTGATCAGCGCGTACTCGTCACCCGAGGACGGGCCGTAGTGGTCGTTGGAGTACTGCAGGGACAGCTGCACCGGGGTCTGCACGCCCGCGGCCTGCAGCACCTGGGCCGCCTTCTCGGGGTCCGCGCCGCCGTTGCCGTCGCCGTAGAGGTCCTTGAGCGCCTGAGTGGCGCCGGTCAGGCCCTCGGGGACGAAGGAGTACAGCGGGGTGTAGGTGCCCTTGTAGACCTGGTCGGCGATCTCCTGCCGGTCGATCAGGTGGGCGACCGCCTGCCGCACGGCCGTGGCCTTGGCCGGGTCGGCGTCGGGCTGGGTGGCACCGAAGGGCTGGGTGTTGAAGTTGAAGACGATGTAGCGGATCTCGCCGCCGGGACCGTCCACGACCTCGACCTCGTCGTTGCCGCGCAGGTCGTCGACGTCGGTGGCCGACAGGCTCCGGAAGGCGACGTCGATGTTGCCCTCCTCGATGTCCAGCTTCAGGTTCGAGGAGTCGGCGTAGTACTTGACGTTGACCTGCGACGTCGCAGGCTGACCGAGGAGGCCCTGGTAGTCCGGGTTGGCCTCGTAGCTGATCAGGTTGTTCTGGTCGTAGTTGGTGATCACGTACGGCCCGGCGAAGGCGTTGCCGTCGACGATCTCCTGGTCCGGCGTCAGCTCGGTCGGCGAGAGGACGTCCTCGTCGACGATCGGGCCGGCCGGGCTGGACAGGATCTGCGGGAACGTCTGGTCGTCGCCGTTCTCGAGGTTGAACACGACCGTCGTGTCGTCGGGCGCGTCGACGCTCGCGAGGTTGGCCAGCAGCGCGGCCGGACCGTTCGGGTCGTTGATCGCGACCATCCGGTCGAAGGAGAACTTGACGTCCGAGCTGGTCAGCTCGTTGCCGTTCGCCCAGGTCAGACCGGGCTTCAGGGTGACCGTGTACTGCGTCGGCGAGGTGAACTCGGCCGACTCGGCGATGTCGGGCTCGACGTCCGGGCTGCCGTAGTCGGTGTTCATGAGGAACGGGAACACCTGGTTCATGACGGCGAACGAGCCGTTGTCGTAGGAGCCCGCGGGGTCGATCGTGGTGATCTTGTCGCTGGTGCCGATCGTCAGCGCCTCACCGCTGCCGCCGCCGGAACCGCCGCCGTCGCCGTCACTGCCGCCGCACGCCGTCAGCGCCAGCGCGGTCACCGCGAGGCCAGCCGTGGCGACGCGCGCGCGCCGCCCGCCGGTCGAAACGGAACTCATCCGCCTACCTTCGTTCTTCCTGAGAACCCCCGCGGACTCAGGACATGTTCCAGGTCACAGCGGGGTATGGGTGTTGGTTACCCATGCGTAGCACAGGGCGTTCCGGTCCCAGGAGTCCGCTCGGGGACTGTTATCGCCTCGTGACTGCCCCGCCGGCGGCCCGCACCCACGGCGTTCCCGGGCCCCTGCGACCCCGGGTCTGCGGCTCCGCACCGGACCCGCTCCTGAGCACCGCCCCGCGCCCGTGAGGGGTGGTGGGGACGGCGCTGTCAGGCGTCGATGTCCATGGACGCCTCCCGCCCCCGGTCCGCTCCTCGTTCGCCGGCGCTCCCTGCGATGCTCCCGGCGGCGTCAGGCGTCGATGCGGCGACGGCCCTCGAAGGCCCGCCCCAGCGTGACCTCGTCGGCGTACTCCAGGTCACCGCCCACCGGCAGGCCGCTGGCCAACCGGGACACCGCCAGCCCCATCGGCGCGACCAGCCGCGCCAGGTAGGCGGCGGTCGCCTCACCCTCGAGGTTGGGGTCGGTCGCGATGATCAGCTCGGTGACCGCGCCGTTCATCAGCCGGGTCATGAGCTCCTTGACCCGCAGGTCGTCGGGGCCGACGCCCTCGATCGGGCTGATGGCGCCCCCGAGCACGTGGTAGCGCCCGCGGAACTCGCGGGTGCGCTCGATCGCGACGACGTCCTTGGGTTCCTCGACGACACAGATGACGTCGTCGCTGCGCCGCGGGTCACGGCAGATGCGGCACTGCTCGCCCTCGGCGACGTTGTAGCAGGTCACGCAGAAACGCACCTCGGCCTGCACCCGCTGCAGCGCCGCCACCAGCCGGCCCACGTCGGCGGACTCCGCGGCCAGCAGGTGGAAGGCGATGCGCTGGGCGCTCTTCGGCCCGACGCCGGGCAACCGGCCGAGCTCGTCGATGAGGTCCTGGACGGCCCCCTCGTACACGGTGTTCCTCTCGTCGTGGAGGGCGCGCGGCTCAGAGGCCGGGCAGCCCCAGGCCGCCGCCGAGGCCGCCTGCGAGCGGGCCCATGCGGCTGGCGGTCAGTTCGTTGACCTGGCGCGAGGCGTCGCGGACGGCGGCGACGACCAGGTCCTGCAGCGTCTCGACGTCGTCGGGGTCGACCGCCTCGGGGGCGATCGTGACCGCGGCCAGCTCGCCGTGGCCGGTCATGGTGGCCGTGACCAGGCCACCACCGGCCGAACCGGTCACCGTCTCCTGGGCGAGCTGCTCCTGCGCGGCAGCCAGCTGCTGCTGCATCTGCTGCGCCTGCTCGAGCAGGCGTGCCATGTCGGGCTGGCCTCCGGGGAACATGCCCCGAGGGTAGGCCGCGGGTACGACACCCGCCGGGACGACGGGCCGGGAACTTCTTCAACCAAGAGGTTGACAACGACGGAGGGCCGGTCCACTGTCGTGTTCAACCCATTGGTTGACAAGAGAGGAGGACGCGACGTGGCCGCCGATCCGCTCTCCCGGGTCTTCGCGGCCTTGGCCGATCCCACCCGGCGCGACATGGTCGCCCGCCTGGCAGTGGCCGACGCGACCGTCGGGGAGCTCGCCGAGCCCTACGACGTGAGCGTGCAGGCCGTCTCCAAGCACCTGCGGGTGCTCGAGGACGCCGGCCTGGTCAGCCGGAGCAAGGACGCCCAGCGCCGCCCGGTCCACCTGGAAGCCGAGGTCTTCGACCTCATGACGAAGTGGATCGAGCGCTATCGGCGTCAGGCCGAGGAGCGCTACCGCCGTCTCGACGACGTCCTCCGGGACATGCCGGACGACGACGTGACCCCCACCGCTGCACCACCCGAGGGAGGAACCCCGTCATGAACGCCACCACGCACGAGACCCAGATCGTCGCCGACCCCGACGTGCCGCTGATCCGGATCACCCGGGAGTTCGACGCCTCGCCGGCCAAGGTGTTCCGCGCACACACCGACCCCGACCTGCTGGTCCGGTGGATGGGGCCCCGCGGCCTGGAGATGTCGATCGACCACTACGACTGCCGCACCGGCGGCTCCTACCGCTACGTGCACCGGCAGGACGGCGAGGAGTACGGCTTCCACGGCTGCTTCCACGAGGTGCGCCCCGACGAGCGGATCGTGCAGACGTTCACCTTCGAGGGCATGCCCGACGGCGTGGCCCTGGAGAAGCTGGTCCTCGAGGACGTCGGGAACGGCCGCACCCGGCTGACCGCGACCTCGCTGGTCGACTCGTTCGCCGACCGCGACGCGTTCGTGGCCAGCGGCATGGAGGTCGGCGTCCGCGAGGGCTACGAGCGCCTCGACGAGGTCCTCGCCGGGCAGTGAACCGGTGCCCCTCCGCGGCGTCCCCCGAGCGTGGCGGACGCCGCGGAGCGCGGTCCCGCTCCGGCCCCGTCCAGGGGCCCGCCCGGGGCCCCGCGAGGGGTGGGGAGGACGGGGCCTCTCAGTCGTCGACGGGGCGGGCGCCGAGCTGCGAGCGCAGCAGCGCCAGGGCCGCCTGCTCCGGGTCCACCACCGGGTCGGGCTGCCGCTCGCCGGCACCCTCCGCCGCCCGCTCGGCCATCAGCTCGCGGGCCTCGGCCGCCTCCGCGGCCCGCGCCGCCTCGCGGGCGACCTCCGGCGACACGGCCGGCGCACCGCTGCGGGCCGCGCCCTCGACGACGACCTGGACCTTCCAGCGCACGCCGAGCAGCTCCTGCAGCGCCTGGCGGACGACGTCCTTGTTGAGGTCGTCGCCCAGCATCTTGGCCAGCGCCGGCGAGGTGGCCGCCAGGGTGAGCACCCCGCCGGCCAGGTCCTGCACCTGGGCGCTCTTGAGCAGCGCCTCGGTCGTGCGCTTGTGCCCGCGCACCACCTTGAGCAGCTCGGGCCACACCCGGCGGACGTCGCTGGTGGTCAGCTCGCCGTCGGCGGACGCCGACGCCGGGTCGGCCGAGACCACCGGCGTCGGCTCGGCGCCCCGCGGCGCGGGAGCGGACTCGGCGGCGGCCCGGGGAGCCGCGGTCGCGGCCGGGCGCGGCTGCTCGGTGCGTGCCGCCGCCGCGGCCACCGCAGCGGGACGCGGCTGGTGCGGCCAGTCCTCGTCGTCGGTCGGCTCCGGGGGCAGCGGGATGTCGGGCTCCCCGACCGCGACCCGCGGTGCGCGCGGCTGTTCCGCGGCAGCGGGCGGCTGTTCCGCGGCAGCCTGCGGGCTCGCCGGAGCCGCAGGTGCCGCCGGCCGGGACGGCGCGCCGGAGCCCGGCGGCGTGGTCTCGGGCCAGTCGTCGGCGGCGGGACCCGGCCGGGACCGCGGCGCACCGGCGCCGGGCGGGGTGGTCGCGGGCCAGTCGTCGGCGGGCGTCCGCACCGGCTCGGCGGCTGCGGGAGCAGCGGGGACCGACGCCGCCGGGGCCGACGCCGCCGGGGCCGACGCCGCGGGAGCCGACGCCGCGGGAGCCGGGGCCGCGGGGCGGGTGGCCGGGGCCGGGGTCCGGTCGGCCGGCGCGGGGGCGGCCGGGGCCTGGGCGGCCACCTGCGACCTGCGGACGAACTCGCGGCGCGGTCCGGCCGGCTGCTCCGGCGCCGCGGGAGCCGGCGCTGCGGGAGCCGCCTGCGCGGGCTCCCGCCGGACCTCTCCCACCGGCGCGTCGGCGACCGGGCGGCCGGCGTGCTCGCCGGCGATCGACATCCGCCTCTCGAGGCGCTCGAGCCGCTGCAGGGTGGCCGCCGCCGAGTCGTCGGTGGCCGGCAGGAGCATGCGGGCGCACACCAGCTCGAGCAGCAGCCGCGGCGCCGTCGTCCCGCGCATCTCGGTCAGGCCCTCGTGCACGGTGTCGGCCATCCGCGACAGGGTCGCCGAGCCCAGCGCCTGGGCCTGGGAGCTCATCAGGTCCAGCCGGTCGGGCGGGCAGTCGAGCAGGCCGTTGCCCCCGGCGTCCGGGACGGCGTCGAGCACGATGAGGTCGCGCAGCCGGTCGAGCAGGTCGGTGGCGAACCGCCGCGGATCGTGCCCGGCCTCGACCACCCGGTCGACGGCGCGGAAGACCCCGGGCGCGTCGTGCGCGGCCAGGGCGTCGATCGTCTCGTCGAGCAGCGCGTCGTCGGTGACCCCGAGCAGGCCGACGGCGTCCCGGTACGTGACGCCATCCGGCCCGGCCCCGGCGAGCAACTGGTCGAGGATCGACAGCGAGTCGCGCACCGAGCCGCCGCCCGCGCGGACCACCAGCGGGAACACCGTCGGCTCGACCTGCACGCCCTCCGCGGCGCAGGTCTTCTCCAGCAGCCCGCGCAGCGTCGTCGGGGGGACCAGCCGGAACGGGTAGTGGTGCGTGCGCGAGCGGATGGTGGACAGCACCTTGTCCGGCTCGGTGGTCGCGAAGACGAAGACGAGGAACTCCGGCGGCTCCTCGACGACCTTGAGCAGGGCGTTGAAGCCCTGCGTGGTCACCATGTGCGCCTCGTCGACGATGTAGACCTTGTACCGGCTGTTGACCGGCGCGAAGAAGGCCCGTTCCCGCAGGTCGCGGGCGTCGTCGACACCGCCGTGGCTGGCCGCGTCGATCTCGATGACGTCGAGCGAACCGGGACCGTCGGGCGCCAGGGCCACGCACGAGCCGCAGACCCCGCACGGGTTCGACGTCGGCCCCTGCTCGCAGTTGAGCGAGCGGGCGAGGATCCGGGCCGACGACGTCTTCCCGCAGCCGCGCGGACCGCTGAACAGGTAGGCGTGGTTGATCCGGCCCCCGTCGACGGCGTTGACCAGCGGGGTGGTCACGTGCTCCTGCCCGACCACCTCGGCGAAGGTCGCCGGGCGGTACTTCCGGTAGAGCGCCAGAGCCACGCGACGAGGTTACGTGGCAGGTCGGACGACGTCGGGGACCGCCGCCGCGCCCCCGGTCACGTCCCCGGGGAGGCCACGCCACCGAGAAAGACGAGGACCCCCCGTGCACCCGCCAGAGCCCGCTTATCCTTGCTGCCTTCCGGCCCTGGGGAGGTTCACAGGGTGACGCCACACGAGGGGTCGTCCCCCACTGTAGAGGAAACCGTTCGGGCCGTGGCGACTCCCCCGCTACGCTCCACGGTCATGACGCCCCGGCGCGCCCTCGTCCTGCCCCCGCCCCGCTCCTGACCCGGAGCACCGCGGGTCGCTGACCGCCCGGCGCCCCGCGCCTGGCCCTGCGCCGTGCTCCGGACCGAGTCCCCGATCCGGACCCCGACCAGGAGCGTCATGTCCACCCCCTCGGCCCGCTCGTCCGGCGCTGCCGCCGGCTCCCCCGCCGCCCCCGTGACCGGCGGCTTCGTGTTCGTCGTCCTCGCCGCCCTCTGCTGGGGCACCGCGGGCGTCAGCGGCCGCGTCGTCGCCGACCGCACCGACCTCGGCCCCCTCGACATCGCCTGGCACCGCATGGCCATCGGCGCCGCCGTCCTCCTCGCGGCGCACCTGCTCACCCACCGGCGCCGCCCGGCGCCCGCCCCGCTCCGCCGGCCGGTGGTCGTCCGGCTGGCGCTGGTGGCGGCGGGACTGGCCGCCTACCAGCTGGCCTACTTCGCCGCGGTCGCGGCGGCGGGGGTCAGCGTCGCCACCCTGGTCGCGCTCGGCCTGGCCCCGCTGCTCATCGCCGTCGGCGCGGCGCTGCTCGGCCACGGCCGGCCCGACCGCGCGACGCTGCTCGCGCTGGTCGCTGCGCTGACCGGCCTGGGCCTGCTGGTGGGCCTCACCGCCGGCGCCTCGACCGGGACGGCTGTGCTGCTCGGTGCCCTGCTGGCCGTCGGGTCGGCGCTGGGCTACGCGGTGGTGACCCTCGCCAGCGGCGCCGTGCCGGCCGGCGTCCCGGTGACCCTGGCCGGGTTCGCCGGCGGGGCGCTGCTCCTGACGCCGGTGGCACTCGCGGCGGGCCTGCGCCTCACCGCCGAGCCCGTGGCCCTGGCCACACTGCTGTACCTGGGCGCCGTGCCGAGCGCCGCCGCCTACGCGCTGTTCTTCCGCGGGCTGCGGACGGTGCCCGGTGCGGTCGCGGCGATCGTCACCCTGCTGGAGCCGGTCACCGCGACGGTGCTGGCGACCGCCTTCCTGGGCGAACGGCTGCCGCTCGGTGCGCTCGCCGGCGGGCTGCTCGTGCTCGCGGCGGTCGCCGGGCTGTACCTGCGGCGGATCGGGGCCCGCACCCGGCCGGACGTCGTCCCGGAGCCGGCCGCGTGACGCACGGAGGCCGGTCCCCGCGGGTGCGGGGACCGGCCTCGTCGCTGCGGAGGATGGGAGATTCGAACTCCCGAGGGGTTGCCCCCAACCCGCTTTCCAAGCGAGCGCCATAGGCCACTAGGCGAATCCTCCAGGTGCGTGGCCCAGGATACCGGGCGGCCGGCGAGGGGTCAGCCGGGGCACCGGGACGGCGGGGGTGTTTCCCGTCGGCACGGTGGGGAAGGCTGGTCCGGAACGCCGGTCCCCGGCGCGCGGCACCACGAGGAGGCACCCCCATGACCGAGCCCGACCAGCCCCGGCCCGACGTCGTGGACGCCATCGTCGCGGTGCTCAAGGGCGCCGATCCCTCGGGGCTGCCGCCGTCGGCGACCAAGGCGGAGAAGGACGCCGCCAAGGACCGCTACCTGTCGGAGTTCGCCGCGGAGCGGAGCAAGCGGGACCGGCAGACCCGCGCCTGGGAGCTGCTGCTGACCCGCAGCTACGACGAGCCGCCCACCTGGCAGCGGCTGTTCGACGACCTCTCCCCCGACGTGGTCGAGGAGCTCGGCGAGCTCTACGACGCGCTGCCCGCGGGCGCCCAGGAGGAGTACGCCCAGCGTTACGGCGTGCCCTCCGGGGTCTGACCGGCGCGGGCCCCGGCGCCGGAGGGGGACCGGCCGTGTCCGAGCCCGACGTCCTGGTCGCCGGCCGGTACCGGCTGGTGTCGCGGATCGGCGGCGGCGGCATGGGGACGATCTGGCTGGCCCACGACGAGCGGCTGGGCCGCCAGGTCGCGCTCAAGCAGGTGTTGCCGCCCGCCGGGGCCGACGACGCCGCGGTGGAGCAGCAGCGTCAGCGCGCGCTGCGGGAGGGGCGCATCGCCGCCCGGCTGAGCCACCTGCACGCCATCCGTGTGTTCGACGTGGCGGTCGAGGCGGGCTCGCCCTGGCTGGTCATGGAGTACCTGCCCTCGCGCAGCCTCGCCGAGGTGCTGCACGAGGACGGCGTCCTGCGCGTGGACGTGGTGGCGCAGATCGGCGCCCAGGTCGCCGACGCGCTGGCCGCCACCCACGCCGCCGGGGTCGTCCACCGCGACGTGAAACCGGCGAACGTCCTCATCGGCTCCGGACCGGACGTCGACGGCCTGGTGAAGATCACCGACTTCGGCATCTCGCACGCCCGCGGCGACGTCACGCTGACCCAGACCGGGCAGATCACCGGCACGCCGGCGTTCCTCGCCCCGGAGGTCGCCCGGGGCAACGAGATGACACCGGCGTCGGACGTCTTCTCCCTCGGCGCGACGCTGTACACCTGCCTGGAGGGCCAGCCGCCGTTCGGGATGGACGACAACGCGCTGCGGCTGCTGCACCGGGTGGCCGCCGCGGAGCTCGAACCCCCGCGGCGGGCCGGTTCGATGACCGGGCCCCTGCTGCGGATGCTCGACCCCGACCCGGCGCGGCGGCCCACGATGGAACAGGTCCGCGACGAGCTGGCCGAGCTCGCCGCCGGACGCGACGGGGACCCGACGACCGTGCTGCTCGCGCGCACGCGGCTGCGCTCGTCCACGAACCGCGCCCGGACCGCCGAGCTCTCCCCGGCCGCCGGCTCCGGCACCGCGGCCGCCCCGGCGAACCTTCCGCGCACGGCGACGCCCCCGCCCCCCAGGCCGACGGCCCCATCCCGCACGTCGACACCCCCGGGCGCCCGGCCCCCGCAGCACCCGCCCGCCGCCCGACCGGCGGCCGCGCCCCCGAGCCGCCGACGGAGGGCCCCGGCGGTGGTCGCGCTGCTGGTCGCCGTCCTGCTCGCCGGGGGCGCCGCCCTCTGGGCCACCACCCGCGGGGACGACCCCGGGACGACGGGGGCGCAGCCCGCGCCGGCGTCGTCGTCCCCGGCGGGCGAGGACGGGCCGGGCACGTCGGACACCGCCGGGTCCGCGGAGAACGGGTCAGGAGACCCGGACGCGGTCGCCGTCGTCGAGGAGACCCTCGGCGAGTACTACGGGCACCTCCCCGACGACCCGCGGTCGGCGTACGCGATGACCGGGCCGACGCTGCGCGACGCGGCCGACCCCGCGTACTACGAGGACTTCTGGGCGCCGTGGTCGGAGGTCGAGCTCGCGGAGGTGCGGGACGCCGAGCAGAGCGGCGACGGCACGGTCACGGCGACCACCGAGGTGCGGTTCTCCCGCGCCGACGGCAGCGAGGAGGTCGAGCTGCACGAGGTCCGCCTGGTGCCCGCCGACCACGGCGGGTGGCTGGTGGACCTCGACCGGTACGTCGAGACCGTCGGCTGAGGCCCGGGACGACGAAGCCACCCCCGGGGATCCCGGAGGCGGCTTCGCACTGGCGGTGGCGGTGGGATTTGAACCCACGGAGGCTTGCACCTCACACGCTTTCGAGGCGTGCTCCTTCGGCCGCTCGGACACGCCACCGCCGAAGAGACTACAGGCCCCGCTGACGGCGGAAGAACGCGCGTAGGAGCGCGGCGGACTCCTCGGCACGGACACCCGCCGTGACCTGCGGACGGTGGTTGAGCCGGCGGTCGCGGACGACGTCCCACAGCGAGCCGGCCGCGCCGGCCTTGGGGTCGTCGGCGCCGTAGACGACCCGGTCCACCCGGGCCAGCACGCTGGCGCCGGCGCACATGGTGCAGGGCTCGAGGGTGACCACGAGCGTCGTCCCGGTCAGCCGCCACCCGTCGCCGTGCACCTGCGCGGCGGTGCGCAGCGCCAGCACCTCGGCGTGCGCGGTGGGGTCGCCGCGCTTCTCCCGCTCGTTGGCGGCCTCGGCGAGGACGGCTCCGTCCGGCCCCAGGACGACGGCGCCGATCGGCGTGTCACCCCACTCGACCGCGGCCGCGGCGAGCTCCAGCGCGCGGCCCATGGCGGCGTCGAGGTCGAGGGTCACCGGGGTGTCCCTGGGAACCTCGTGCTCTGCATGCGCCGGACAGGCAGAGCACGAGCATGCGGGGAACGACCGTGCGGGGTCACGGTCCCGCCACGGTGAGCAGGTCGATGCCCGTCACGTCCGACAGCTCGGCCAGCGCGGCCGTCGGCTCCACCACCTTGATCGTGTGCATCCCCATGGCCCGGGCGGGCTTGAGGTTGATGCCGAGGTCGTCGAGGTAGGCGCAGTCGGCGGCCCCGACCGGACGGCCGGCGGCCTCCGACAGCCGGGCCAGCGCGCGGCGGTAGATCTCCGGCTCGGGCTTGCGCACGCCCTCCAGCGAGGACTCGACGACCGCGTCGAACAGCTCCAGCAGCTCCCCGAGCCGCCCGGTGCGCTCCATCGGCGCGACGTTGTTCGACAGCAGCGCCAGCGGCAGCCCGGCGTCGCGGAGCCGGGCGACGGCCGCGACCATCGCGGGGCGCAGCTCCCCGGCCAGGGCGGTGAGGACGCGCCGGGCGTCGAGCCGGTGCCCGGCGGCCAGCGCCTCGGCCTCGAAGGCGTCGATGAAGCCTGCGGCGTCGAGCTCGTTGCGCTCGTACCGGGCCCAGGCGTTGGTGTCGGGGTCGGTGCTGTTCAGCCGCCGGATCAGTCCCTCGGGCAGGCCGGCCTCGGCCTCGTAGGCGGCGAAGGCCGGCATCGGGCTCTCGGTGATCACCCCGCCCAGGTCGAAGACGACGGCGGAGACGCGCCCGCTCCCCCGGTCGACGCGGGAACCCGTCCGCTCGCTCACGGGGTCACCGCGGCCGCGAGCTCGTCGGCGAAGCCGAGGCGCGCGGCGATGGCGGCGACCATCTCGTCGGCCCACAGGTCGTCGGCGGTGACGATCGGCCTCAGCTCGTCGGCCGGCAGCCCGTCGTCGGCGAACACGTCGAGGTCACCGCCGGGCCAGCCGGTCTCGTCGTCGTCGAAGGCCCCGTCGGCGTCGACGGCGATGCCGTACCGCTCCACGACCTCGGCGGCCAGCACCCACTCCTGCATGGTCGCGTCGGAGATCAGCACCCGGACCAGCCCGCCCGGCCCGTGCCGGAGGACGACGAAGTACAGCCGCGAGTCGACGACGACCACGAACGGTCCCGGCCAGCCCTCGGCGCCCGGCTCGCCCAGCGCGCGCTCGAGCACCGGCAGCTCGTCACCGGCGTCCGCGGCGAGCAGCTCCACCCGCCAGCGGCCGTCCGGCCGGCTCACCCGCACCGCCCAGCTCGCGCGGGGGTCGTGCCCGCTCATCGCTTGCGCAGCATCGTCAGGCCGTCGGACAGCGGCAGCAGCACGGTCTCCCAGCGGGGGTCGGTGGCCAGCGCGAGGTTGAGCTCGGCGATCGCCCGCTCGTTGTCGGTGCCCGGGGCGAGCACCCGGCCCCCGGCCAGGGTGTTGTCGAGCAGCACGACCCCGTTGTCGGTCATCCGCGGGTGCAGGTCGTCGACGTAGGCGGCGTACCCGGTCTTGTCCGCGTCGACGAAGGCCAGGTCGAAGGTCGGCTCGGCCGGCAGCGCGCGCAGCGACTCGTGCGCGTCGCCCAGCCGCAGCTCGATCCGATCGGCCAGGCCCGCCCGGGCCCAGTACCGCCGCGCGATCGCCGTCCACTCCTCGCTGACGTCGAGGCAGAGCAGCGAGCCGTCCGCGGGCAGCCCGCGGGCGACGCACAGCGCCGAGTAGCCGGTGAAGGTGCCGATCTCGATCGCCCGGCGGACGCCGAGGGCGCGGGTGAGCACCTGCATGAACACCCCCTGCTCCGGGGCGATCTGGAAGGTGGGCGGGACCTCGCCGCGGTCGGCCAGGGCGGCGGTCTCGGCGAGCAGGTCGGCGACCACGTCGTCCGGCGGCTCGGAGGTCGCCCGCACGTAGTCGCCCAGTTGCGGGGTGAGCAGGAACGACCGCGGCGTCATGGCAGGTGCGGACGGAGGAGCGCGGAGGTCGGGGTCATAGCCTCTGATCATGGCCGATCCCGCCCCGGACGACGGAGCCGACGTCGACCCCGCCCTGTTCGCCCGGCTGGCGGCCGACCCGCTGGCCGGACACCTGGGCATCGAGCTCGAACAGGTGCGCCCCGGCTACGCCCGCGCCGCGATGACGGTCCGCCCGGAGCTGCTCAACGCCGTCGGGACCGCGCACGGCGGCGCGACGATGGCGCTGCTCGACGTGGTGCACGCGGCGGTCAGCAACAGCCACGGGACGGTCGCCGTCGCCCAGGACGTGCACACCGAGTTCCTCGCGCCCGGGCGGCCCGGAGACCGGCTGGTGGCCGAGGGCACCGAGGTGCACCGCAGCAGCCGCACCGCGGTCTACCGGATCGACGCCCGCGCCCAGGACGGCCGGCTGGTCGCCACGGCGCTGGCCCGGGTGTTCCGGACCGAGCGCCCATGGGAGTCCGCGTGACCCGCTCCTCCCCCGTGCCGACGATGCCCGCGCCGCCGGTCGGCGTCGTCGGTCTGGGCCAGCTCGGCGGGTCGCTGGCCGCGGCCCTCGTCGCGGCCGGCCGGTCGGTCACCGGGTGGGACGTCGACCCCGACGCCCGCGCGGCCGCGGCCGCCCGCGGGGTGCGGATCGGCCGGGAGATGGCGGGGGTCGTCGTCCTCGCCGTCCCGCTGCCGGCCATGGCCGGGGCGCTGGACGAGCTGACCGTGGCCCCCGACGCCACGGTCACCGACCTGGGCTCGGTGAAGGTCCCGGTGCTGGCCGACCTGGGTGCGGCGCTGGGCGGGCGGTACGTCGGCGGGCACCCGATGTGCGGCACGGAACGGTCCGGGCACGCCGCCACCGACCCCGGCCTGTTCACCGGCGCCCGCTGGGCGGTGTGCCTGGAGCCGGGCACCGAGCTGCCTCGGTGGCTGCGGGTGGCGGAGGTGGCGCTGGCCGTGGGCGCGGAGGTGGTCCCGGTGACCGCCACGGAGCACGACGACGCCGTGGCCGCGATCAGCCACGTGCCGCACCTGCTCGCCGCGGCACTGGCCGCCGCGGCCGGGGAGGCCGGCCCGCTGGCGCTCGCCCTGGCCGCCGGCAGCTTCCGCGACGGCACCCGGGTGATCGCCAGCGACCCCGGGTTCGTCACCGCGATGGTCGAGGGCAATGCCGGGCCGACCGGCGCCGCGCTGGCCCGGGTGCAGGCCCAGCTGGCCCGGCCCTGGCCGGAGCTGGTCGCCGCGGGCCACGCCGTGCGGGCGGGGGCGCCGGCGGGCCGGCGCCCGGTCCGGGTGCCGCTGGACCGGACGGCGCTGCTCGCGCTCGGCCGCGCCGGCGGCGCGGTGACCGGACGGCTGGCGGCCTTCCTCGAGGGCTACGTGCCGGACCCGTGACGCGACCTGACCGTTTCGCCCGCGCGGCGGCGGGCAGGGAGCGGGCATGGACGACAGCGAGATCCGCAGCCGCATCGAGGCGCTGGTCGAGGAGGAGCGCCGACTCCGGGACAACGGTGAGCACACCGACGAGGAGCGCGCCCGCCTCCGGCAGATCGAGGAGGACCGCGACCAGCTCTGGGACCTGCTCCGCCAGCGGGACGCCAAGCGCCAGTACGGGCAGGACCCCGACGAGGCGCAGCCCCGCCCGGAGCAGCAGGTGGAGGACTACCTGCAGTAGGGCCCCGTGCGGCCCGGCGGGTCCAGGCGAGGCGCGGACAGGCTGTCGCGAGCGGCGAGCCGTCGTCGTCCGGGCGGGTGAACACTTAGAGGGTGAAGTGTGTCCCGCTGATCACGGGGTATGCCGCGGCTCGGCGCGCCCCGTCGCGCGCCCCCGAGGCGATGGGAGCAGGCATGGTGGACGCGGCGCGGAGGATCCGGCGGGCAGTGGTCACCGGTGGAGCGGGGTTCCTCGGCTCCCACCTGTGCGAGCAGCTGCTCGAGCGCGACGTCGAGGTGGTCTGCCTCGACAACTTCCTCACCGGCTCGCCGGAGAACGTCCGCCACCTGATGGAGGACCCGGGGTTCCGGCTGGTGCGCTGCGACGTGACCGACTTCGTGCACGTGCCCGGCCCGGTGGACCTGGTGCTGCACTTCGCCTCACCGGCCAGCCCCATCGACTACCTGAAGCTGCCCATCGAGACGCTCAAGGTGGGCAGCCTCGGCACCCTGCACACCCTCGGCCTGGCCCACGACAAGGGCGCCCGGTACGTCCTCGCGTCCACCTCCGAGGTGTACGGCGACCCGTTGCAGCACCCCCAGGACGAGAGCTACTGGGGCAACGTCAACCCGGTCGGCCCGCGCGGGGTCTACGACGAGGCCAAGCGCTTCAGCGAGGCGCTGACCACGGCGTACCGGACGTCGAAGGGCACCGACACCGGCATCGTGCGGATCTTCAACACCTACGGCCCGCGGATGCGCCCGGACGACGGCCGCGCCATCCCCGCGTTCGTCGGACAGGCGCTCGCCGGCCGCCCCCTCACCGTCGCCGGCGACGGCTCGCAGACCCGGTCGATCTGCTACGTCGACGACACGGTGCGCGGCATCCTCGCGATGGCCTGGTCGGCCGAGGCGGGGCCGGTGAACATCGGCAACCCGGACGAGCTGTCGATGCTCCGGCTCGCCGAGTGGATCCGTGAGCTGACCGGCTCGGCCTCCCCCATCGAGTTCATCGACCTCCCGGTGGACGACCCGAAGGTGCGCCGCCCCGACACCACCCGCGCCGAGCAGCTGCTCGGCTGGCGGCCGACCGTGCCGTCGGAGGAGGGACTGCGCCGGACGGTGGACTGGTTCGCCGCGCGGCAGGCGACGCCCGTGGCCGCCGCCGGGTGAGCGGGGCCGGGTCGTCCGGCTGACACCACTCCGTGCGCGAACGCATCTAATCTGTGAGGAGGGCGGTCGCGGGGTCGCCGACGAGACCTGACCCACCGACGGGGGAGCTGCAGGATGGGCCGCCACGCCGACACGACCTCCCGCCGACGGGGCGTCGCCGCCACGCCGCAACTGCTCATCGCCGCCGCCGTGGCACTCGTGGTGCTGGTCGCCGGCGGCATCACCTGGTGGGTCGTCGGTTCCGGCAGCGCCGACTGCGACCGGACCGACGACGTCCGCGTGACCGTGGCCCCGGAGCTGGCCGCCGTCGCCGACCGGCTGCTGGCCGAGGCCGAGGGACTGGGGGACGGCGACTGCGCGGGCGCCGAGGTGGCCGCGCAGGAACCGCTGCAGACCGTCGGCGACCTCAGCGCGCTCGAGGCGGCCGACCTGCCGCACGTCTGGGTACCCGACTCGTCGCTGTGGCCGGCGCGCGCGGACGGGGCCGCGCTGGAGACGGTCGGCTCGATGGCCACCTCGCCGGTGGTGCTGGCGACCAGCCGCGCCGCCGTGGACGCGCTGGGCTGGGACGGGTCACCGCCCGGCTGGGGCGAGGCGCTCGCCAGCGACCAGGGCATCGCCGTGCCGGACCTGGCCAGCAGCGCCGAGGGGCTCGCCGCGCTGAGCGCCGTCCGGACCGCGCTGGGCGGCGGCGCGGACGCCGACAACGCCGTCGTGCAGGCGGTGCTGGCGGCCGAGCGCGGTCCGTCGGTCTCGCCCGCCGACGCGCTGGAGGCCGCGGCTGCCGACGACGCCGACGCGCCGCTGGTGCCGGTCAGCGAGCAGGAGGTCCACGCCACCAACAGCGGCGCCGAGGACCCGTCGCTGGTCGCGGTGTACCCGAGCGAGGGCTCGCCGTCCCTCGACTACCCGGTCGTGCGGGTGGGCTCGGCCTCCGGCGCCGACGCCGCGGCGGTGGACGCGGTGGTCTCGGCGCTGACCTCCGACGCGGCGCGCACCGCGCTCGGGGAGGCCGGGTTCCGCGACGCCGACGGCGCGGCTCCCCCGCGGGCCGGGGAGGCGACCGGCACCCGGGAGGAGGCGCCCACGGCGGTGTTGCTCGACCCGGGGCAGGTGCAGTCGCTGCTGGCGCAGCTGGCCGAGCTGGCCGCGCCGTCCCGGATCCTCGCGGTCTTCGACGTGTCGACGTCGATGGAGGCCCCGGCCGGGGGCGGCACCCGCGCCACGCTCGCCCGGGACGCCGCCCAGAGCGCCCTGTCGCTGGTGCCGGGCAACTTCGCGCTGGGCCTGTGGGTCTTCGCCAACGAACTCGAGGGCGACCAGGACTGGTCGGAGCTGGTGCCCACGCGGGCCCTGGAGACCGAGGTGGAGGCCACCACCCAGCGCGACCTGCTCGACGAGCAGCTCGACACCGTCCCCGACCGCCTGAGCCCCGGCGGCACCGGCCTGTACGACACCACCCTGGACGCGGTCCGCGCGGCGCGGGCGGACTTCGACCCGACCGCGGTGAACAGCGTCCTGATGGTCACCGACGGCACCAACGACGACGACGGGATCGCGCTCGACACCCTGCTGGAGACCCTCGGCGACGAGGCCGACCCGGAGCGGCCGATCAAGGTCATCGGCGTCGCCCTCGGCCCGGACGCCGACCTGGACGCCCTCGAGCAGATCGCCGAGGCGACCGAGGGTGAGGCCTACTCCGCCGTCGACCCCGCCGACCTGCAGACGGTGCTGTTCGACGCCCTGCGCCAGCGGGAGGCCTGACCCTCCCCCGGGGATGCTCGTGCTCTGCCTGCGCCACGGAGGCAGAGCACGAAGGAGTCACGTCACCATGCACTCCCGGGATGCTCGTGCTCTGCCTGCGCCACGGAGGCAGTGCACCACGCACCCACCGCAACACCTTCCGCCGGCGCGCTCGTGG
>NZ_JBJGYV010000034.1:0-50061 GCF_054050175.1 Geodermatophilus sp. SYSU D00697
GACAGGGTCACCGAGCAGGAGTTGCCGGAGCAGTCCACGTCGGCGTCCGTTCCGTCGGTCTGGTCGGTCGTGCCGTCGGTCCCTCCCGGCTCCGGGGTGGCCGCGGTGTCCTCCGGAGGATGATCGCGAACGCGGTCCGCGGGCGCCCGCCGGTGGTGGCCAGGAACTGCCAGGTGTGCCGGCCGGCCGGCGCGGTGGCCGACAGCCAGCGCATGAAAGCGTTGCGCGGGCGGACGCCGGCGTTGCGCTCCAGTCGCTCACGCACGGCCGGCAGGTCGGTGCACCGGACGCCGGTGGGGCGGTCCAGCCGGTGTCGACCGGGGCCCCGGCGGACAGCAGCGGGGGCCGACGAGGGAGCCGCGTGGGCGGATCGGGACATGGTCGGTTCTGCCTCTCTCGGCGGGGAAGTGCGCCGAGGACAGAGTTGTCCACGGGGCGCGTGTGACTGGAGCGACGCGCCGGGCAGGACGGGCGGGTGTTACCCGTCCGTGATCGGCCCTGGCGTGCTGGCTACTGTCCGTGCGTGCTGCGCATCGGGCTGACCGGCGGGATCGGATCGGGCAAGAGCACCGTGGCGGGGCTGCTGGCCGCCCGAGGCGCGCGGATCGTCGACGCCGACCGCATCGCCCGCGAGGTGGTCGCGCCGGGCACCGCGGGCCTCTCTGCCGTCGTGGACGCGTTCGGGCCCGGCGTGCTGACCGCCGAGGGCGCCCTGGACCGGCCCGCCCTCGCCGCGATCGTCTTCGCCGACCCGCAGGAGCGGGCTCGGCTCGACGGCATCGTCCACCCGCTGGTGCGGGCCCGGGCCGCCGAGCTGGTCGCCGAGGCGCCGGCCGACGCCGTCGTGGTGCAGGACGTGCCGCTGCTGGTGGAGACCGGCCAGGCGGCCTCCTACGACCTCGTGCTGGTGGTGGAGGCCGACCGGGAGACCCGGGTCCGGCGGCTGGTGCAGCGGGGGCTCGGCGAGGACGACGCCCGCGCGCGCATCGCCGCCCAGGCCACCGACGAGCAGCGCCGGGCCGTCGCCGACGTCGTCCTGGACAACAGCGGCACGCCGGAGGAGCTCGAGGCGCAGGTCGACCGCTTCTGGGCCGAGCGGGTCGCGCCGGCGCTCGGCTGACCGGGTGCGGGGATGCGAAGAGGCCCAGGTCGTCCGACCTGGGCCTCTCTCGTTGTGGGCGATACTGGGTTCGAACCAGTGACCTCTACCGTGTCAAGGTAGCGCTCTACCACTGAGCCAATCGCCCGTTCCGCCTCACCGCGCTCGGCGAGACGCCGAGGTGGAGACGGGATTTGAACCCGTGTAGACGGCTTTGCAGGCCGTTGCCTCGCCTCTCGGCCACTCCACCGCACACACGGGCGCCGGTCTCGCGACCAGCGCCCGAGGTTCCGAGCGGACGACGGGATTCGAACCCGCGACCCTCACCTTGGCAAGGTGATGCTCTACCAACTGAGCCACGTCCGCGTTGCTGTCGTACAGGGAGAACGATACAGGACCCCGGGACGGCGTCTCAGGGGGGTCCCCCCGTGGGGTCAGCGGCCGCTGGGGTCGGCTCCGCCGTTGGACAGCAGGGCGGCCAGCTCGTCGTCCACGTCCAGCACGGAGGACTCCTCGCCGACGGGCACGACGTTCTCGGTCAGCCGCAGGAACCCGGCCACCGTGCCGCGGGAGACCTCGAAGAGCGCCTCGCCCGAGGGTGCGCGCAGGTGGAGGAACAGGACGTCGCCGGAGGTCCGGGACGGCCACAGCCGCACGTCGCCGTCCCCGGTGGGCCGCTCCAGGCCGGCCTGGAGCAGTTCGCGACCGACCAGCCAGGCGATGCCCTCGTCCTCGGTGGCGTCACCGTCGCCGAAGGTGATCCGGACCGCGAACGGGTCGCGGACCTCGTAGGACAACACCGCGGGCACCTCGGTCCAGGACTGCGGTCCGACGAGGTGCAGGGTCGTGGGGCAGGTGTACCCGGGCGTCGAGCGGCTCGTCATGTTCCCAACAACGACCTTTCCTGGACGAGGTCACGCCGCGGTCCTCCCGCGCGTGTCAGGCCATGGGTGCCCGCTCCGGGCGGTCCTGAACCGCGCGCTCTCCCCGGCGTGGCCGACGCGTGTGACGATGGTCGCCGTGAGCCGTCCGCCACGGCGGGGCGGGGAGGACCCCCGGGACGCCGACCTGCTGTTGCGGGTGCGCGCGGGGGACCGGGGTGCCCTGGAGGACCTCTACGACCGGTTCAGCCGTCCCGCCTTCGCGCTCGCCCGGCGCATCCTGGCGGACGACGCGCTGGCCGAGGACGTCGTCCAGGAGGTGTTCCTCGGGATCTGGCGGGATCCCGGGGCCTACGACCGCGACCGCGGCAGCCTCCCCGCCTGGCTCATGGCGCTGGTCCACCACCAGGCGGTGGACGCCGTCCGCCGCGAGGAGGCCCACCGGCGCCGGCGCGGCCGGATGGCCGACGAGCTGACGCTCACCGGGCCCACGGCGACCCGCGAGGTGGAGGACGACGTCTGGGCGCGGGTGGTGGCCGACCGGGTCCGGGCCGTGCTGGGCGCCCTGCCCGCGGCGCAGCGCGAGGCGCTGACCCTCGCCTACTACGGCGGGTACACGCAGCGAGAGGTCGCGGCCCTGACCGCCACCCCGCTCGGCACCGTCAAGACGCGGATGCTCGCCGGCGTGCGCCGGCTCCGGGAGGATCTGGGGAGCACCTCCCGGGGCGGGGCGCTCAGCGGAGCCGCCCGCGTGGAGGGGCCGGGCCGGTGAGCGAGCCCCGGGGCCCCGCGCCGCGGCGCGAGGACCACGAGCACTTCGACGAGTTGGCCGTCGGCTGGGCACTGCACGCCCTCGAGCCCGAGGAGGAGACCCTCGTCGCGGCACACCTGCCCGAGTGCGCCCGCTGCCGGCACACCGTCGCCGAGACCGCGGAGGTGATGGGCGCGCTGGCGACCGAGCTGCCCCCCGTGCGGCCCCCGGAGCGGCTGCGCTCCCGGCTGCGCGCCGCGGTGGAGGCGACCGAGCAGGTGGGGCCGGCGCCGGTCGCCGAGGAGCCGCCCGCACCCGCCGACCCCGGCCGGCCGGCGGACGGGGTCCCCGACCTCGGCGTCCCCGTCCCGGCGGCACGCAGCGCGCCCCCGATCCCGTGGCGGCGGGTCCTGCCCAACGCGCTGGTGGCCGCGGCGGTGGCGGCGATCCTCGCCCTCGGCACGTGGAACGTCGTGCTCAGCTCGGCCCGCGACCGGGCCCAGGGTGCGGTCGCCGAGCAGGGCCGGGTGCTCGACGCGCTGCTGACCCCGGGGCGGGCCATCGTCACGCCGCTGTCCGGGGACGACGGCACGCCGGTGGCCACCGTCGTCGCGCGCAGCGGCCAGGTCCAGGTGGTGACCCACGGGTTGGCGGTCAACGACGCCCGGCAGCAGACCTACGTGGTGTGGGGCCTGGGCGGCGACGCGCCCGTGGCGCTGGGCACGTTCGACGTGATCCGCCCACGGATGGACCTGCGCGCCGTAGGCTCCGCGACGACCGGCCCCGACGACTTCACCGCCTACGGGATCAGCCTCGAGTCCGGTCGTTCGGCTCCGTCGGCCCCGACGGAGGTCGTCGCGCGCGGGGAGGTGACCAACTGACCGGTCCGGAGACGGTGCAGCCCGAGCGGGCGCGCCACCACCACCACCACCACCAGACGCCCGAGCAGCTGCGGGCGCACTTCGACGACGACGGTTTCCGCAGCCTCCGGGAGCGGATCGCCGAGACCCGGTGGCGGCGCCGGCTGGCCGGCAGTCGCACCGTCGACTCGACCTACCGGCTGTGCGTGGGCATCGTCGGTGGCCTGATCGTCGCGGTCGGCCTGGCGACCATCCCGCTGCCGGGGCCCGGGTGGCTCACCGTCATCGCCGGCCTGTTCGTCCTGGCGACGGAGTTCTTCTGGGCCGAGCGGCTGCTGGAGTTCACCAAGCAGCACGTCAAGCGCTGGACCGACTGGCTGGGGCGGCAGCCATTCTGGGTGCGGCTGACGGTCGCGGCGGCGACGGCGGCCTTCGTCTACGGCGTCCTGGTGGTCACGCTGCACGTGATGGGCGTCCCCGACTGGGTCCCGGGGTGGGTGCCGCTCTGGCGGTGACCGTCTGGCACAATGAGGACGCACGGGCGATTGGCTCAGTGGTAGAGCGCTTCGTTCACACCGAAGAGGTCACTGGTTCGAACCCAGTATCGCCCACCCCCGGCAGAGGCCCGGTCCGCGAGAGCGGGCCGGGCCTCTCGCGTTCCGGCCCGCCGCGGTCCGCGGAGGAGGACGATGGGGGAGATGTCCCCGCGCCGGCGCCCGCCCGACCCCGAGCCGATCCGTCCGCGGGCGCCCGGGCGGGCGGAGCGCCTGGCCGTCGTCCTCGAGCGGGACGGGGCGACCTGCACCTGGTGCGGCCGGGAGCTCGGGGGCCTGGTGCGGCCCACCACCGAGCACGTCGTCCCGCGGGTGAAGGGCGGCCCGTCGTGGCTCGAGAACGAGGTGGCCGCCTGCGGCCGGTGCAACGCCGAGCGCGGGCACCGCAGCCCGGTCGACTGGCTCGAGGAGTGCCAGCGGCGCGGCTGGCCGGCCGACGTGCCCCGGCTGGCGCGGGCGCTGACCGCGCTGGAGGCGGCCATCGCCCGGGACGGCGGGCAGCGGCGGGCGCGGCCCTACCTCGACGCGCAGCTGCGCCGGCTCCGCCGCCGCACCCCGGGGGGCCGTACGGTCGCCTGACCGGCGGGCGAGCCCGTCGACGGACACAGCGGCGCCTCGGACGCGGGGGACGAGGGCCGGCGAGGAGGACGTGTGGGCGACGGCGTCGGCAGGGTCGTGCAGGTGAGCGTCTACCCGGTCAAGAGCCTGGGTGGGCGGACCGTCGGCGAGGCCGAGGTCGGACCGGGAGGCCTCGTCGGGGACCGGGTGTGGGCCGTCGTCGACGCCACGACGGGGGAGCGGGTGACGGTCAAGGAGACCCCGGCCATGGCCGGCGTGGTCGCCACCGGGGACACCGAGGCCGACACGATCACCCTCACCGAGGTCCTCGGCCGCCCCGTGCGGCTGGACCGGGCCGGCGCGCCCCAGGTCGACGCGGCCGCCGTGCACCTCGTCAGCCGGGCGGCGGTCCACCGCGCCGCCGAGGGGGACGTGCCGCCGGGCTGCTCGGCCGACGACCCCCGGGCCAACCTGCTGCTGGACCTGCCCGAGGGGGAGGACGAACGGGCCTGGGTGGGACGGGTGCTGCGCGTCGGCCCGGTCGAGCTGCAGGTCACCCGCACGCCGAAGCACTGCCTGGGCGTCTACGCCGAGGTGCGCCGTCCCGGGACCGTGCGCGCCGGCGACCCCGTCGAGCTCCTCCCCGCGTGACCGGCCGGGACCGCACCGGCCGTCGTCCGGGGGCGCCCCCCGCGGCGCACTAGGCTCGGGGGGTCAATCCGATCGACCTCTGGAGCGCTCTCGTGTCGACCCCGCCCTCGCCCACCACCGTCGGTCCCGTCCGGGTGCCGGCCGGGACGACGGCCCAGGACGCGCTCAAGGAGGCCGGGGTGCCGCTCAAGGGCCCCGATGGCGCGGTCGTCGTCCGTGACGTGGCCACCGGTGACCTCAAGGACCTGGCGTGGGTGCCCGACGCCGACGCCGAGGTCGAGCCCGTGCCCGCGGCCAGCCCGGAGGGCCGCGCGGTCATCCGGCACTCGACGGCGCACGTCCTCGCCCAGGCCGTGCAGGACCTCTTCCCCGGCACCCGGCTGGGCATCGGCCCGCCGGTGGAGAACGGCTTCTACTACGACTTCGACCCCGAGCGGCCGTTCACCCCCGAGGACCTCAAGGCCCTCGAGAAGCGGATGCAGGAGATCGTCAAGGCCGGCCAGTACTTCTCCCGCCGCGAGATCAGCGACGCCGACGCGCAAGCCGAGCTCGCGCACGAGCCGTACAAGCTCGAGCTGATCGGGCTCAAGGGCGGTGCCGGCGAAGCGGCCGAGGGTGCCGACGTGGAGGTCGGCGGCGCCCAGCTGACGATGTACGACAACCGCGACGCGCGCACCGGCGACCTGGTCTGGACCGACCTGTGCCGGGGCCCGCACCTGCTGCGGACCTCCAACATCCCGGCGTTCTCCCTGACCCGGTCGGCCGCTGCCTACTGGCGGGGCAGCGAGAAGAACCCGCAGTTGCAGCGCATCTACGGCACGGCGTGGGAGAGCAAGGACGCGCACAAGGCGTATCTGGAGCACCTGGCCGAGGCCGAGCGCCGCGACCACCGCCGCCTCGGCGTGGAGCTGGACCTGTTCAGCTTCCCCGACGAGATCGGTTCGGGGCTCGCGGTGTTCCACCCCAAGGGCGGGGTGGTCAAGCGGGAGATGGAGGACTACGTCCGGCAGCGCCACATCGAGGAGGGGTTCGACTACGTCGGCACCCCGCACATCACCAAGGCGCACGTCTTCGAGCTCTCCGGCCACCTGCCGTACTACGCGGACACGATGTTCCCGCCCATGGAGCTGGAGAACGCGCAGTACTACCTCAAGGCGATGAACTGCCCCATGCACAACCTGATCTTCAGGTCGCGCGGGCGGTCCTACCGCGAGCTGCCGCTGCGCTTCTTCGAGTTCGGGACCGTGTACCGCTACGAGAAGTCCGGTGTGGTGCACGGCCTCACCCGGGTGCGCGGCCTCACCCAGGACGACTCGCACAGCTACGTCACGCCCGAGCAGGCGCCCGGCGAGGTCCGCCACCTGCTGGCGTTCGTCCTCGGCCTGCTGCGCGACTTCGGCCTCGACGACTACTACCTGGAGCTGTCCACCCGCGGGGACGACCCCGAGAAGCAGGCCAAGTTCGTCGGCTCGGACGAGCAGTGGGCCCTCGCCACCGCCGTGCTCGAGGAGGCGGCGAAGGAGACCGGTCTGGAGCTCGTCCCCGACCCGGGTGGGGCGGCGTTCTACGGACCGAAGATCTCGGTGCAGGCCCGCGACGCCATCGGCCGCACCTGGCAGATGTCGACCATCCAGTACGACTTCAACCAGCCCGCCGGCTTCGGCCTGGAGTACACGACGCCCGACGGCGGCCGGCAGCAGCCGGTGATGATCCACTCGGCGAAGTTCGGGTCGATCGAGCGGTTCTTCGGCGTCCTCACCGAGCACTACGCCGGCGCCTTCCCGGCGTGGCTGGCACCGGTGCAGGTCGTCGGGATCCCGGTCACCGACGAGCAGGTCGGCTACCTGACCGACGTGGCGCTCAAGCTGCGCGCCCGGGGGATCCGGGTCGAGGTCGACGACTCCGACGACCGGATGCAGAAGAAGATCCGCACCGCGAGCAAGCAGAAGGTGCCGTTCGTGCTCATCGCCGGGGCCACCGACGCCGAGGCCGGCGCGGTCTCCTTCCGCTTCCGCGACGGCAGCCAGCACAACGGGGTGCCCGTCGACCACGCGGTCCGTGCCATCGCGGCGTGGGTGGCCGGCCGGGCCAACGTCGACCCGACCGCCGATGCGCTGGTGACCGGATGAGCACGGGCGCGGAGGAGAGCTACCGGGTCGCCGTCTCCGCCGATGACGGCGGCCCGGCGACGGTCTTCGAGCACCTGTGGACGCCGTACCGGATGGCCTACATCCGGGGCGAGGGCAAGCCGACCGGGGCCCACGACTGCCCGTTCTGCCTCATCCCGCAGATGAGCGACGAGGAGGGGCTGGTCGTGGCGCGCGGGGAGACCGTCTACGCCGTGCTCAACCTCTACCCGTACAACGCCGGCCACCTGATGCTCGTGCCCTACCGGCACGTGCCCGACTACACCGACCTCACCGAGCCGGAGGTCGTCGAGCTCGGCCGGTTCACCCAGACGGCGATGCGGGTGGTCCGCTCGGTGTCCGGGGCGCACGGGTTCAACATCGGCATGAACCAGGGCTCGGTCGCCGGCGCCGGCATCGCCGACCACCTGCACCAGCACGCCGTGCCGCGCTGGGGCGGGGACACCAACTTCATGCCGGTCATCGGGCTGACCCGGGTGCTGCCGCAGGTGCTGGCCGAGACCCGCACGCTGCTGGCCGCGCACTGGCCGGACGCCGACCGGTCCGTTCCGGTCCGGGGGGACTGATGCTCGGCGTCAACGCCCGTGCCGCCGTCGGGCGGTTCTGGGCGCCGGTCGTCGCCGGCCTCCTGCGGGCCGGGGTCACCGCGGACGCGGTCACCCTGGTCGGCACGCTCGGCGCGATCGCCGGCGCGGCCGGACTGATCGCCACCGGGCACCTGTTCTGGGGCGCGTTCACCGTGACGGTGTTCGTGCTGCTCGACATGCTCGACGGCGCGCTGGCCCGCGCCCGGGGCGGCGGCTCGGTGTTCGGCGCGGTGCTGGACTCCACCGGCGACCGCGCGGCGGACGCGGCGGTCTTCGGCGCGCTGGTGTGGTGGTTCTCGGGGGAGGGGGACAACCGCCTGCTGGTGCTGCTGGCCCTGCTGTGCCTGGTGCTCGGGGTGCTCACCTCCTACGTCAAGGCGCGGGCCGAGGGCGTCGGGCTCCGCTGCGACGTGGGCATCGTCGAGCGCACCGAGCGGCTGATCCTCGTCCTGGTCGGCACCGGCTTCAGCGGGCTGGGCATCCCGTACGCGGTGCACGTCGCGCTGTGGGTGCTGCTGGTGGGCAGCGCGGTCACCGTGGGGCAGCGGTTCGCCGCCGTCCACCGGCAGGGCCGCGGCCGGGCCCTCCCCGCGTCGCCGCCGTCCCCGCCCCCGCCGGGCGCCGCTCCGTGAGCGACGCGGTGGGCGCCGCGCCGGCGGCTGCGGCCCCCGGTCCGCCGGACCCGTCCACCGGGACCGGGCGCCCGCCGCTGCGGTCCCGGGTCGGTGCCCGGGTCACCGACCTCGGCTTCGCGGCGGGCTGGGGCGCGGTCCAGCGGCTGCCCGAACCGGTCGCCCGGGGCGCCTTCGACGCGGCCGGGCGCTGGGCCGCCGGGCGGCGCGGGAGGGGAGTCCGCCAGCTGCGCGCCAACCTGCGGGTGGTCACCGGGGGGCGGTTGTCCGAGGCAGAGCTCGACGAGCTCACCACGCGGGCGATGCGCTCCTACGCCCGCTACTGGCAGGAGGCGTTCCGGCTGCCGCGCCTCTCGCGCGAGCGGATCGTCGCCGGCACAGTGCACACCGGCGTCGAGCACTTCGAGAAGGCCCGCAGCGAGCGCCGGGCCGTGATCGCGGCGCTGCCGCACAGCGGCAACTGGGACGCCGCGGGGGTGTGGCTGACCGACTGGCTCGGCGGGCCGTTCATGACCGTCGCCGAGCGGCTGCGGCCGGAGTCGCTGTACCGCCGCTTCCTCGAGTACCGGGAGTCCCTGGGCATGCGGGTGGTCCCGCTGACCGGCGGTCCGCGGCCGAGCTCGACCGTGCTGCGGGATTGGGTCGAGGGCGGCGGGTGGACCTGCCTGGTGGCCGACCGGGACCTGGGCGCCGGCGGGGTCCCCGTGGAGTTCTCCGGCCGCCCGACGACCGTGCCGAGCGGGCCGGCCCTGCTCGCCGCGCAGACCGGCGCGGCCCTGCACCCGGCCTTCTGTTCCTTCACCGAGCGGGGCTGGCGTTTCGACGTCTTCCCCGAGGTCCCCGTCGACGGACCGGGCCGGCTGCGCGACCGCATCGGCGCCGCGATGCAGGGGGTCGCCGACGCCTTCACCGAGAGCATCGCCCGCCGTCCGGAGGACTGGCACATGCTCGGCCGGATCTGGTCCGACATCCCGCCCGACCCCCTCCCGGAGCGGCGCTGATGCGCATCGGGCTGGTCTGCCCCTACCAGTGGGACGTCCCCGGCGGCGTCCAGTACCACGTGCGCGACCTGGCCGAGACGCTGCGCGGGCTGGGGCACCACGTCGAGGTGCTCACCCCCGCCGAGCGGGAGGAGTCCCTGCCCGCCCAGCACGTGACCTGGGCCGGGCGGGCCGTCCCCGTCCCGTACAACGGCTCGATGGCCAGCGTGCAGTTCGGGCCGGTGTCGGCCGCGCGGGTGCGCCGCTGGCTGCGGGAGGGCCACTTCGACGTCGTCCACGTGCACGACCCGGCGCCGCCGTCGATCGGGCTGCTGGTGTGCATGATCGCCAAGGGCCCGATCGTGGCCACCTTCCACGCGGCCACCACGCGGTCGAAGTGGCTGGCCGCGTGGGGCCCGGTGATCCGGCCGTGGCTGGAGAAGATCACCGGGCGGATCGCGGTGTCCGACTTCGCCCGCCGGGTGCAGGTCGAGCACCTGGGCGGGGACGCGGTCATCATCCCGAACGGCGTGCACGTCGCCGCGTTCGCCGAGGGCCCGACCCTGCCCGGGCACACCCGCGGGGTCGACGGCCCCACCATCGGCTTCCTCGGGCGCTACGACGAGCCGCGCAAGGGCCTGCCGGTCCTGCTCGAGGCCATGCGCACCGTCGTCCGCAAGCACCCGGGTGCCCAGTTGCTCATCGCCGGGCGCGGCGACCCCGACGCGGTGTACGAGCAGCTCGGCGACGACCTGCGGCCGCACGTCTCCCTGCTCGGCGAGCTGTCGGAGGAGGACAAGGCCGCCCTGCTCCGGTCGGTCGACGTCTACTGCGCGCCGAACCTGCTGGGGGAGTCCTTCGGGATCATCCTCATCGAGGCGCTGGCCGCGGGGGCGCCGATCGTCGCCAGTGACCTCGACGCGTTCGCCCAGGTGCTGCAGGACGGCGAGGCGGGCGTGCTCGTGCGCCGCGGCGACGCCCGGGCGCTGGCCCGCGCGCTGTCGGACCTGCTCGCCGACCCGCAGCGCCGCGCGCGGTTGTCGGCCACCGGCCGCGAGGCCGCCGCGGCCTACGACTGGGCGGTCATCGCCCGCCGGATCCTCGACGTCTACGAGACCGTCGTCCTGCCCGGATCCGGGGAGGTCACCGCCGAGGAGTCCGACGACGGCCTGGCGGACCTGTCGGACGTCGTCGACGACGACACGGACGACGCCCCGCTGCGGTCGACCCTGCGCCGGTGGGTGCAGCGCTAGCCTGACCCGTCGTGACCCCCGACGTCTGGCTGCTGCTCGCGGTCGCGGCCGTCGTGGTGCTCCTGGCGCTGTGGGCGGGGTGGACGCTGACCCGGCTGCGCCGCCTGGAGGTGCGCGTCGACCGGGCCTGGACCGCTCTCGACACCCAGCTGCAGCGGCGGTCCGGGCTGGCCGCGGAGCTGGCCCGCGACCACGCCGCCGCCCTGGGGGAGGAGCGGGCCGCCCGGCTGGCGGTGGCCGCCCGCGAGGCGCGCGCCCCCCACGCCGGCGACCGGGAGCTCGCGGAGAACGCGCTGGGCCGCGAGCTGCGGGACCTCCCGACCGACCTGCCCGGCGTACCGGTCGCGCTACGGGCCGACCTGGACGGCACCGCGACCCGGATCGGGCTGGCGCGGCGGTTCTACAACGACGCGGTGCGCGACACCCACCTGCTGCGCAGCCGCCGGCTGACGGCGCTGCTGCGCCTGCACGCCGCCCGCCCGGCACCCCGCTTCTTCGACATCGAGGACGGCCTGCGGGAGGTCACCAGCAGCGCCGCCGGTGGGGGACGGCCGCGGTCCTGAGCGGCCGTACGATCATCGCGCCCTCTCCCGTCGAGCACCGAGGCAGTTCCCGTGACCCAGCACAACCAGACCCTTCCCGGCACCACCGGCACCGAGGGCGTCAAGCGCGGCATGGCCGAGCAGCTCAAGGGCGGCGTGATCATGGACGTCGTCACCCCCGAGCAGGCGAAGATCGCCGAGGACGCCGGTGCGGTCGCCGTCATGGCCCTGGAGCGGGTGCCCGCCGACATCCGTGCGCAGGGCGGCATCGCCCGCATGAGCGACCCGGACATGATCGCCGGGATCGTCGACGCGGTCTCCATCCCGGTCATGGCCAAGGCCCGGATCGGCCACTTCGTCGAGGCGCAGGTGCTGCAGAGCCTCGGGGTGGACTACATCGACGAGTCCGAGGTGCTCACCCCGGCCGACGAGGCCCACCACATCGCCAAGGACGAGTTCACCGTGCCGTTCGTCTGCGGCGCCACCGACCTGGGCGAGGCGCTGCGGCGGATCGCCGAGGGCGCCGCGATGATCCGCTCCAAGGGCGAGGCCGGCACCGGCAACGTCGTCGAGGCCGTCCGGCACATGCGGGCCATCCGCAGCGGGATCCGCCGCCTGGGCACCCTCGACGCGACCGAGCTGTTCGTCGCGGCCAAGGAGCTGCGCGCCCCGTACGACCTGGTCGCCGAGGTCGCGCGACTGGGCAAGCTGCCGGTGGTGCTGTTCACCGCGGGGGGCATCGCCACCCCGGCGGACGCCGCGATGATGATGCAGCTGGGCGCCGAGGGCGTCTTCGTCGGCTCGGGCATCTTCAAGTCCGGCGACCCGGCGCGGCGCGCCGCGGCGATCGTCCAGGCCACCACGTTCTCCGACGACCCGGACGTCATCGCGAAGGTGTCCCGCGGCCTGGGCGAGGCCATGGTCGGCATCAACGTCAGCGCGCTGCCCGAGTCCGAGCGCTACGCGTCCCGCGGCTGGTGACACCGCACCCGATCCGGGCCGGTCTCCCAGGCAGGGTCCCTACCCTCGCGCCGTGACCATGGAGCGGGAGCGTGCCGCCGACCGGCAGCTCCCCGGCCTGCCCGGCCGCGTGGCCGGTGTCGACGTCGCCCGTGGGCTGGCCGTCCTCGGGATGTTCGGCGCCCACCTGGGGCGGACCGGGGACCTGACGTGGGACCCCGCCACGTGGAGCGGGGTCGTCGACGGCCGCTCGTCGATCCTCTTCGCGACGCTCGCCGGCGTGTCGATCGCCCTGCTCTCCGGTGGCACCGCCCCCGTCACCGGCCGGGAGCTCGGCCAGGTCCGCACCCGCGTCCTCGTCCGGGCCGCCTGGGTGTTCGCGATCGGCGGGGTCCTGGAGCTGCTGGACACCTTCGTCGCCATCATCCTGGAGGTCTACGCGGTCCTGTTCGTGCTGGCGCTGCCGTTCCTGCGCTGGTCACCACGGCGCCTGCTGCTCGCCGCCGGGGTCGTCGCGCTGGCCGCTCCGCCGGTCGTCCTCGCCGTGGGCCGGTACGCCACCGCCCGGGACGAGGAGCGGGGACCGTTCGCCTGGCTCCTCGTCACGGGGTACTACCCGGCGGTCGTCTGGGCGGCGTTCGTGCTCGTGGGGCTGGCGGTCGGCCGGCTCGACCTGCGTACCGCCCGGGTGCGCGCGGGACTGCTCGCCGGCGGCCTGCTCGCCGCGGCGGTCGGGTACGGCGGTGCCTGGCTGAGCGCCCGGCTGGTCGGGCCGGGACGGCGGCTGGCCGGGATGGAGCTGGGTTTCGGCCGCCCCGGTGACTGGGACCCGGCCTGGTTCGCCGGGGCCGAGCCGCACAGCGGGACGTCGTTCGAGGTGGTGGGCTCCGCCGGCGTCGCCGTCGCCGTCCTCGGCCTGTGCCTCGTGGTCGCCGACCGGCTGCCGCGGGTGACGTACCCGCTGGCGTCGGTGGGCGCGACGGCGCTGTCGGTCTACACCGCGCAGATCGTGGCGATCTGGGCGCTGGGCGTGGAGTCCTCCGACGACGACTGGGGGCGGTGGGTCCGGTTCACCGTGACCGCGCTGGTGGTGGCCACGGCGTGGCGGCTGCGGCTCGGACGGGGACCGCTGGAACGGCTGCTGACCTGGAGCTCGCGCCGGGTGGCGGGACCGTAGCCTGTCTCCCCGTGCCCGAGAACCCGGTCGTCGGTGTGCTGGCGCTGCAGGGTGACGTCCGCGAGCACCTGGCCGCGCTGTCCGCCCTCGGCGCCGAGCCGGTCACCGTGCGCCGTCCGGAGGACCTGGGCGCGGTGGACGGTCTGGTCCTCCCGGGCGGGGAGTCGACCACCATGGCCAAGCTGACCGTCCGGTTCGGGCTGCTCGAGCCGCTGCGTGCGGCCATCGCCGGCGGGCTGCCGGCCTACGGGTCCTGCGCGGGGATGATCATGCTCGCCGACCGGCTGCTCGACGCGCCCCCGGACCAGGTGACCGTCGGGGGGCTCGACGTCACCGTCCGGCGCAACGCCTTCGGCCGCCAGGTCAACTCCTTCGAGTCCGAGGTCGGGTTCGAGGGTCTCGACGGTGGCCCCGTGCGCGCCGTGTTCATCCGCGCGCCGTGGGTGGAGGAGGCAGGTCGGGACGTGCAGGTGCTCGGCCGGGTCGTGGGTGGACGGGCCGACGGTAGGATCGTCGCCGTCCGCCAGGGCAACCTGGTGGCCACCAGCTTCCACCCGGAACTCACCGGGGACCGCCGGGTGCACGCGTTGTTCGTCGACCTGGTGCGCAGACAGACGGCACGCCGTTCGGGCGCCGGGAACGAGAGGGGAGTGCCGTGAGCGGCCACTCGAAGTGGGCGACGACGAAGCACAAGAAGGCCGCGATCGACGCCAAGCGCGGCAAGCTCTTCGCCAAGCTCATCAAGAACGTCGAGGTCGCGGCCCGGGTGGGCGGTGGCGACCCGGCGGGCAACCCCACGCTGTACGACGCCATCCAGAAGGCGAAGAAGTCCTCGGTCCCCAACGACAACATCGACCGCGCCGTCAAGCGCGGCTCGGGGGCGGAGGCCGGGGGCGCGGACTGGCAGACGATCATGTACGAGGGCTACGCGGCCGCCGGCGTGGCGGTGCTGGTCGAGTGCCTCACCGACAACCGCAACCGCGCGGCCTCCGAGGTCCGGACGGCGATGACCCGCAACGGCGGCTCGATGGCCGACCCGGGCTCGGTCTCCTACCTGTTCTCGCGCAAGGGCGTCGTCGTGGTCCCCAAGGCCGACGGCGTCGACGAGGACAGCGTCCTCATGGCGGTGCTCGAGGCCGGCGCGGAGGAGGTCCGCGACCAGGGCGACTCCTTCGAGGTGGTCAGCGAGCCCACGGACCTGGTCGCCGTCCGGACCGCGCTGCAGGACGCCGGGATCGACTACGACTCGGCCGAGGCCGGGTTCCTGCCGAGCGTCACCGTCGAGCTCGACGAGGAGGCGGCGGGCAAGGTCTTCCGCCTCATCGACGCCCTCGAGGACTGCGACGACGTGCAGAACGTCTACGCGAACTACGACGTCTCCGACGAGGTGCTCGAGAAGGTCGGGTGACGCGGGGGCGGAGGACGACGCGTGGACGAGGTCGGCTGAGCGCCCTCTCCGCTCGCAGGCTCCGGACGGCCCGGGAGGCGTGTCGTCGCCGATCCGTCGGCGCGAGCGGTTAGCCTCGGTCGAACACCAGTTCGGTCATCGGGAGGCGCGTCCATGCGAGTGCTCGGCATCGACCCGGGCCTCACCCGGTGCGGGTGGGGCGTGGTCGACGGGCGTCCCGGCGCCCGCCCGGCGGCGGTGGGCGTGGGCGTCGTCCGCACCGCCGCCGAGCTGGACCTGGAGCTGCGGCTGCTCGAGCTGCACACCGCGGTGACCGCGCTGCTGCGCGAGCACCGGCCCGACGTCGTGGCGATCGAGCGGGTGTTCACCCAGAACAACAAGGGCACCGCCACCGGCACCGCCCAGGCCGCCGGCGTGGCGGCACTCGCCGCGGCGCAGGCCGACCGGCCGGTCGCCTGGCACACGCCCAGCGAGGTCAAGGCCGCCATCTCCGGCAGCGGCCGAGCCGACAAGGAGCAGGTCACCCTCATGGTCACCCGGGTGCTGGGGCTGTCGTCGCCGCCCAAGCCCGCCGACGCCGCCGACGCGCTGGCGCTCGCCGTCTGCCACGCCTGGCGGGGGCCCGCGCAGCAGCGGCTGCGCCACGCCGCGCTGGCCGGGGGCATCGGTGCCCCCGTGCGGTCCACGACGCTGCCGCGCTGGACGGGGGTGTCCCGGTGATCGCGAGTGTGAGCGGCCGCGTGGCGGCCGTGTCACCCGACGGCGCCGTGGTCGAGGTCGGCGGCATCGGGCTGTCGGTGCAGTGCACGCCCGGCACGATCGCCCGCCTGCAGGTGGGGGAGGACGCCCGGCTGTCGACCAGCCTCGTCGTGCGCGAGGACTCCCTGACCCTCTACGGGTTCGCCGACGACGACGAGCGCCAGCTGTTCGAGCTGCTGCAGACCGCCAACGGTGTGGGCCCGCGGCTGGCCCAGGCGGTGCTGGCCATCCACCCGCCGCGGGAGGTCCGCCGTGCGGTGTCGATGGCCGACGTCAAGGCGCTCACCCAGGTCCCCGGCATCGGCAAGAAGGGCGCCGAGCGGCTGATCCTGGAGCTGCGCGACCGGCTCGGGTCCACGAGCACCGACACGCAGCTGGACGGCGCGCCGGCGCCGGCCGGCCTGCCGCCGGTCACGCCGGTCGCGCCGTGGCGGGACCAGCTCACCTCGGCCCTCGTGGGTCTGGGCTGGACCGGCAAGGAGGCCGAGAGCGCCGTCGCCCAGCTCGCGCCGATCGCCGACGAGCAGGTCGCGGCGACCGGATCGGTCGAGGTGGCGGTGCTACTGCGGCAGGCCCTGCGGCTGCTGGGTAGGCCGTGAGCACGCCGTTCGACCGGGGGCTGCCGGCCGCCGACGCCGGCCCGGGGCGGGACCACGCGGTGTCGGCCCAGGCCGGTGACGAGGAGCGGGTCGTCGAGTCGGCGCTGCGGCCGCACTCCCTCGACGACTTCATCGGCCAGCCCAAGGTGGCCCGGCAGCTGGGACTGGTGCTGGAGGGCGCCAAGCGGCGCGGCCGGCCGCCGGACCACGTGCTGCTCTCCGGTCCGCCCGGGCTGGGCAAGACCAGCCTCGCCCTGATCATCGGCACCGAGCTCGGGACGTCGGTGAAGATCACCAGCGGCCCGGCGATCGAGCGCTCGGGCGACCTCGCCGCGATGCTGTCCAACCTCGGCCCCGGCGACGTCCTGTTCATCGACGAGATCCACCGCATCGCGCGGCCGGCCGAGGAACTGCTGTACATGGCGATGGAGGACTTCCGGGTCGACGTCGTCGTCGGCAAGGGCCCCGGTGCCACCGCCATCCCGCTGGACATCAACCCGTTCACCCTGGTCGGCGCCACGACCCGGGCCGGCCTGCTCACCGGCCCGCTGCGCGACCGGTTCGGCTTCGTCGGCCAGATGGAGTTCTACGAGCCGGCCGAGCTGCAGCGGGTGCTCGCCCGCAGCGCGGCGCTGCTGGGCGTCGAGCTGACCGACGAGGGGTCCGCCGAGATCGCCGGCCGGTCCCGGGGGACGCCGCGCATCGCCAACCGGCTGCTGCGCCGGGTGCGCGACTACGCCGAGGTCCGTGCCGACGGCCGGGTGACCCGCGAGGTCGCCGAGGCGGCGCTGGCCCTCTACGACGTCGACCACCTCGGGCTGGACCGGCTCGACCGCGCCGTCCTCGAGGCGCTGGTGATGCGCTTCGGCGGCGGGCCGGTCGGCGTCGCGACGCTCGCGGTCGCCGTGGGGGAGGAGCCGCACACCGTCGAGGAGGTCTGCGAGCCGTTCCTCGTCCGCGCCGGCCTGCTGGCCCGGACGCCCCGGGGCCGGGTCGCCACCGAGGCCGCGTGGCAGCACCTGGGCCGGCCGCTGCCGCGGGGTGGCATCCCCCTCGGGAGGGTCACAGCAGACCCACCCGCCCCCGGGTCGTCGTCAGAGACGCTGTTCGACGCCTAGACTGCGGAGCGCTGGCGCGCAACTCGTCCGGCCGCGGCCGCGCGCGTCCTGCCCGGTCGCTGCACGCGGATGTCGCGGCGCGCCACAGCCGCCGTACCCGAGCGGTCCCGTCCCGGGCCGCACCCCACCGCGGAACGCCGCGCGGTAGAGAGGCACATCTGTCGTGGAGCAGTACTTCCCGCTCGTCCTCCTGGCCCTGGCCTTCGTCCTGCTCATCGTCCTGCCGGCCCGGCAGCGCAAGCGGATGCAGGCCCAGGCCCGAGCGATGCAGGAGTCGCTGACCCCGGGCACCCCGGTCATGACGACCGCCGGGCTGCACGGCACGGTCGTCGCCCTGGGTGACACCACCGTCGATCTCGAGATCGCCCCGGGCGTCGTGGTGACCTTCGCCCGGCAGGCCATCCTCGAGGTCCGCCAGCCGGCCGTCGCCGGGCCCGCCGAGACCGGCCCCGCCGTCCCGGGGGACGACACCGGTGGCCCGGCCGACGGTGGCCCGGCCGACCGGACGCGCTGAGCGGTCACCCTCCCGTGGCCCAGCGTCAGCTGCCTGCGCGCCGGTACTTCGGCGCGTTCGTGCTGATCATCGCCGTCCTGTACGGCCTGATCTTCTTCACCGGCGACACCCGCACCCCGCAGCTCGGGCTCGACCTGCGGGGCGGCACGACCGTCACCCTCGCCGCGCGCACCCCGGACGGGCAGGCGCCCGCCCCCGAGAACCTCGAGCTCGCGCGGCAGATCATCGAGCAGCGCGTCAACGGCCTGGGCGTGGCCGAGGCCGAGGTGGTCACCGAGGGCGACTCGAACATCGTCATCTCCGTCCCCGGTGACGACGGCGACCAGGCCCGGGAGCTGGGCCAGACCGCGCAGCTGCGCTTCCGCCCGGTCCTCTCCGGCCCGGAGCCGGCCACGCCGGCGGCCGAGGACAGCGCCGCGCCGACCGACGGGACGGCGCCGACCGACCCGGCTGCGCCGACCGACCCGGCTGCGCCCACGGACGCGGCTGCGCCCACGGACGCGGCCACCCCGTCCGACGGCGCGGTCGCCGACCCGTCGATCCCCGACCCGGACGCCCCGGCCGTGACCCTCGAGCAGGCGCAGGCGGAGTACGCCACGCTGACCTGCGACACCACCGACCCCGCGGCCGCTGTCGACCGGTCCGAGGACCACGTCGCGGCCTGCTCCGAGGACGGCCAGTTCAAGTACCTGCTCGGCCCGGCGATCCTCGAGGGCACCGACATCGTCGACGCCCAGGCCGGCACCCAGCAGGCCACCGGCGAGTGGGTCGTGCTGCTGGACTTCAACTCCACCGGCCGCGAGACCTGGGCGACCTACACCGCCGCGAACATCGGCAAGAACGTCGCGTTCACCCTCGACGGCCGGGTGGTCTCCGCGCCCACCATCCAGAGCGCCATCAACGGGCAGACGACGATCACCGGGCAGTTCACGCAGGAGGGGGCCGAGCAGCTGGCCAACCAGCTGCGCTACGGCGCCCTGCCGCTGACCTTCACCCAGGCCACCGCGCAGTCGATCTCCACCGAGCTGGGCGAGGAGCAGCTGCAGGCCGGCCTCATCGCCGGCGCCATCGGCATTGCGCTGGTCTTCGTCTACGCGCTGGTCTACTACCGGCTCCTGGGCCTGGTGATGATCGCCAGCCTCCTGCTGTCGGCGGTGGTCGTCTACGCCGTCCTCGTGCTGCTGGGACGGCAGATCGGTTTCACCCTCAGCCTGGCCGGCATCGCCGGGTTCATCGTGTCGATCGGCATCACCGCGGACTCCTTCGTCGTCTACTTCGAGCGGCTCAAGGACGAGATCCGCGAGGGCCGCACGCTCCGGTCGGCGGTGCCGCGCGCCTGGGTCCGTGCCCGGCGCACCATCCTGTCGGCCGACGCGGTCAGCTTCCTGGCCGCGGCGATCCTCTACGTCCTGGCGATCGGCGACGTGAAGGGCTTCGCGTTCACCCTCGGCATGTCGACGGTCCTCGACCTGGTCGTCGTCTTCCTCTTCACCCACCCGCTGATGGCGGTGCTGGCCCGCTTCCGGTCCTTCGGCAGCAGCCGGTTCTCCGGGCTGGGCCGCAGCCTCGACCGCCCGGGCCGGCCCGCCGGGGGCCGTCGTCCCTCGGACCGGCGAGAGCTGGTCGGCGCCGGCAGTGGGTCCGGCAGCACCGCGCAGGACAGGAGCGACTCATGAGCGGCCGCGACCCCCGTCGCCCAGACGACGAGCTGCCGCTGGGCACGGACTCGGACGAGGTGCAGGACGCCGGCTCCGCCGCGCGAGATGCCGCGGCGGCCGCCGACGACGACGCCCTGGCCGACGCCGGCCTGCCCCGCGAGGGGGACGCCGACCGTGGGCGCCCCGGCCGCCGGGCCTCCCTGGCCCACCGGCTCTACAACGGCGAGGCCGGGCTGGACGTCGTCGGGCGCAGCCGGCTGATCTACCGCATCACCGCGGTGGTCGTGCTGCTGTGCATCGCCGCGATCGTCTTCCGGGGCTTCAACTTCGGCATCGACTTCGCCGGGGGCAACAGCTTCCGCCTGCCGGGCAGCGAGGCGCAGCTGAGCGAGGTGCGGACGGCGGCCGAGGACGCGGGCGCCGACGTCGCCAGTGCCCAGGTGGTCGGCGGCGACACCGTGCTGCTGCGGACCGGCGCCCTCGACACCGACGCCGAGCGGGCCGTTGTCGAGGCGGTCGCCGGCGCGGTGGGCATCGACCCCTCGCAGGTCAGCCCCGAGGCGGTGAGCGCGGAGTGGGGCCGCGACATCACCGACCAGGCCCTCATCGCGCTGGCGGTCTTCTTCGTCGCGGTGGTGCTGTTCCTGGCGGTGCGCTTCCAGCCCAAGATGGCCGTCGGCGCCATGGCGGCGCTGGTGCACGACATCGTGGTCACCGCCGGCGTGTACGCGCTGGTCGGCTTCGAGGTCACCCCCTCGACGGTGATCGGGTTCCTCACCATCCTCGGGTTCTCCCTCTACGACACCGTCGTCGTCTTCGACAAGGTCGACGAGAACACCCGCGACCTGGCCAAGAGCGCCCGCATGACCTGGGGCGAGGCGGCCAACCTCGCGGTCAACCAGACGCTGATGCGGTCGATCAACACGTCGGTCATCGCGCTGCTGCCGGTGGCCGGCCTGCTGTTCGTCGGCGCCGGCCTGCTCGGGGTCGGCACGCTCAAGGACCTCGCGCTGGTCCTGTTCGTCGGTCTGGCGGCGGGCACCTACTCCTCGATCTTCCTGGCCACGCCGATCGTGGCCGACCTCAAGGAGCGCGAGCCGGAGGTGCAGGCCCTCCGCAAGCGCGTGCTCGCCCGGCGCTCGGCGCAGGCGCGGCAGGGCGGGGCCCGGGTCACCGCCGGGCGCGCCCCGGTCGCCAGCGCCCGTCGTGCGGGCGGCACCGCCCGGCGCGGCGGTGGCGTCGCCGTCGCCGAGCGCGAGGCGGAGCTCGGGCCGGCCGCGGCCGACGTCGTGGTGGAGTCGCCGGAGTCGGTGCGTCCCGAACCGCGCAGCGGCGCGACGGCGGCACCCCGTCCGGGGGCGCGCCCCCAGCGGCCGGGCCGTCCCTCGGGCGGGAAGAAGCGACGGTGACCGTCGAGCGCGCGGCCGAACGGCCCCTGGACGAGCTCATCGCCGAGCTCACCGTCGACGTCCCGGACCACCCCGAGCCGGGCGTGCTGTTCCGCGACCTGACCCCCGTCTTCGCCGACGGGCCCGCCTTCCGGCGGATGATCGACGGACTCGCGGCGCCAGCGTTGGTCGACCCCCGCGCCGCCGCGCTCGCCGACGGCGACTCCGACCCGGGCTTCGACCTCGTCGTGGGCGTGGAGGCGCGCGGGTTCCTGCTCGCCGCGGCCGTCGCGCTCGACGCCGGGGTCGGGGTCGTCCCGGTGCGCAAGGCCGGCAAGCTGCCCCGCGAGCGGGTGGCGGCCGAGTACGAGCTGGAGTACGGCACCGCCACCCTCGAGCTGCACACGGACTCCATCCGGCCCGGTCAGCGGGTGCTGGTCGTCGACGACGTCCTGGCCACCGGGGGCACGCTGGGCGCGGCGATCGCTCTCGTCGAGCAGCTCGGTGGTGTGGTCGTGGCGGTGTCGGTCGTCGTCGAGCTCGCCGCGCTGGGCGGCCGGCAGCGGCTCGCGCCGCACACGGTGCACGCCCTCTGGACCACCTGAGAGGGAGATGACCAGGCCGGTCGGGACGCGGGGGCGCTCCGCCCGACTAGCATGGGGAGGGTCGTCCCCTCCTCCGGCCTGCAGGAGTCGCCATGGGCCCCGACGCCGCCACGAACGTGGCTGCTGCACGGGCTGACGCCCCGGCGCTCCCCTCGGGGGCCGGGACGCAGGCGCCGCCGGGCGGGGCCGAGCGACCGCCCCTCCCGAGCCGCCCGGTCGTCCGCCGTCCCGACGACGTCGGTGCGGAGCCGCCGGGCGAGCAGGAGCCGGCCGGCGCGCCGCGGCGGCGGGTCCGGGACCGGCTGGCCCGCCGGATCGTCGCCGGGCAGCGCAGCGGCATCGTCCGGCCGGTGCTCGAGCCGCTGGCGGCGCTGCACCGGCAGAGCCACCCGAAGGCCGACCTGGCGCTGCTGCAGCGCGCCTACGACGTCGCCGAGACCGCGCACGCCTCGCAGAAGCGCAAGAGCGGCGACCCCTACATCACCCACCCGCTGGCCGTGGCCACCATCCTGGCCGGCCTGGGGATGGACACCACCACGCTGGTGGCCGCGCTGCTGCACGACACGGTGGAGGACACCGGCCAGACGCTGGAGTCGATCACCGAGGCGTTCGGTCCCGAGGTCGCCCACCTGGTGGACGGCGTCACGAAGATCGACCGGGTCAAGCTGGGTGACGCGGCGCAGGCCGAGACGATCCGCAAGATGATCGTGGCGATGGCCCGCGACCCCCGGGTGCTGGTCATCAAGCTGGCCGACCGGCTGCACAACATGCGCACGCTGCGCTTCCTCCCGCCGGAGAAGCAGGAGAAGAAGGCGCGCGAGACGCTGGAGATCCTGGCCCCGCTGGCGCACCGGCTGGGCATGAACACGATCAAGTGGGAGCTCGAGGACCTCGCGTTCGCCACGCTGTACCCGAAGCGGTACGACGAGATCGTGCGGCTGGTGGCCGAGCGCGCGCCCTCCCGGGACACCTACCTCACCGAGGTCACCTCGACGGTCGAGGGGCAGCTCAAGGCCGCGAAGATCGAGGCGGTCGTCACCGGCCGGCCCAAGCACTACTACTCGATCTACCAGAAGATGATCGTGCGCGGCCGCGACTTCGCCGACATCTGGGACCTCGTCGGCATCCGGATCCTGGTCGACACGGTCCGCGACTGCTACGCCGCGCTGGGCATCATGCACGCGCACTGGCAGCCGGTACCGGGCCGGTTCAAGGACTTCATCGCGATGCCGAAGTTCAACATGTACCAGTCGCTGCACACGACGGTGATCGGCCCGCAGGGCAAGCCGGTCGAGCTGCAGATCCGTACGCACGACATGCACCGCACCGCCGAGTACGGCATCGCCGCGCACTGGAAGTACAAGGAGAAGGCGCGGGCGGGCGGCAGGCCGGCCGCGGGCGAGCTCGGCGGGGGCACCAAGACGGGGTCGCCCGACGACATGCTGTGGCTGCGCCAGCTGCTGGACTGGCAGCGGGAGGCGCAGGAGCCCGGCGAGTTCCTGGAGACCCTGCGCTACGACCTCGGCCCGCAGGAGGTCTTCGTCTTCACCCCCAAGGGCGACGTGGTCAGCCTGCCGGGCAACTCCACCCCGGTCGACTTCGCCTACGCGGTGCACACCGAGGTCGGGCACCGCTGCATCGGTGCCCGGGTCAACGGGGCGCTGGTCTCGCTGGACAGCACGCTCAACAACGGCGACGTCGTCGAGGTCTTCACGTCCAAGTCGCCGACGGCCGGCCCGTCGAAGGACTGGCTGTCGTTCGTCGGCTCGTCGCGGGCACGCACGAAGATCCGCCAGTGGTTCACCAAGGAGCGCCGCGAGGACGCCGTCGAGGCCGGCAAGGAGGCGCTCACCCGGGCGATGCGCAAGGCGGGGCTGCCGCTGCAGCGGCTGCTCGGCGGCGAGGCGCTGTCGACGCTGGCCAAGGACCTCCGCTACGCCGACGTCACCGCGCTGTACGCGGCGGTGGGGGAGAACCAGATCTCGGCCTCCTCGGTCGTCGAGAAGCTCATCACGGCCCTGGGCGGCGCCGAGGGCGCGGTCGAGGACATCGCCGAGACCACCATCCCCATGCGGCGCCCGGCTCACCGGCGCCCGGCCGGTGGCGACCCGGGCATCGTCGTCCACGGGATGAGCGACGTGTGGGCCAAGCTCGCCAAGTGCTGCACGCCGGTTCCGGGGGACGACGTCCTCGGCTTCGTCACCCGCGGCGGCGGGGTGAGCGTGCACCGGACCGACTGCACCAACGCCGCGGACCTCGAGCGCAAGCCCGAGCGCCTGGTGGAGGTCGAGTGGGCCAGCCAGCCCGGCTCGGTCTTCCTGGTGGCCATCCAGGTCGAGGCGCTCGACCGGCACCGGCTGCTGTCCGACGTCACCAAGGCGCTGGCCGACGAGCGGGTCAACATCCTCTCCGCGTCGGTGCAGACCAGCCGCGACCGGGTGGCCGTCAGCCGGTTCACCTTCGAGCTCGCCGACCCCGCGCACCTGGGTGCGGTGCTGCAGACGGTGCGCAACGTGGACGGCGTCTTCGACGTGGAGCGCGTCACCGCCTGACGGCGTCCGCCACGATCAGGTGACCTGATCGTGGCGCGTCCTCCCTCGCGGTCGACCGTGGGGGAGGACGCGCTGCGGTGCGGGAGGACGCCGCTCAGGCGGTGCGGGGCGCGGCGAGGAAGGTCGGGTTGTCGCAGGGGGCACCGGGTTCGGGCGTGTTCTCGGCGTTCCCGGTCAGCAGCCGGGTGAACTCGACCAGCCGGGGGTCGTCGACGTCGTCGAGCCGCAGCGCGTGGTTCCACGCCTGCAGCGAGACCGCGGTGCCCAGACCCGGGTACGGCGAGAGCATCAGGCCGTAGGTGCCCCGCACGGCGGCCGTCAGCGCCTCGACGTCGTCCGCGGTCAGGAGCTCGGGGTCGTAGGTGATCCAGACCGCGCCGTGCTCGAGGGAGTGGACGGCGTTCTCCGGCCGGATCGGCACGTCGTACACGCTGCCGGTGCAGTCGGCCCACACCGGGTCGTGCGGGCCGCCGACCGGCGGGCTCTCCGCGTAGTCGACGTCCCCCGGCACGTGCTGCTGACCCGCCGAGTACTGCGCCACCTGGGTGTCCTGCAGCGTGACCGGCTCGGGAGCCGGTGCGGGGGAGGCCTCGACGGCGCTGGTGCACCCGGCGAGGGCGACCGCGGCGAGCGCCGCGAGCGACCGGGCCCGCGGCCGCATCAGGCGACGGTCCATCAGGTGACGGTCATGGACGCGATGGTGACCGGCACGCTGGGCGCGCCGCCGCCCGGGCTGGGGTCCAGCGAGCCGTCGTTGCCGTTGGCCCCGACGACGTCGAGCACGGCCAGCCCGGCGTCGTCCACGGTGCCCACGACGGTGTAGTCCGGCGGCAGCTGGCTGTCGCCCCAGACGAGGAAGAACTGGCTGCCGTCGAAACCCTGCCCGCTGTTGGCCATCGCGATGGTGCCGCGCGGATAGGTCTCCTCGCCGGTGACCTCCGTGCGGAACGTGTAGGTGGGGCCGCCGGCGCCGGTCCCGGTCGGGTCGCCGCACTGCAGCACCTGGAGGCCGGCGCTGTCGACCTCGCGGTGGCACGGGGAGTCGTCGAAGAACCCCGCCTCGGCCAGGTGCACCAGGCTCGCGGCCGCGCAGGGGGTGCGCTCCTGGTCGAGTGTGAGGGTGAGGTCGCCGAGGTTGGTCGACATCACCAGGTCGGTGGTCCCCTCGGCCGGCACCTCGTCGTCCGGCGGCTCGACCTCGATGAGGTAGGGGTTGCCGGAGGGGGTGTCCGACCAGTCGCAGGTCGTCACCGCGCCGGAGGCGGCCGCTCCGCCGCCACCCGGACCGCCGGCCGAGCCCGAGGCCTCGGTCTCCCCGCTGCCGCCGCTCGAGCAGGCCGCCAGGGCCAGCGCCGTCCCCGCGAGGCCGGCGACCGCCCGGGACCTCACGCGGCGACCGTCAGGGACTCGATGCGGACCTCCTGGGTCGGCGCGCCGTCACCCGGGCCGTTGGCGCCGTCGTTGCCGTTGGCGGCGATGGTGTCGAGCACCCCGAGGCCGGCCTCGTCGATGGTCCCCAGGACGGTGTAGCTCGGCGGCAGCTGGCTGTCGCCCCAGACGAGGAAGAACTGGCTGCCGTCGAAGCCCTGCCCGCTGTTGGCCATGGCCACCGTGCCACGCGGGTAGGTCTCGTCGCCGGTGACCTGGGTGGGGAACTGGTAGGCCGGGCCGCCACGGCCGGTGCCGCTGGGGTCACCGCACTGCAGCACCTTGAGGCCCTCGCCGTCGGTCTCGCGGTGGCAGATCGTCCCGTCGAAGTAGCCCTGCTGGGCCAGGTAGGTCATGCTCGCCACCCCGCACGGGGCGTTGGCGTTGTCGAGGGTCATCCCGATGGCGCCGAAGTTCGTGGTGATGGTGACCGGGGTGGTGCCGGTCGGGTTGACCTCGGTGGGCGGCGTGCCGGAGTCGGCCGTCAGGTCGGGGTTGCTCGCCGTGTCGGCGGGGGTCCAGTCGCACGTCCCGTCGCTGCCGTCGACGACGGCCGGGGTGGTGGGCGCGGCGGTCGTCGGGTCCGCGGCGGCGTTGTCGGTGTCGTCGCCGCCGACCCCGGTGATCAGCCAGACCGCGCCGAGCACGACCAGCACCGCCACCGCGGTGACCCCGATCAGCAGGTTGCGGCGACGCTTGCGGGCCAGCTCGGCCCGGCGCTCGAGTTGGCGCTGCAGGCGTCGCTGGGCGGCCTGCCGCCGCTGCTTGTTGCTCGGCACGGTGGTACTCCTCGAACGGGACGGCTGCTGCGGCGGGGCGCGGCAGGCGGCCTGCGCGCGCGCCCACGCACCGCTGGTCGATCCGCGAGTCTAGGCGGCGGACCTGGCCGACCCCTGGCAGCCGGAAGGCCCCGGAGCGGCGACCGGGCCCCGCGTAACCTGCACGGGTGCTCATCCGCTCGTTCCCGGCCGGCGCGTTCGGCACCAACTGCTACGCGGTCGCCTCCGGTCCGCGGCAGGAGTGCGTGGTCGTCGACCCCGGGATGGACGCCGTCGAGCCGCTGGCCCGGATGCTGGCGGACGACGGCCTCAAGCCGGTCGCCGTCGTGCTCACCCACGGCCACCTCGACCACACCTTCTCGGTGCTGCCGGTCTGCGACGGCTACGACATCCCCGCCTACCTGCACCCCGACGACAACGGCATGCTCGCCGACCCGGTGGCCTGGCACGGTCCCCAGCTGGCCCCGCTGATCACCGGCGTCCGGCTGCCCGACCCCGCCGACGTGCTGCCGCTCGACGACGGCGCCGTCCTGTCGCTGGCCGGGGTCGAGCTCACGGTGCGCCACGCCCCGGGCCACACCCAGGGGTCGGTGGTGTTCTCCCTGGACCTGGGGGAGGCACCCGGGCTGCTGGCCGGCGACGTCCTGTTCGCGGGGTCCGTGGGCCGGGTCGACCTGCCGGGCGGGTCGTGGGAGGCGATGCTGCGCTCGCTGCGCGACGTCGTCCTGCCGCTGGACGACCAGACCGTGGTGCTGCCCGGGCACGGGCCGGCGACGATCATCGGGCGGGAGCGCGCGACCAACCCGTACCTGGCCGAGGCCGCCGCGGGCGCGGGCCCGGCTCCCAGGGGAAGAGGCCTGTGAGTGAGCATCGCCGCGGGCTGGGGGCACCTCCCGCGTGCGGGGACAGCGAGGAGCGGAGCGAACCTGCGAGCGGAGCGAGCCGTGACACTGTGAGCGACCAGATCATGCGGGCGCCGAAGGGCACCTTCGACACCCTGCCGCCGGAGTCGGCGCGCTTCCTGGCCGTCCGCGACGCGCTCACCGCGCCGCTGCGGCGGGCCGGGTACGGCTACGTCGAGACGCCGGTGTTCGAGGAGACGCCCGTCTTCTCCCGCGGGGTGGGGGAGTCCACCGACGTCGTGACGAAGGAGATGTACACCTTCGACGACCGCGGGGGCCGCTCGCTGACCCTGCGCCCCGAGCTGACCGCCGGGCTGATGCGGGCCTTCATCGAGCACCGGCTGTACGGCGGCGCCCTGCCGGTCAAGCTGTGGACCGTCGGCTCGGCGTTCCGCTACGAGCGCCCGCAGGCCGGCCGCTACCGGCACTTCACGCAGGTCGACATGGAGGCTCTCGGCGTCGACGACCCGGCGCTGGACGCCGAGGTGGTGGCGCTGGGCGTCCAGGGGTTCCGGGACCTCGGCCTCACCGACTTCGAGCTGCTGCTGACCTCGCTGGGCGACGCGACCTGCCGCCCGCAGTACCGGGAGAAGCTGGTCGCCTACCTGGACAAGCTCGACCTGGATGAGGAGACCCGGCGCCGGGCGGAGATCAACCCGCTGCGGGTGCTCGACGACAAGCGCCCCGAGGTCCAGGCCCAGCTCGACGACGCCCCGCTGATGGTCGACCACCTGTCGGACTCGACCCGGGCGCACTACGACGCCGTCCGCCAGCACCTCACCGACCTGGGCGTGACCTGGACCGAGGCACCCAAGCTCGTCCGCGGCCTGGACTACTACACGAAGACCACCTTCGAGTTCGTGCACAACGGACTGGGCGCGCAGTCGGCGATCGGCGGGGGCGGGCGCTACGACGGGCTGTCGGCGGCGCTGGGCGGACCGGACGTCTCGGGCATCGGGTACGCCGTCGGTGTCGACCGCACGCTGCTCGCCGTCGAGGCCGAGGGGCTCGACGTCGGCGCGGCCCCGGGGGTGCAGGCGTTCGTGGTGCCGCTCGGGGCCGAGGCCAAGCGGCTGGCGGTGCAACTCGTCGGGCGGCTGCGGGCGGCCGGGATCTCGGCCGACACCGTCTACGGCGACCGCGGGCTCAAGGGCGCGATGAAGGCCGCCGACCGGTCGGGCGCCTCCCACGCGGTGGTCATCGGGGAGCGGGACCTCGCCGACGGGGTCGGCCAGCTCAAGGACCTGCGCACCGGTGAGCAGACCGCGGTCCCGGTGGCCGACCTGTTCGACGCGCTGCGACGTGCGACGGTGGGGCAGTGACTTCCATGGAGCAGCGACCGCTCGGGCGGACGGGAGCCGACGTCAGCGTCGTCGGCCTGGGCACGTGGCAGCTGGGCGGTGACTGGGGGGACGTCGACGACGACGCCGCCGCCGACGTCCTCGACGCCGCACTGGATGCGGGCGTGACGCTGCTCGACACCGCCGACGTCTACGGCGACGGGCGCTCGGAGCAGCGCATCCGCCGGGCGCTGGTCGCGCGGTCGGAGCGGCCGTTCGTGGCCACCAAGGCCGGCCGGCGCGCCGACCCGTTCGAGGCCGCCCAGTACACGCCCGAGAACCTGCGCGCCTGGATCGACCGGTCCCGCCGCAACCTCGGCGTCGAGACCCTCGACCTGGTGCAGCTGCACTGCCCGCCGACGGCGGTCTACAGCGACCAGCGGGTCCACGACACCCTCGACGCCCTGGTGGAGGAGCAGGCGATCGCCGCGTACGGGGTCTCGGTGGAGACCGTCGCGGAGGGTCTGACCGCACTCGAGCACCCGGGGGTGGCGTCCATCCAGGTGATCCTCAACGTCTTCCGGCGCAAGCCGCTGGAGGACCTGCTGCCCGCCGCGGCGAAGGCCGGCGTCGGCATCCTGGCGCGGGTGCCCCTGGCCAGCGGCCTGCTCACCGGGAAGTACGACGAGTCGACCACCTTCCCGGCCGACGACCACCGGAACTTCAACCGGCACGGGGAGGCCTTCGACGTCGGGGAGACCTTCTCCGGTGTGCCCTTCGAGGTCGGCGTCGCCGCCGCCCGCGAGGTCGCCGAGATCGCCGGTGACGCGCCGACGGCGGCGTTCGCCCTGCGGTGGGTCATCGACCAGCCCGGGGTCACCACCGTCATCCCCGGCGCCCGCACCGTCGCGCAGGTCCGCGGCAACGTCGCCGCGGCCTCGCTCCCGCCCCTGACCGACACCCAGCTCGCCGACCTCGAGCGCGTGTACGACGAGCGCATCCGCGCGCACGTGCACGACCGCTGGTGACCCCCTCCCTGGAAAGGCACTGAAGTGCTCCGCTCCCACGACGCCGGCACGCTGCGCGCGTCCGACGCCGGTTCCACCGTCACCCTCGCCGGCTGGGTCGCCCGCCGCCGCGACCACGGCGGCGTGGTCTTCGTCGACCTGCGCGACGCCTCCGGGTACGTCCAGGTCGTCGTCCGCGAGGAGGAGGCGCACGCGCTCCGCAACGAGTTCTGCGTGCTGGTCACCGGCGAGGTCCGCCGGCGGCCGGAGGGCAACGAGAACCCGGAGCTGCCGACCGGCGAGATCGAGGTGGCGGCCGCCGAGCTGCGCGTGCTGTCGCCGTCGGCGCCGCTGCCGTTCCCGATCGAGACCGACCAGGCCGCGTCCGACGACGTCCGCTACAAGTACCGCTACCTCGACCTGCGACGGCAGGGCCCGGCGCGGACCCTCCGGCTGCGCAGCGAGATCAACCGCGTCGCCCGGCGGGTCATGGCCGAGCACGGCTTCGTCGAGGTGGAGACCCCGAACCTCACCCGCTCCACGCCCGAGGGGGCGCGCGACTTCGTCGTCCCGGTCCGGCTGCAGCCGGGCAAGTGGTACGCGCTGCCGCAGTCCCCGCAGCTGTTCAAGCAGCTGCTGATGATCGGCGGGCTGGAGCGCTACTACCAGATCGCCCGCTGCTTTCGCGACGAGGACTTCCGCGCCGACCGGCAGCCGGAGTTCACCCAGCTGGACTTCGAGATGAGCTTCGTCGAGCGCGACGACGTCCTGGCCGTGGTCGAGGACGTCGTCCGGGCGCTGTGGCGGGAGCTGGCCGACCACGAGGTGCCCGAGATCCCGCGGATGAGCTACCGCGAGGCGATGGACCGCTTCGGCTCGGACAAGCCCGACCTGCGGTTCGGCCTCGAGCTCACCGAGCTGACGTCCTACTTCGCCGAGACGCCGTTCCGGGTCTTCCAGGCGCCCTACGTCGGCGCCCTGGTCATGCCCGGCGGCGGGTCGCAGCCGCGGCGGGCGTTCGACGCCTGGCAGGACTGGGCGAAGTCCCGGGGCGCGCGCGGGCTGGCCTACGTGACCATCGCCGAGGACGGGACGCTGGGCGGGCCGGTCGCCAAGAACATCTCCGACCGCGAGCGCGAGGGCCTGGTCGCGGCGGTCGGCGCGCAGCCCGGCGACTGCGTCTTCTTCGCCGCCGGCCAGCGGCGGTCCTCGCAGGAGCTGCTCGGTGCCGCCCGCAACGAGATCGCCCGCCGGCTGGAGCTGATCGAGCCGGGCTCGTGGTCGTTCCTGTTCGTCGTCGACTTCCCGATGTTCGAGGAGACCGAGGACGGCGAGTGGACGTTCATGCACCACCCGTTCACCTCGCCCACCCCCGAGTGGCGGGACCGGTTCGCCGAGGACAAGGCCGGCGCCCTCTCCGACGCCTACGACCTGGTGGTGAACGGCAACGAGCTGGCCAGCGGCTCGGTCCGCATCGCCGACCCCGACCTGCAGGAGCGGGTGTTCGAGACCCTCGGCATGTCGCGCGAGGAGGCCCGCGAGCGGTTCGGGTTCTTCCTGGAGGCGTTCGCCTACGGCCCGCCGCCGCACGCCGGCGCCGCCCTCGGCTGGGACCGGCTGACCGCCCTGCTGGCCGGCGTGGACTCCATCCGCGAGGTGATCGCCTTCCCGAAGACCGGTGCCGGCTTCGACCCGCTCACCGGTGCGCCCACCCCGATCACCGAGGCGCAGCGCAAGGAGGCGGGCATCGACGCGGAGCCCGAGGAGCCGCCGTTGCCGGCCGAGCCGGGCGCCCCCGGCCCGGCCTCGACACACGTGACCATCCGCCCGTAGCCCGGCGGGCGGCGGGGGTGGGTGCCCGACCGAGGCGCCCACCCCCGCCGGTCCTGGTCAGGCGCCGAACCGGTCCTGCAGCCACCCCTGCATGAGCGCGATCTCGCTGCTCTGGACCTCGACCATCGTCCCGGCGAGCTCCCGGACCTCGGGGTCGCTGCCGGCCCGGACCTCCATCTCCGCCATGTGCACGCCCACCCGGTGGTGGGCGACCATCTGCTCGAGGAACGCCCGGTCGAACGCGTCGCCGGACAGGGCGGACAGGTCGGTGTCACCGGCCATGCCCGCGCGGCTCATCCCACCCATGCCCATCCGGGGCACGTCCTCGCCGCCCGTGCCCATGCCGCCACCGCCCATGCCGCCCATGCCCATGCCGCCCATGCCCATGCCGCCCATGCCCATGCCGCCCATGCCCATGCCGCCCATCCCCGACCGGCCGACGTCCTCGGCGGCCAGCCGGTCGGCGGCGTCCTGCAGGAGCACGATCTCCTCGCTCTGGCTGCGCGCGATCCGCTCGGCCAGCGCCAGGAGCTCCGCGTCCCGGGAGCGGCCCGGGGCCAGCTCGGCCATCGCCACGGCGTCCTCGTGGTGGGGGACCATCGCCGTCGCGAAGTGCAGGTCCACCAAGCCGGCCGGTCCGGACGAGGCGCCGGCGCGGGGAGCGTGCCGGTCCGGGTCCGCGACCGCCACGCTCGTGCCGATCCCGCCCAGGGCCAGCACCAGCGCCGCTCCTGCGGCGATCCGCCAGGCCCTCGAGGTCATGTCCGGCTCCCCTCGCGTCGTGGGATCGGCCCCGGCGCCGGTGCCGACGGTCACCCGATCCATGTCCGGCGACTCCCACGGTATGCGCCCGGGGGTATCGGGGCAGGGGTCCGACGGCCCCGCTGGCCGGTGCCGAACGGCCGGGGGGAGGGGGGCGCGCCGAGTGGGGGCACCGTGACCTCGGTCTCCTCGCCGGTAGGTTGCCGGCATGCCGTTGCGTGCCCGCACCCTGCTCGGACCCGGTCCCTCCAACCCCTACCCGGAGGCGACCGTCGCCCTGACCCAGCCCTTGCTGGGCCACCTGGACCCGGTCTTCCTCGGCGTCCTCGACGAGACCTCCGACCGGCTCCGCCAGGTGTTCGGGACGGCGAACCGGCGCACGCTGCCGCTGTCGGCCACCGGCTCCGCGGGCATGGAGGCGGCCTTCGTCAACACCGTCGGCCCCGGTGACGTCGTCGTCGTCGCGGTCAACGGACTGTTCGGTGAGCGCATGGTGGACGTCGCCTCGCGGTGCGGCGCCGAGGTCGTCCGGGTCGACCACGAATGGGGTCGGCCCATCGACGCCGACCGCGTGCTGTCGGCGCACCCGTCGCCGAAGCTGATCGCCGCCGTCCACGCCGAGACCTCGACCGGCGTGCTGTCCGACCTCGAGCCGCTGGCCGACGGCAAGGGCGACGCGCTGCTGCTGGCCGACTGCGTGACCTCGCTGGGCGGCATCCCGGTGCGCCTGGACGAGTGGGGCGTGGACCTGGCCTACTCCGGGTCGCAGAAGTGCCTGGGCGTCGCTCCCGGGCTGGCGCCCTTCACCATCAACGACCGCGCCTGGGAGCGGCGCATCGAGCAGCCGCGCAGCTGGTACCTCGACCTCGGCATGCTCGGCGGGTACGCCGGTGAGGCGGCCGGCAACGGCGGCCGCACCTACCACCACACGGCACCCACCGGGATGGTGGCGTCGCTCAACGCGGGCCTGGGTCGGATCCTCGCCGAGGGGCTCGACGCGGTGCACGCCCGGCACGCCGAGGCCGGCCGGCTGCTGCACGAGGGGCTGCAGGCGATGGGCCTGGAGCTGTTCGCCGCCGAGGGGCACCGGCTGCCGGAGCTCACCACGGTGCGCGTGCCCGAGGGCGTGGACTCCGCGGCGGTCCGCAAGGAGCTGCTGGAGCGCTACGACGTGGAGATCGGCGGGGGCGTCGGGGCGTACGCGGCCACCGTGTGGCGGATCGGGCTGATGGGCCACAACGCCCGCCCCGACACCGTCACGCTGATCCTGGGCGCGCTCCGCGAGGTCCTCGGCCGCTGAGGTGATCGCCTCCTCGCCGGCGCCCGCGGCGGTCCGCCGCGGGCGCCGGCTGCCGGCACGGGCGCTGGTGCCGGTCGCCGCCCTGGCCTGGTGGGTGATCGGGTACCTGCCCTGGCTGCTGGACGGCGCGGGACGGGCGGCGCCGCTGGCGCTCCCGCTGCGGGCCGCCCTGCTCACCGCCCTGGTGCTCGGGGCCGTCGCGGGCGGGGTGCTGGCCGGGCTGACCGGCCTGCTCGCGCGGCCGGGGTCCCGGGGCCGGGCGCTGCTCGCCACCGGGTGCGGGACGGCGCTGGCGGTGACGGTGTGCCTGACGCAGTCGGTCGCCTCGGCCGGCCGCGGCTCGGGGACCGACGCGGACCAGCGCGTGCTCACCGCACTGTGCGCGGTCGTCGTCGGGATCACCCTGCTGGCGTGGGGGCTGGGTTCCCTCGCGGTGGTGGGACGGCCGGGCGTCGGCGTGGCGCTCGGGGTGGTCGCCGGCGTCCTGCCGGGGTGGCTGACGTCGGTCGTCTGGGCGGTGCTGCCCTTCGAGGCGCTGACCACGGCCGGGACGCTGGGGGTCTGGCTCCAGGCGGCCGCGCTCGGCGGAGCGCTGGTCGTCGTCGGGGCGCAGCCGCCGGCCCGTCTGGCACTCTGGCCGGGCGTGCTGCTGGTGGCCTGGTTCGTGGGCCCGGCGCTGACGGCGGTGACCTACCTCGAGCCCCACCTGCGACCGGGGGCAGGACTGTCCCGCGGCCTCGGGGACGCCCTCACCGGCGCCGGGCAGGTCTTCTGGCTGTCGGCGTCCCCGCTGGCCCGGCAGCTGCTCCCGTGGGTGGTGGCCGTGGTCGGGGCGGTGTTCCTCGCCGTCCTGCTGGCCGGGCGCCGCCGCCCGGCCCCACCCGCGGCTCCTCCGGCCTGACCCCGGGTCGGCGGTCCAGGCCGCGGGTCAGGCGTCGAGGCGGGAGAGCTGGTCGGGGGTCAGCTGCACGTGGACGGCGGCCGCGGAGTCCACGATCGACGCCGGACGCGACGCCCCGGGGATCGGGATCACCACCTCCGCCTGCGCCAGGTGCCAGGCCAGCGCCACCTGGTGGACCGAGACGCCCAGCTCGTCGGCCACCTCGGCGAAGGCCGGCGCGGTGTCGTCGAGCGAGCCGGCCGCCGACACCCCGCCGAACGGGCTCCACGGCAGGAAGGCCAGCCCGTGCGCGGCGCAGTGCGCCACCTCGTCGGCGGAGAACCGCCAGCCGGGGGAGAACTGGTTCTGCACGCTGACCAGCGCCGGGCCCACGATCGAGCGGGCGACGTCGATCTGCGCGATGTCGGCGTTGGAGATGCCGACCATGCGCACCAGTCCGTCGTCGGCGAGCTGGCGCAGCGCGCCCATCGACTCCTCCCACGGCGTGTCCGGGTCGGGCCGGTGGTACTGGTACAGGCCGATGGCGTCCACCCCCAGCCGGCGCAGCGACCCCTCGCAGGCCGTGCGCAGGTAGGCCGGCGACCCGTCGAGCTCCCAGTCGGTGCCGCGCCGGGTGTGCCCGCCCTTGGTCGCCACCAGCACCGACGACGGATCGCCCCCGTAGGACCGCAGCGCGTCGGCGACCAGCGACTCGTTGTGCCCGAACTCCGCCTCGTCGCGGGCGTAGGCATCGGCGGTGTCGATCAGCGTCACGCCGGCGTCGAGCGCGGCGTGGATCGTGGCGACGGCGTCCTCGTGGGACGGCCGCTCGGTCTTGGTGGACAGGGGCATCGCCCCGAGGCCGATGGCGCTGACGGTCTGGTTCCCGATGCGTCGCTGCTGCACGGGGGTGTCGTGCCCCGCGGGTAGCCTTCGCAAGCGTGAGCGGACAGGGGCGTGAGCCCGGCAGCGAGCGCGCGAGCCGACAGGGAGTGAGCATCGCAGCGAGCCCTGCGAGCGAGGAGCGGAGCGACCGCGGAGGCGAGCCGTGACAGGGCGACCGAGGAGCGGAGCGCCCCGCGGGAGCGAACCGAGGACGCCGTGAGTTCGCTGTTCGACGAGGCGCCTGCGGAGTCGGCCGGGGTCGACCGGGGCGCGCCGCTGGCCGTGCGGATGCGGCCGCGGTCGTTGGACGAGGTCGTCGGCCAGCAGCACCTGCTGGGCCCGCGCTCGCCACTGCGCCGGCTGGTCGAGGCCGACGAGCCCATGTCACTGGTCCTCTACGGCCCGCCGGGGACCGGCAAGACCACGCTGGCGCACGTCATCTCGCTGGCCACCAAGCGGCAGTTCGTGCAGCTGTCGGCCCTGGACTCCGGGGTCAAGGAGGTCCGCGCGGTCATCTCGGCCGCGAAGCGGGAGCTCACCTACGCCGGCCGGCGCACGGTGCTGTTCATCGACGAGGTGCACCGCTTCTCCAAGACCCAGCAGGACTCTCTGCTGTCCGCGGTCGAGGACCGCATCGTGAGCCTCATCGCCGCCACCACCGAGAACCCGTTCTTCTCCGTGGTCAGCCCGCTGCTCTCCCGCTCGCTGGTGCTGGCGCTGCAGCCGCTGTCCGACGACGACGTCCGCACCCTGCTGCGCCGCGCGCTGACCAGCGACCGCGGGCTCGACGGCGCGGTCACGCTGAGCGCGGAGGCCGAGGAGCACCTGGTCCGCATCGCCGGGGGCGACGGGCGCAAGGCGCTGACCGCGCTGGAGTCCGGCGCGGGTGCCGCGCTGGCGGCCGAGCTGGCCGAGATCGACCTGGCGACCCTCGAGACGGCGGTCGCCCAGGCGGCGGTGCGCTACGACCGGCAGGGCGACCAGCACTACGACGTGGCCAGCGCGTTGATCAAGTCCATCCGCGGTAGCGACGTCGACGCCGCCCTGCACTACCTCGCGCGGATGGTCGAGGCGGGGGAGGACCCGCGCTTCATCGCCCGCCGGCTGGTCATCTCCGCGAGCGAGGACATCGGCATGGCCGATCCGACGGCGCTGCAGACCGCCGTCGCCGCCGCCGAGGCGGTCGCCTTCATCGGCATGCCGGAGGGGCACTTCCCGCTGGCGCACGCGGTCGTCCACCTGGCCACCGCGCCGAAGTCGAACGCGGTGACCGTGGCCATCAGCGAGTCCGTCGCCGACGTGCGGGCCGGCCTGGGCGGGCCGGTGCCGCCGGGGCTGCGCGACGCCCACTACGCGGGGGCGAAGAAGCTCGGCCACGGCGCGACCTACCGCTACCCGCACGACGCGCCCGACGGGATCGTGCCGCAGCAGTACCCGCCGGACGCGCTGGTCGGCCGCGACTACTACCGGCCCACCAGTCGCGGCGCCGAAGGCCCGATCGCGGCGCGGCTGGGGAAGCTGCGGGCGATCGTCCGGCGCGGCCGCTGACCCCGGCGGTGCGCGGACGGCGGCCAACGCCCGCGACTACTGTGGCCACGCCGGGCCCGACGCCCTCCGGGAGCCCCGGGCGCAGCCCGGCTCCGGACCAGACAGCCGAGGAACAGGAGACCCGCGCGTGACCGCAGGAGAGTGGGCCGGATTGATCGCAGCGCTGGCCCTGGTGCTGCTGGTGGTGCTGCTCGCCGTCCCGATCCTCAAGCTGGGGCGCACGCTGGACGAGGCGACCCTCACCATCCGCCAGACGCGGGAGCAGAGCGGCCCGATCCTCAGCCAGGCGTCGACGACGGTCGCGCACGTCAACAGCAACTTGGAGCGGGTCGACGACATCACCGGCAACGCCGCCAACGTCTCCAGCAACGTCGCCGCGCTCACCAGCGTCGTCGCGGCCACCCTCGGCAGCCCGCTGATCAAGGTGGCCGCGTTCAGCTACGGCGTCCGCAGCGCCGCGAGGAAGAAGCGGGAGGGCCAGGCGATCGCCGAGGCCGCCCAGCGTGACAAGGACGCGCGGCGCGCCCGCCGCGCCGCCCGGCGGGCCGCCTGATGCGCCGGCTGTTCTGGCTGGCGATGGGCGTCACCATCGGCGCCCTCCTCGTCCGCAAGCTCTCCCGCGCGGCGGAGAAGATGACGCCCCAGGGGATCGCCGGTGCCCTCGTGGAGAGCCTGCGCGACCTCGCCGACGCGATCGGCGAGTTCGGAGCCGACGTGCGGGCCGCCGCGGCCGCGCGGGAGCAGGAGCTGCGCGCCGGCACCGGCCTGGACGCCCCGCTGCCCGACGGCGGCCCGGCCCAGCTCACCGTGCGCCGGGGCGCGCACGCCGCCGACCGCTGACCACCTTCCCGCCCGCGGGGCCGACCGTCCCGCCCTCTCCCGACCGAGTAGGACATGCAGACCGCCGAGATCCGCCGCCGCTTCCTGGAGCACTTCGCCGCGCGCGGCCACACCGTCGTCCCCAGCGCCTCGCTGGTCTCGCCGGACCCCTCCCTGCTGTTCACCGTGGCCGGGATGGTCCCGTTCATCCCGTACCTCACCGGCCGCGAGCCGGCGCCGTACCCACGGGCCACCAGCGTGCAGAAGTGCGTGCGCACCCTCGACATCGAGGAGGTGGGCAAGACCACCCGTCACGGCACGTTCTTCCAGATGAACGGCAACTTCTCCTTCGGTGACTACTTCAAGGAAGGGGCCATCCAGCACGCCTGGGACCTGATCACCGGCTCGGTCGCCGACGGCGGGCTCGGCTTCGACCCCGAGCGGATCTGGGTCACCGTCTACCTGGACGACGACGAGGCGGCGGCCGCCTGGAAGCGCATCGCCGGGCTGCCCGACGAGCGCATCCAGCGCCGCGGGCTGAAGGACAACTACTGGCACACCGGCCAGCCGGGCCCGGGCGGCCCGTGCAGCGAGATCTACTACGACCGCGGTCCCGAGCACGGGCAGGACGGCGGGCCGGTGGTCGACGAGGACCGGTTCCTGGAGATCTGGAACCTCGTCTTCATGCAGTACGAGCTCGACGACGTGCGGAGCAAGGAGGAGTTCCGCATCGTCGGCGACCTGCCGAAGAAGAACATCGACACCGGCATGGGCCTGGAGCGGGTCGCCTACCTGCTCCAGGGGGTGAACAACCTCTACGAGATCGACGAGGTCGCGCCGGTGCTGCGCCGCGCCGCCGACCTGGCCGGCGTGACCTACGGCCGGGAGCACGAGGACGACGTCCGGCTGCGCGTGGTCGCCGACCACGTCCGCAGCGGCCTCATGCTCATCGGGGACGGCGTGACGCCGGGCAACGAGGGCCGCGGCTACATCCTGCGCCGGCTGCTGCGCCGCGCCGTCCGCTCGATGCGGCTGCTCGGCGTCGACGAGGCCACCCTCCCCGAGCTGCTGCCGGTCTCCCGGGACGCGATGAAGGCCAGCTACCCGGAGCTGGAGACCGACTTCGCGCGCATCTCCAGCGTCGCCTACGCCGAGGAGGAGGCCTTCCGGCGCACCCTCACCGCCGGGACGACGCTGTTCGACACCGCCGTCGCCCGCGCCAAGGAGGCCGGGACGCCGACCCTGTCGGGGGAGCAGGCGTTCTCGCTGCACGACACCTACGGCTTCCCGATCGACGTCACCCTCGAGATGGCCGCCGAGCAGGGCGTCACCGTCGACGAGGACGGCTTCCGCGCGCTCATGCAGCAGCAGCGCGAGCGCGCCCGCGCCGACGCCCGCGCCAAGAAGACCGGGTCGGTCGACGTCCTGGCCTACCGCCGGCTGCTCGCCGACCACGGCCCCACCGACTGGCGGGCCTACGACACCCTGCGGACCGACTCGCGCGTGCTCGGCCTCGTCTCCGACCTCACCGCGGAGGAGGGCGCCGAGGTCGTCCCGGCCGGCCCCGGCGAGATCACCCGGGTGGTGCTCGACCGCACGCCGTTCTACGCCGAGTCCGGCGGCCAGGTCGCCGACGCCGGCGTCCTGACCTGGGACGGCGGCCGCGCCGAGGTGCTCGACGTGCAGCGGCCGGTCAAGGGCCTGGTCGCCCACCAGGTGCGCGTCCTGGAGGGGGAGCTGCGCGAGGGCGCCGAGCTGGTCGCCGAGGTCGACCGCGAGTGGCGGCTGTCGGCCTGCCAGGCGCACTCGGGTACCCACGTGGTGCACGCCGCCCTGCGCCAGGTGCTCGGCCCGCAGGCGCTGCAGTCGGGCTCCTACAACCGCCCGGGGTACCTGCGGCTGGACTTCGCCTGGCAGGGCGCGCTCACCCAGCAGCAGCGGCACGACATCGAGGACGTCGCCAACGCCGCCGTCCGCGCCGACCACAAGGTCACCGCCAGCTACATGACGCTGCCCGAGGCGCAGGCGATCGGGGCGCTGGCCCTGTTCGGGGAGACCTACTCCGAGCAGGTCCGCGTCGTGGAGATCGGCGGCCCGTGGTCGCGCGAGCTGTGCGGTGGCACGCACGTGCAGGGCAGCGCCCAGATCGGGACGCTCGCGCTGACCGGCGAGTCCTCGGTCGGGTCCGGGTCGCGCCGGGTGGAGGCCGCCGTCGGGCTGGAGGGCTTCCGCTACCTCGCCCGCGAGCGGGACCTGGTCCGGCAGCTCGGCGAGGTGCTCAAGACCCCGACCGACACCCTGGTCGAGCGGGTCAGCGGCATGCTGGCCCGGCTGCGCGACGTCGACAAGGAGCTCGCCGAGCTGCGCGCCCAGCAGACCCTCGCCGCGGCCGGCGAGCTCGCCGCCGGCGCGCGGGACGTCGGCGGGGTCGCCGTGGTCACCGGCTCGCCCGGCGGCCTGGCCGGCGGGGACCTGCGCACGCTGGCCCTCGACGTCCGCGGCCGGCTGCCCGCCGACCGTCCGGCGGTGGTCTTGCTCGCCTCGGAGTCGGCGGGCAAGGTGGCTCTCGTGGCGGCCCTCAACCCGGCCGCTCAGGCGCGCGGGCTGTCGGCCAACGACGTGCTCCGCGCGGCGGCGCCCCCGGTCGGCGGCCGGGGCGGCGGCAAGGCGGACGTGGCCCAGGGGGGCGGTACCGACCCCGCGGGCATCCCAGCGGCCCTGCAGGCCGGCGAACAGGCGGTCGCGACCGCCGCAGGGAGGTGAGCGAGGTGCCCGACCAGCGCCCCGACGAGACCGGTCCGGTGGGCCGGCGTCCGGTGAACCGACCGGCCGTGCCCCCGGCACGCCCGCGGCCCGCCCCGCCGCACCAGCCCGGGCAGCACAGCACCGAGGCGATCGACCTGTCCGCCGGCTTCCCCCCGGTGCGGCACGAGACGGCGCAGATCGACCTGTCCGGCGGGCTGCCGGGCGGCCTGCCGATCCCGCCGCGGCGCCCGAAGCAGGGCCGGCGGCTGGGCATCGACGTCGGCACGGTCCGGGTGGGCGTGGCGATCTCCGACCCGACCGGCACCCTGGCCAGTCCGCTGGAGACCGTCCAGCGCCGGCGCGACGAGTCCGACCTGGACCGCATCGCCGACCTCGTGGTGGAACACGAGGTGACAGAGGTGATCGTGGGAGAGCCGAGGCACCTCTCGGGTGCGTCGGGGGCGTCGGCGCGCGAGGCGCGTGCTTACTCTCGGGCACTCGCCGGGCGGATCGGCACCGTGCCCGTGCACCTCGTCGACGAAAGGCTCTCCACCGTGACCGCAGCCAGTTCCCTCCGGGCGAACGGTCTCGACAGTCGGCAGCAGCGCCCCGTGATCGACCAGGCCGCCGCCGTGGTCATCCTCCAGGCCTATCTGGACGCACAGCGGGAGCGCTCGTGAGCGACCCGACCCCGTCCTCGCGACGGGGTCGGCACGCGTCCCCCGACTTCCCGAGCGGGGTCCCCGCCACGGCGTGGATGGCCTCGATGCCGCGCTCCGGCCCGGACGGGCAGCCCGCCCGCCCGACCTCGGGCGTGCCCTCCCGGAACGACGCGGGACGCCGGCACGCGATGACGTCCACCGTGCGCTCCCCGGGGGCGCGCGCCGGCCGCCACGAGGACCGGAGCACCGGACCGCTGCCCCCGCCCGGTGACGGCAGGGGCATGCCCCGCCCGCCCGGCCGGAGCGTGCCGCGGGAGGAGGAGGCCGGGGCCGGCCACCCGTCGGCTCCGCTGCCGGACCTCCCGCCGCGGCCGGCGGGCACCTGGTCGCGCATGCGGCGGCGCACCGACGCGCACCCCGACGACGACCAGACCGTCGCCCAGCCTCTCGGTGCCCAGCCGGCCGTGCCCGGTGACCTGCACGACGACGACACCGACGCCGCCCACCTGGACCTGCACGGCTGGGACGACGACGACTCGACCGGCGGCCTCGACGTGATCGGCGCCTCCGCGGCCGAGGAGCCGCGCCGCTCCCGCCGCCGGCGGGACGACGGCGAGGACCCCGGCGACCGCCGCGGACGGCGCTCCGGCCGCGGACGGCGGCGCAGCCCGGTGGCCGCGATCCTGTCGCTGGTCGTGCTGGGCGGCCTGGTGGCGGGCATCGTCTTCGGTGGCAAGGCGCTGATCAACCTGGTCAACCCGCCCAGCGAGGACTTCGCCGGTCAGGGCACCGGCAGCGTCGAGGTGCGGATCGCGGTGGGGGACACCCTCAGCGACATCGCCCGGACCCTCGTCGACGGCGGCGTCATCGCCTCCGTCGGCCCGTTCGTCGAGGCCGCCGAGTCCGAGCCGGCGGCGACCGGCATCCAGCCCGGCGTCTACTCCATGCGGTCGCAGATGAGCGGCGCGGCCGCCCTCGACCTGCTGCTCGACCCGGCCAGCCGGCTCTTCTCACGGGTGACCATCCCCGAGGGGTTCACCGTCCAGGCGGTCCTGCAGCGGCTCGCCGAGGCCACGCAGACCCCGGTCGAGGAGCTGCAGGCCGCCGCCGCCGACCCCGCCGCCCTGGGCCTGCCGGCCTACGCGAACGGGTCCCTGGAGGGCTACCTCTTCCCGGCCACCTACGACTTCACCCCCGACGACGAGCCGGTGGACATGCTGCGCGCGATGGTCGGCGAGTTCACCGAGACGGCGACCGGCATGCAGCTCGAGCAGCGGGCCGCGGCCGCCGGCCGGTCGGTGCACGACATCGTCACCGTCGCCTCGATGGTGCAGTCGGAGACCCGGCTCGACGAGGAGCGGGCCGACGTCGCCCAGGTCGTCTACAACCGGCTCGACCAGGGCATCGCGCTCGGCATCGACGCCACGCTGGCCTACGGCCTGCAGAAGAACGGCAACGAGCTGACCGTCGACGACCTGCAGACCGACAGCCCCTACAACACCCGGACCCGGCCCGGCCTCCCGCCGACGCCGATCAGCTCCCCGGGTGAGGCCAGCCTCGAGGCGGCACTGGCACCCTCCACCGGGGACCTCCTGTACTACGTGCTGGAGTCCCAGGACGGTCGGCACTTCTTCACCGCCGACTACGCCGAGTTCCAGGCTGCCCGCGAGCGCTGCGCCAGCGCCGGCCTCGGCTGCGGTGGCTGACGGGGGGACGGCGGCGCTCCCGACGACCCCCACCCGGCGCGCGGCGGTCCTCGGCCGTCCCGTGGGCCACTCGCTGTCCCCGCTGCTGCACCGGGCGGCCTACGCCGCGCTGGGGCTGACCGACTGGACCTACGACGCGCTGGACATCGGAGCGGAGGACCTCCCGGTCCTCCTGGCCGGGCTCGGCGAGGAGTGGCGGGGCTTCTCGGTCACCATGCCGTGCAAGCAGGCCGCGGTGGACGCCGCCGACGTCGTCGACCCGCTGCCGCGGCTGCTGCACGCGGCCAACACCCTCCTCCGCTGCGAGCAGGGCTGGCGGGCGGAGAACACCGACGTCACCGGCATCGGCATGGCCCTGCAGCTCGCCGGGGTCGACCAGGTGGGCCCGGCGGCGATCGTCGGGGCCGGGGGCACCGCGGCTGCCGCCGCGGTCGCGCTGGCGTCCCTGGGCGCCGAGCACGTGGACCTCGTCGTCCGGGAGCCCGCCCGCGCGTTCGACGTGCTGCGGGTCCTGGAGATCCTCGGCGTGCCGACGACGGTGCGCTCGCTGGAGGGCGCCGTGGTGGACGCCGACGTCGTCGTGAGCACCGTGCCCGTCGGCGGGCAGCCGGTCGTGTCGGAGCTGCCCTGGCGGGCCGGGCAGACCGTCCTCGACGTCCTCTACGACCCCTGGCCGACGCCGCTGGCGACCCGCGTCCTGGCGGCCGGGGGCGCCGTGGTGGGTGGTCTCGAGGTGCTCTTCTGGCAGGCCACCGCACAGGTCGAGCTCATGACCGGGCACCCCGCGCCGATCGAGGCGATGCGCGCGGCGCTCGACGCCCGCTGACCCCCGTGCCGGCCACGGAGCTCCCGGCGGTCGCCGTCGGAGCGCTGGTCGTCGTCCCGGCGCTGGTGCTGGGGCCGTGGCTGGCGCGACTGACCGTCCGCCTCGCCGCCCGGGACGACGCCGCCACGGCGGGCCCGGTGCGCACCGGGGTCACCTGCCTCCTGGTCGGCGCGGCGTTCGCCGGGGTGCTGTCCCTGTCCGGGGTGCGCCCGGCCACCGTCGGCCTGGCGTGGGCCGCCGCGGCCGGGATCGTCCTGGCCGGCGTCGACCTCGCCGTCCACCGGCTGCCCGACCGGGTCACCTTCCCGGCCGGCGCGGTGGTCGCTGCCGCCCTGCTCGTCGACGCCGCCGTGCTCGGCACGTGGCCGGCGCTGCTGCGGGCGGTGCTGGCGGCCGCCGTCGCGTTCGGGCTGGCCGCGCTGGGGGCGCTCGCCTCTCCGCAGGGGCTGGGCTTCGGCGACGTCAAGCTGCTCGGCCTGCTGGGGCTGGTGCTCGGCTGGGTGAGCTGGGGCGCGCTGCTGGCCGGGGTGTTCCTCGGCCTGCTCACCGGCGCGGCGGTGTCGCTGGCGCTGGTGGCCACGCGACGGGCGGGGTGGCGCACCGCCCTGCCGTTCGGGCCGCCGCTGCTGGTCGGTGCGGTGCTGGCGCTGGCGCTGGAGGCCCCGCTGCCGCTGGCCTAGGCAGGGCCGGGGAACCCGGCTGGCACAATCCGGGACATGTTGCGCTGGCTGACCGCCGGTGAGTCGCACGGCCAGCAGCTCACCGCCATCCTCGAGGGCCTGCCCGCCGGCGTGCGGGTCCAGACCTCCGACCTCGACGTCGACCTGGCCCGTCGGCGGCTCGGTCACGGCCGCGGCGCGCGGATGTCCCTCGAGCAGGACGTCGTCACGCTCACCGGCGGGGTCCGCCACGGCGTCACCCAGGGCGGGCCGATCGCGGTCCAGATCGGCAACACCGAGTGGCCCAAGTGGGAGACGGTGATGTCGGCCGACCCGGTGGACCCCGAGGTGCTCGCGGGCCAGGCGCGCAACGCGCCGCTCACCCGGCCCCGTCCCGGCCACGCCGACCTCGCCGGCATGCAGAAATACGGCTTCGACGATGCCCGCCCGGTGCTCGAGCGGGCCAGCGCGCGGGAGACCGCCGCCCGCGTCGCCCTCGGTGCGGTCGCGCGGGCGTTCCTGCGCCAGACGCTGGGCGCTGAGGTCGTCAGTCACGTGGTGGGCATCGGGCCGGTCGTCGCGCCCGATGGCATCGTGCCCGGCCCCCAGGACAACCCGCGGATCGACGAGGACCCGGTCCGCTGCGCCGACCCGGAGACCAGCGCCCTCATGGTCGCCGAGGTCGACGACGCCCGGAAGAACGGGGACACCCTCGGCGGCGTGATCGAGGTCGTCGTCCACGGCCTGCCGCCGGGCCTGGGCAGTCACGTGCACTGGGACCGCCGGCTGGACTCCCGGCTGGCCGCCGCCCTCATGGGCGTGCAGTCGGTCAAGGCGGTGGAGGTCGGTGACGGACTGGAGACCGCGCGGCGCCGCGGGTCGGTCGCCCACGACGAGATCGTGCTCGCCGACGGCCGGGTCCAGCGGACCACCGACCGCGCCGGAGGCATCGAGGGCGGCATGACCAACGGCGAGGTGCTGCGGGTCCGCGCGGCCATGAAGCCCATCTCGACGGTGCCGCGGGCGCTGTCCACCGTCGACGTCGCCACCGGTGAGCCGGCGGTCGCGATCAACCAGCGCAGCGACGCCTGCGCGGTGCCGCGCGGCGCCGTCGTCATGGAGGCGATGGTCGCCCTCGTCCTGGCCGACGCAGCCCTGGAGAAGTTCGGTGGCGACTCGGTGGCCGAGACGCGGCGCAACGCCCGGGCCTACCTCGACGCCCTCGCGATCCGATGACCCCCGCCGAGCCGATGACCCGCGCCGATCCCGGGACCCCCGCCGAGCCGATGCCGCGGCCCGTCCTGGTCCTGGTAGGGCCCCCGTCGTCGGGCAAGACGACGGTCGGCACGGCGGTCGCCGAGATGCTCGGCGTCCCGTTCCGCGACACCGACGCCGACATCGAGGACGTCACCGGGCAGACCGTGGCCGATCTGTTCGTCGAGCGCGGCGAGCCGTTCTTCCGGGCGCTGGAGGAGCAGGCGGTGGCCCGGGCGCTCGCCGCGCACGCGGGGGTGTTGGCCCTCGGCGGGGGTGCGGTGCTCAGCGCGCCGACCCGGGAGCTGCTGGTCTGCTACGGCCGGTCCGGCGGCACGGTGGTCTGGCTCGACGTCGACCTGACCTCCGCAGCGGAGCGGGTCGGGCTCGGCCGGACGCGCCCGGTGCTCGGCATGAACCCGCGGGCCACGCTGCGCAACCTGCTGCTGGCCCGGGCGCCGCTCTATCAGGAGGTGGCCACGCTGACCGTCCCCACCGGCGGGCGCGAGCCCGGTGACGTGATCGCCGAGGTCGCGGCCGCCTTGCGTTCCCGGACGACGTCGTGAGCGCGGGCGGAGCAGCCGCCGGCAGCGGACCGATGACGTGGCGGCGGGTGACCGTCGCGGGCGGCACGCCCTACGACGTCGTCATCGGGCCCGGGGCGCAGGCCGAGCTGGGGCTGGTGCTGGCCGGCACCGCCCGGGCCGTCGTCGTGCACGCGCCGCCGCTGGCCGCCCTCGCCGGTGCGGCCGTGGAGACGCTGCAGACCGCCGGTGTCGCCGCGGAGGCGATCGTGGTCCCCGACGGCGAGGCCGCCAAGACCGCCGAGGTCGCCGCGCGCGCCTGGGAGGAGTTCGGCCGCCTGGGCCTGACCCGGTCCGACGCCGTCGTGGGGGTCGGCGGGGGAGCGGTCACCGACCTGGCCGGTTTCCTGGCCGCCACATGGGTGCGCGGCGTCCGGGTGGTGCACCTGCCGACGAGCCTGCTGGGCATGGTCGACGCCGCCGTCGGGGGGAAGACCGGCATCAACACCGCGGCCGGCAAGAACCTCGTCGGGGCCTTCCACCCGCCGGCCGGGGTGCTGGCCGACACCGACGTCCTCGCCGGGCTGCCCGAGGCCGAGTTCCGCGCCGGGCTGGCCGAGGTGGTCAAGTGCGGCTTCATCGCCGACGGCACCATCCTCGACCTGCTCGAGGCCGACCCCACCGGCCGCCGGGACACCGTCGAGCTCATCGAGCGCGCGGTGCAGGTCAAGGCCGACGCGGTGGGTGAGGACCTCTTCGACACCGGCCGCCGCGAGTTCCTCAACTACGGCCACACCCTGGGCCACGCCATCGAGCGGGTCGAGGACTTCGGCTGGCGGCACGGCGAGGCGGTCGCCGTCGGCCTGGTGTTCGCCGCCGAGCTGGCCGGCCAGGCTGGGCTGCTGACCCGCGCCGAGGTCGACCGGCACCGGGACCTGGTCGCCGCGATGGGGCTGCCCACCACCTACGCCGGTGACTGGCCGCGGCTGCAGTCGGTCATGCGGGTGGACAAGAAGGCCCGCGGCTCGTCCCTGCGCTTCGTCGTCCTCGACGGGCTGGGCAACCCGCGGATCCTGGCCGATCCGGACCAGGCCTGGCTCGACGCGGCGTGGACCGCGGTGAACGGGGGAGACGCGTGACGATCCAGGTGCTCAACGGCGCCAACCTGGGCCGGCTCGGCCTGCGCGAGCCGGACAAGTACGGGACGACGACCCACGCCGAGCTGGTCGAGCTGCTCGAGGGCACCGGGCGGGACCTCGGCGTCGAGGTGCGGGTGCGCCAGACCGACTCCGAGGGTGAGCTGCTCGGCTGGGTGCACGCCGCCTCCGACGCCGGGGACGCCGTGGTGATCAACCCGGGCGGCTGGTCGCACACCTCCGTCGTGCTGCACGACGCGCTGGCCGCCCTCAACGGCCCGCTCGTCGAGGTGCACATCACCAACATCCACAAGCGGGAGGAGTTCCGGCACTTCTCCTACGTCTCGCGGGTGGCCGACGGCGTCATCGCCGGCCTCGGCGTGCAGGGGTACGTGCTGGCGCTGCAGTGGCTCGTCGCCCGGGGGATCCGGTGAGGCGCGGACCCGGACGGGGAGCACGGTGAACCACGCCGCGCGGCGCGAGGCGCTGCGGGCCACGGCCGCCGAGCGGGGACTCGACGCCGTCCTGGTGACCGAGCTGCTCAACGTCCGCTACCTGACCGGCTTCACCGGCTCCAACGGCGCGCTGCTCCTGCGCACCGATGGCGGCGACGTCTTCGGCACCGACGGCCGCTACACCACCCAGGCCGGTGTCCAGGTGCCCGACGTCGAGCTGCACGTGGACCGCAACACCGTCGCCGCACTGGCCCGCGAGGCCGTGCGGCGCGGCACCGGCCGGCTGGGCTACGAGAGCCACCACCTGACCGTCGACGGGCTGCGCGCGCTCGAGGCCGTGCTCGCCGACGCCGCCGCCGGGGGCACCGTGCCGGAGCTGACCTCGATCCGCCGGGCGGTCGAGGGCCAGCGGGCGGTCAAGGACGACGACGAGATCGACGCGCTGCGGCGGGCGTGCGCCGTGGCCGACTCCGCGCTGGCCGAGCTGGCCGCGGAGGGGGCGCTGCGCCCGGGCCGCACCGAGCTGCAGGTCGGCCGGGAGCTCGACGCCCGGATGCTCGCGATGGGTGCCGAGGCGCCGTCCTTCGAGACGATCGTGGCCGCCGGCGCCAACTCCGCCATCCCGCACCACCGCCCCGACAGCACCGAGCTGCGGTCCGGCGACTTCCTCAAGCTGGACTTCGGCGCGACCGTCGACGGGTACCACTCCGACATGACCCGGACCCTCGTGCTCGGGCACGCGGCCGACTGGCAGCGCGAGGTGTACGAGGTCGTGGCCGCCGCCCAAGCGGCCGGCCGGGCCGCGCTGACGGTCGGCGCCGACGTGGTCGCGGTCGACGCGGCGGCTCGCGACGTCATCGCCGCGGCCGGCCACGGGGAGCACTTCACCCACGGCCTCGGCCACGGCGTCGGGCTGGAGATCCACGAGGCGCCGGGCATCGGCCAGCTCGGCGCGGGTACGCTGGCCGCCGGCATGGCCGTCACCGTGGAGCCCGGCGTCTACCTGCCCGGCCACGGGGGTGTCCGGATCGAGGACACGCTGGTCGTCACGGACGACGAGCCGGAGTTGTTGACCCTCACGAGCAAGGAACTGCTGGTCCTCTAGATGGCTACCACCAACGACCTCAAGAACGGCATGGTCCTCAACCTCGACGGCCAGCTCTGGACCGTCACCGAGTTCCAGCACGTCAAGCCGGGCAAGGGCGGCGCGTTCGTCCGCACCACGCTGAAGAACGTGCTCTCGGGCAAGGTCGTCGACAAGACCTTCAACGCCGGCACCAAGGTCGACACCGCGACCGTGGACAAGCGGAACATGACGTACCTGTACAAGGACGGCACCGACTTCGTCTTCATGGACGGCGAGACCTACGACCAGATCCACGTGCCGGCCGAGACGGTCGGCGGCGGGGCGGACTACCTGCTGGAGAACACCGAGGCCGTCGTCGCCGTCCACGAGGGCACCCCGCTCTACGTCGAGCTCCCGGTGACCCTGGAGCTGGTCGTGCAGCACACCGACCCGGGCCTGCAGGGTGACCGCTCCACCGGCGGCACCAAGCCCGCCACCCTGGAGACCGGCGCCCAGATCCAGGTGCCGCTGTTCGTCAACACCGGCGACAAGCTCAAGGTCGACACCCGCGACGGCCGGTATCTCGGCCGCGCCAACTGACGCACCGCACGATGGCTGCCCGGACCAAGGCGCGCAAGCGCGCGGTCGACGTGCTCTACGCGGCCGACCTGCGCGGCCGCAGCGCGCTGGACCAGCTGGCGGAGGAGGTGGCCGCCGGTCAGCCGCCGGTCAACGAGCACACCGTCCGGCTGGTCGAGGGAGTGGTGGAGCACGCGTCCCGCATCGACGAGCTGATCGACCGGCACGCCCGCGGGTGGTCGATCGACCGGCTGCCCGACGTTGACCGGGCGATCCTGCGGATGGGCGTCTTCGAGCTCCTCTGGGTCGCCGACGTGCCCGACCCCGTGGTGATCGACGAGGCCGTGGAACTCGCCCGCGCGCTGTCGACCGACGACTCGCCGGCCTACGTCAACGGCGTCCTCGGCGCGATCCTCGACACCGAGGTCCCCACCGGCTGAACCCGTCGGGACACCCGTCAGCGGCGCGGGCGCCCCGTGCGCCGTCCCGGCGGGCTCAGCCCCGCAGGTCGGTGCCGGGGCCGGCGGCGACCAGCATCGCGGCGAGCCGGGCGGCCGACCGCTGACGCTGGGCGCGGCGCAGGGCGGCCCGCCGGCGGGCGGCGAGCAGGAGGTCCCGGTCCAGGCTGGTGGGGACCGGGTCGGGCAGGGACATGGCGGGCTCCTCGCAGTTCGGCGCGACACCGCGGACGCTAGGGCGCCCTGCTGACAGTTCTCACTCCCCAATGCGGGAGGGCGGCTCCCCGCCAGGGTGTCCGGACGCGCGCGAGGCCCCCGACCCGTCGGTCGGGGGC
>NZ_JBJGYV010000035.1:0-49731 GCF_054050175.1 Geodermatophilus sp. SYSU D00697
GATGCGGACGTAGAGTGCGGTCAGGAGGGTGTTGAGGTCGGTCGTCACAACCCGAGCCTGAACACCCTCCGTCCGCGTCTACAGCGCCCTTCGACCCTCCGGGTCGATAGGACTTACTCGTCTAGGCCCGCCGGGATCAGGGACCCTGATCGTGGAGCGTCCCCCCGCACGGTCTGCGGCCAGGGAGGACTCCTCCCGATCAGGGACCCTGATCGTGGCCCCGGCGACTCGCCTCAGCCGGCGGCACCGGCGACCGAACGACGCAGCGCCGCGTGCAGCGAACCGGGGGTCAGCACGCCGAGGTAGCGGCCGCCGTCCACCACGGCCACCCAGCCGGCGTCGGACTGCAGCATCGTGGCCAGCGCCGTCCGGAGCGAGGCGTCCACCGGCACGGAGGTGTCACTGCCGACGAGGGCGGAGGCGACCGTCCCGGCGCCGGCCGCCCGCGTGGTCGGCAGCGAGCCCACCGGCCGGCCGGACCCGTCGAGCACCACCGCCCAGCCGGCACCTGCTCGGTCCAGCACCGCGCCCGCGTCGGCCAGGCCGTCGCCGAGGCCCACCGTCGGGGGCTGCTCCAGGCCGGCCGGGTCGATGGGGGTGACCGCCAGCCGGGTGAGGGCCCGGTCCGCGCCGACGAAGTCGGCCACCACGTCGTTGGCCGGTCGCCCGAGCACCTCGGCCGGGGGAGCGAACTGCTCCACGTGCCCGCCGGTGCTCATCACCGCGATGCGGTCGCCGAGCCGCACGGCCTCCTCGATGTCGTGCGTGACGAACACGATCGTCTTGCGCACCGTCTCCTGGAGGCGCAGGAACTCCGTCTGCAGCCGTTCCCGGACCACGGGGTCGACGGCGGAGAACGGCTCGTCCATGAGCAGGACGGCGGGGTCGGCGGCCAACGCCCGGGCCACGCCGGCCCGCTGCCGCTGGCCGCCCGACAGCTGGGCGGGGTAGCGGTCGCCGTGGACGGCGGGGTCGAGCCCGACCGTGGTGAGCAGCTCGTCCACCCGCGCACGGATCCGGCCGCGGTCCCAGCCGAGCAGGCGGGGCACGGTCGCCACGTTGGTGCGGACCGTCTGGTGCGGGAAGAGCCCGACACTCTGGATGACGTAGCCGATGCGGCGGCGCAGCCGGTCGGCGTCCACGCGGGTGACGTCCTCGCCGCCGAGCAGGATGCGGCCGGTGGTCGGCTCGATGATCCGGTTGATCATCTTCATCGTCGTCGTCTTGCCGCAGCCCGACGGCCCCACCAGGACCGACAGCTCCCCCGCGGCGAAGGTCAGGTCCAGCTCGGCGACGCCGACGGTGCCGTCCGGGAAGACCTTGCTGACCCCCTCCAGCCGGATCTCCTGGGCGGCGCCGGACCCCGCCGGCGCCGCCGTGGTCGGCGCGGAGGTGGCGGCAGTAGCGTCCACGACGTGGCCTTCCTGGGTGCGCACCCGCTGCTGGGTGCGGCGAGCGACCCGGTGGTGCTCGCGGCGGACGAGGCGCCGAACCCGTGGTTCAGCCCGTCGTACGTGACCGACAACTGGGACACCATTGTGGGGTACCTCGGCCAGCACGTCCGGCTCACCGTCGGTGCGGTGGTGCTCGGTGCGCTGATCGCCCTGCCGCTGGCGCTCCTGGCCCGGCGCACCCGGCTGCTGTCGGGACCGGTGCTGGGTCTGTCGTCGGTGGTCTACACGATCCCGTCGCTGGCGATGTTCTCGTTCCTCGCGCCGATCACCGGGCCGCTGTCGGCGACCACCGTGCTCGTCGGGCTCACCCTCTACACCCTGGTCATCCTGGTGCGGAACTTCCTGGTCGGCCTCCAGGGCGTCCCCGGCGACGTCCGCGAGGCCGCGCGGGGGATGGGCTACGGCCCGGCGCGGCTGTTCCTGCAGGTGGACCTGCCGCTGGCCCTGCCGACCTTCATGGCCGGCCTGCGGATCGCCACCGTGTCGACCGTCGCCCTGGTCACCGTCGGGGTCATCACCGGCAACGGAGGACTGGGGCAGCTGATCGTCGGCGGGTTCAACAGCAACTTCTACCGGGCCGAGATCGTCACCGGCGCCGTCGGCTGCGTGCTCCTGGCGCTGGTCGCCGACGTCCTGCTCGCGGGCCTCGAGCGGCTGCTCACCCCCTGGACGCGGGCGGTGCGGACGTGAACGCCCTCGGGGACGCCGTCGTCTACCTCAACGACCCGTTCAACTGGACACGGCGGGGCGGCATCCTCGACCTGCTCGCCCAGCACCTGACGATCTCCGCCGCGGCGGTGCTGCTCGCCGCCGTCCTCGCCATCCCCACCGGCGTCCTGCTCGGCCGCAGCGGCCGCGGCGCCGGCGCCATCGTCGTCCTCTCCAACGTCAGCCGGGCCGTGCCGACCCTGGCCCTGCTCACCGTCTTCGCGGTCACCCCGATCGGGTTCACCGACACCGCCACCGTCCTCGCCCTGGCGGTGTTCGCCGTCCCGCCGATGCTCACCAACACCTTCGTCGGCTTCCGCGAGGTCGACCGCGACGTGCGCGAGGCCGCCCGCGCGATGGGGATGAGCCGCGGACAGATGCTGGTGCGGGTCGAGTCCCCGCTCGCGCTGCCGCTGGTCATGACCGGGGTGCGGACGGCGGCCGTGCAGGTCGTCGCCACCGCGACGCTGGCGGCGCTCGTGGGCGGCGGGACGCTGGGCCGGATCATCAACCTCGGTTTCGGCCAGCAGGACCTCGGCGTCATCCTCGCGGGCGCCTTCCTGGTCGCCGCGCTGGCCCTGCTCACCGAGCTGCTGCTCGTGCTGCTGTCCTGGGCGCTCACCCCGGGGCCCCGCCGGCTGCCCGTCCTCGCGTCGGGGCCGGGCCGGTCCGGGACCCCCGAGGTGACCGCGTCCGGCGTCCCCCTGTGAGCGGCGCTCGGTAACAACCGGGCAACAGGTCCGGCCGGGACGTGGCCTGCGGTCCGGCCGGGGAGTTGCATGACCGGCGCGGGGCCCCTCCCGCCAGACACGCGTCGCGGCCTGCGGGTCGCACGGGACACAGAAGGCGGACGAGATGCGCAGCCGTACCCGGGTCCTCCCTCCCCTCGCGCTGGCCGCGGTGCTGCTCACCGCGACGGCCTGCGGCGAGTCCGGCTCATCGGGCACCGGCGGAGGCGGCGAGACCGGTGCCGCGGCCGGGGACGCCTGCGCGCCCGTGGCCGGTGAGCAGCTGGTCGTGCTCGAGGACGACCAGCAGCTGCAGAACGCCGACAACGTCGTCCCGGCGGTCAACGTCGCCACCGCCCAGGCGAACCCGGCACTGCTCCCCGCGCTGAACGCGGTCTCGGCGGCGCTGACCACCGAGGAGCTCATCGAGCTCAACGCCGCCGTGGACGTCGACCGGCAGAGCGCCGAGGACGTCGCCTCGACGTGGGTGGAGGACAACATCGACCCCGCGTCGCTGGAGCGTGGCAGCGGCGCCGTCGTCGTCGGCGGGGCGAACTTCACCGAGTCGACGATCCTGGGCAACATCTACGCCGACGTGCTGAGCGCTGCGGGCTTCGACGCCTCGGTCCGGGAGGTCGGCAACCGCGAGCTGTACCTGCCGGCGCTCATGTCGGGCTCGGAGATCCAGGTCTTCCCCGAGTACCTGGCCACCCTCACCGAGACCCTCAACCGGCAGGCCAACGGGCCCGACGCCACGCAGGACGCCCCGGTGGCCAGCGGTGACCCGCAGGCGACGCTGGCCGGTGCCCAGCCGCTGGTGGAACAGGCCGGGCTGGTCCTGGGCGAGCCGTCGGAGGCGGCCGACCAGAACGCCTTCGCCGTCACCCAGGCCTTCGCCGACCAGGTGGGCGTCACGACCCTCTCGGAGCTGGCCGACGCCTGCGGCGACGGGTCCCTGGTGCTCGGCGGCCCGACCGAGTGCCCGGAGCGGCCGTACTGCCAGCCGGGCCTGGAGGAGACCTACGGGTTGCAGTTCGCCGAGTTCCGCGAGCTCGACAGCGGCGGCCCGCTGACCAAGGCAGCGATCCAGCAGGGCCAGGTCTCCATCGGCCTGGTCTTCAGCTCCGACGGCGCGCTCGCCCAGGGCTGAGCGAGGGGCCGATCCGGGATCCCGGCTCGCGCCGGCGGACGACTTCATCCCGTGGCCGGGGGCCTGCGCGCCGTTACCCTGGAGCCCATGCGGGCGGACCGGGACGACGTGACCGCCGGGCACCCGGGCAGCACCCATCCCGTCCGGCGCGGTCCCGGCGCACCGTCCCCGGCCCTGCGGACCGCCGGCCTGGCCGCGGGCTTCGTCCTCGCCGTCGTCGCCACGGTGGTCGTGTTCGTCACCGACGACCCGCAGGTGCTGCGGCTGGCGGTGGTCGGCGCGGCCTGGGCGTTCGTGCTCGCGGCGCTGGTCAGGTCCCGCCGCGGCGGCGGGGCGGACGGCGACCGCGGTGAGCTGGCGGCCGTCGAGCGGCAGGCCGCCGAGCGCGAGGCCGAGCTGCGGCTGGCCTACGAACTCGAGCTGGAGCGGGTGGCGGCGGCCCGGCGGGAGCACGAGCTCCGCGTCGAGAACGACCTGCGGCGCGAGACCGAGCAGGCGGTGCGCGCCGAGCTCGAGGCCCTCCGCGGTGAGCTGGCCGGGTTGGGGGAGCTGCGCCGCGACGTGGCCGGGGTGGCCGACCTGCGCCGCGACATCGCCCAGCTCGCCGAGCTGCGGACCGGTCTGACCCAGCTCGCCGACCTGCGGCCGGAGCTGGGGCACCTCGCCGAGCTGCGCGCCGACGTGGGCCGGTTGCGCGCGGAGCTGACCGAGCAGCTGTCCGGCGAGATGCTCGTCGAGCGCGTCCTGCTGCGCACCCAGTCCGTCCGGACCGCTCCGGCGACGGCCGAGACACCCGTTCCCCGCACCGTCGACGCCGCCGGCCGGGGCGAGCCGGCGCCCGAGCTGACCGCCGCCCGGCCGGCGATCGGGCTCCAGGACCTCACCCGCGGCGCGACGCGGCAGTTCGCCGCCGTGCGGGTCGAGACGACGGCGCCCGACCGCCCGGCTCCCGCGCCGTCGGTCACCCCGCCGCCGCCGCCGCTGGACTGGCTGGCCGATCGGTCGCTGGTCGAGCCCGAGGAGGCGGCCACGGCGCGTCGCTCGCGGCACGGCGCGCCCGGGGAGCCGCCGGGGGCCGCCTGGGAGCGGCCCGCTACCTGGCCGCCGGCCGGGCCCGCCGCGTCGGCCGGGCCCGCCGCGTCGGCCGGGCCCGCCGCGTCGGCCGGGCCCGCCGCGTCGGCCGGGCCCGCCGCGTCGGCCGAGCCCGCCGCGTCGGCCGAGACCGAGCCGGGGCGCCGCCGCACCGACGAGGCGCACCGTCCGGCCGCGCCGGCCGAGCAGCCGACCGAGCAGCGTCCCGTCGCCGGGTGGGAGCGGCCGTCCGTGCCCGGCCCCGCCCGGCCGGCGACACCGGTCGCGCCGGCCTCAGCGGTCGCGCCGGCCGCCCCCGCGCCGGACGAGGCCGAGCCGGGGTCCTCGCGGCTGGCCGAGATCCTCGCCCAGAACGGGGTCACCCCCTCGCCCGGCGGCCGCCGGCGGCGCCGCCACCGGGACGACGACGAGGCCGACGACGTCCTGTCCCGGGTGCTCGGCCCCCACCACTGAGGCGGCCGGCCCGCTTCACGCAGGGCCGCGGGACAGCGCGCCGCCGTCGAGCACCAGCGTCTGGCCGGTGACCCAGCCGGCGCCGTCCCCGAGCAGGTAGGCCGCGGCCTCCCCGACGTCCTCGGGCTCACCGAGCCGGCCGACCGGGTACTGCGCGGCCGCCTCCGCCTCCCGGCCCTCGTAGAGGGCGCCGGCGAAGCGGGTCCGGACCACCGCGGGCGCCACCGCGTTGACCCGGACCCTCGGACCGAGCTCGACGGCCAACTGGGTGACCAGGTTGACCAGCGCGGCCTTGCTGACGCCGTAGCCGCCGATCATGGGGGAGGCCTTCAGGCCGGCCACGGACGCCACGACCAGCACCGAGCCGCCGTGCTCGGCCATCCACGCCCGCCAGGCCTCCTGCACCAGGCCGAGCGTGGCGACGACGTTGGTGTCGAGGATCTTCCGGAAGCCGTCGAGCGGCAGGTCGACCAGCGGGCCGTACAGCGGGTTGATCCCGACGTTGCCGACCAGCATGTCCAGGCTGCCGAAGGTGTCGACGGCGGTCCGCACCGCCTCGGCCCGGTGGTCGGCGTCGCCCGCGTTGCCGGGGACGGCGACGGCGACCTCGGGGCCGCCCAGCGCGGTCACCGCCTCGGCCAGCGCCCCGGCCTTGCGGGCGGTCACGACGACGCGGGCGCCCCGGGCGACCAGGCTCCTCGCGATCGCCAGCCCGATGCCCCGGCTCGCGCCGGTCACCAGCGCCGTCCGTCCATCCAGGTTGCCCACCCGCGTCCTCCTGCCGTCGTCCCCCTGCCGGCGCTCACCGTAGGTGGCCCAGCGGCGTGACCCACCCCACAGGGGCGAGGCGTTGCACGCGCCCCGAACCGGTCACACACTCGCCTTCGGCACGACACCCGCGGGACACCTCCGGTCGCAGCGGGGCCGTAGCCGGCACCACCGCAGGACCGCAGTCCCCGACGGGCTCCAACGGCGGAGTCCGCGAAACCCGAGTCCGGTACCCGCGAGGGACTGGAACGAGAGGTGCACCGATGCCTGCTGCCCGCAGGATCCCGCGCGCCGCCGGCCTGCTCCCGGCCGACACCGCGCCCGCCCGCCTCCGCGTCGGCATCGTCGGCGCCGGACGCGTCGGCGCCGTCCTGGGCGCCGCCCTCGCCGCCGCCGGCCACGACGTGGTCGCCGCCGCCGGCCTCTCCACCGCCTCCGCCGAGCGCGCCGAGCGCCTGCTGCCGGGCACGCCGCTGCTCCCGACCCACGAGGTGGTGGCCGCCGCCGACCTCGTCGTCCTCGCCGTTCCCGACGACACCCTGGCCGGTCTGGTGTCCGGGCTGGCGGAGACCGGGGGATGGCGCCCCGGCCAGCTGACCTTCCACACCTCCGGGGCGCACGGCCTCGCGGTGCTCGCGCCGGCCGCGCGGGCCGGCGTCCTGCCGCTGGCGCTGCACCCGGCGATGACCTTCACCGGCGCGGCCGAGGACGCCGACCGGCTGGCCGGCGCCCCGTTCGCGGTGACCAGCGCCCCGGAGCACCGGCCGGTGGCCGAGACGCTGGTGCTGGAGATGGGCGGCGAGCCCTTCTTCGTCGCCGAGGCCGACCGGCGGCTCTACCACGCCGCCCTCGTGACGGGGGCCAACCACCTGGTCACGCTGGTGGCCGAGGCCGCGGACCTGCTGCGCTCGGCCGGGGTCGGCGAGCCGGCGCGGGTGCTCGCCCCGCTGCTCACCGCGGCGCTGGACAACGGACTGCGACGCGGCGACAAGGGGCTCACCGGCCCGGTCAGCCGTGGCGACGTGGGCACCGTCGGCGACCACCTCGAGACGCTCACCGAGCGCGCTCCGGAGTCGGTCGCGGCCTACGTCGCGATGGCGCAGCGCACGACCGAGCGGGCCCTGGCCGCGGGCCGGCTCAAGCGGCACGAGGGCGCGCCGCTGCTCGACCTGCTGTACGAGGCCGCCGACACGGCGGGCTCGCGGTGAGCGCTCCCACGACCCCGGCCATCGCGGAGACCACTGCGGACCTGACCCGGCTCCGGTCCCACCTGCCCGGCCCGGTCGCCCTCGTCCCCACGATGGGCGCGCTGCACGAGGGTCACCGCACCCTGGTCCGCGCCGCCCGTGAGCGCGCCGGCAGCGTCGTCGTCTCCGTCTTCGTCAACCCGACCCAGTTCGGCCCCGGCGAGGACTTCGACCGCTATCCGCGCACCTGGGACGACGACCTCGCCGCCCTGGCCGAGGAGGGGGCCGACCTCGTCTTCCACCCGCCGGTGGAGGAGGTCTACCCGCCCGGCTCGCTGGGGGTGACCGTGCAGCCGGGGCCGCTGGGCGACGTGCTCGAGGGGGCCGTCCGGCCCGGCCACTTCGGAGGCGTCCTCACCGTCGTGGCCAAGCTGTTCGGCCTGGTCCGCCCCGACGTGGCCCTCTTCGGTGAGAAGGACTACCAGCAGCTGGTGCTCATCCGCGCCATGGCCCGCGAGCTCGCCCTCGGCCCCGAGGTCGTCGGCGTCCCGACCGTCCGCGAGGACGACGGCATGGCGCTGTCCTCCCGCAACCGGTACCTGTCCCCGGGACAGCGGGCCACCGCCGCGGCGTTGTCGCGGGCGCTCCGGACCGGCGCCGCGGCCGGCCCTCGGGGCGCCGAGGCCGTCCTCGCCGCCGCGCGGGAGGTCCTCGCCACCGCACCCGAGCTGGTCCTCGACTACCTCGAGCTCACCGACCCCGACCTCGGCCCGGCGCCCGCCGCCGGTCCCGCCCGGCTGCTGGTCGCCGCCCGCGCCGGCAGCACCCGCCTGATCGACAACACCCCCGTGCACCTCAGCTCGCCCACCCTCCAGCCCCCGGGAGCCTCCCGATGATGCGCACGATGCTCAAGTCCAAGATCCACCGGGCGACGGTCACCCAGGCCGACCTGCACTACGTGGGCTCGGTGACCATCGACGAGGACCTCCTCGACGCGGCCGACCTGCTGCCCGGCGAGCAGGTGGCGATCGTCGACGTCACCAACGGTGCCCGCCTGGAGACCTACGTGATCCCCGGCGAGCGGGGCAGCGGCGTGATCGGGATCAACGGCGCCGCCGCGCACCTGGTCCACCCCGGCGACCTCGTCATCATGATCAGCTACGGCGTGATGGACGAGACCGAGGCGAAGTCCCACATCCCGAAGGTCGTCCACGTCGACGCGGCCAACCGCATCGTCGAGCTCGGCGGCGACCCGGCCGCGCCGGCCCCCGGGGTGCTCGGCCAGGTCCGCGGGGACACGATCGCTCGGTGAGCGTCGTCGCGGCCGACCGCGTCACCGGGCTCCCGCTGCGCCTGTCGGCGCCGGCGCCCGGCTGGGAGCTGACAGCCGACGTGTGCGTCGTCGGCTCGGGGGTGGCGGGCCTGTGCGTCGCGCTGCACGCGCGCGCGGCGGGGCTGTCGGTCGCCGTCGTCACCAAGGTCCGGGTGGACGCCGGGTCGACGCGCTGGGCGCAGGGCGGCATCGCCGCCGTGCTCGACCCCGCCGACACCCCCGAGGCGCACGCCCGCGACACGGAGGTGGCCGGGGTCGGGCTGTGCGAGCCCGACGCGGTCTCGGCCCTGGTCCACGAGGGCCCGGAGCGGCTGCGCCAGCTGATGGCCTGGGGCGCTGCCTTCGACCGCGACCCCGAGGGCCGGCTGCTGCTGACCCGCGAGGGTGGGCACTCGGCCAACCGGATCGTGCACGCCGGCGGCGACGCGACCGGCTCCGAGGTGCAGCGCGCGCTCCAGGACGCCGTCCGGGCAGATCCCGGTGTCACGCTGGTCGAGCACGCCATGGTGCTCGACCTGCTGACCGACGCCCGGGGGCGGGCGGCCGGGGTCACCCTGCACGTGCTCGGCGAGGGCAGCGCGGACGGCGTCGGCGCGGTCCGCGCCCGCGCGGTCGTGCTGGCCACCGGCGGGATGGGGCAGGTCTACGCCGCGACGACCAACCCGTCGGTGTCCACCGGCGACGGCGTGGCCCTGGGCCTGCGGGCCGGCGCGGTCGCGACCGACCTGGAGTTCGTCCAGTTCCACCCGACCTCGCTCTACCTGGGGCCCGGCGCCCGCGGCCAGCAGCCGCTGGTCAGCGAGGCGCTGCGCGGCGAGGGAGCGGTCCTGCGCGACCAGGCGGGGGAGCGGTTCATGCTCGGCGTCCACCCGCTGGCCGAGCTCGCGCCGCGGGACGTCGTCGCCAAGGCGATCACCGGGGTCCAGCTGCGCGACGGCGTCCCGCACGTGTGGCTGGATGCCCGCCAGGTCCCCGACGTCGCCACGCGCTTCCCGACCATCACCGCCAGCTGCCGGGCCGCGGGCGTCGACCCGGTCACCGACCTCGTCCCGGTGACCCCCGCGGCGCACTACGCCTCCGGCGGCCTGGTCACCGACCTCGCGGGCCGGACGACGGTCCCCGGCCTCTACGCCTGCGGTGAGGCGGCCTGCACCGGCGTGCACGGCGCGAACCGGCTGGCGTCGAACTCGCTGCTGGAGGGCCTGGTCTTCGCCGCCCGGATCGGCGCCGAGCTCGCCGAGCGGCTGCCTCCGCCCGCGCCGGTCCGCCCGCCCGGCGCCGCGCCGTCCGGGCTGCTGGACCCGGCCGGGCGGCGGGCACTGACCGACACGATGTCGGCCCGCGTCGGCGCGCTGCGCACGGGTGCGGGCCTGGCCGAGGCCACCGACCGGCTCGCCGCCCTGGCCGCCGGGCTGGGCGGGGCGCACGGGGTGGGCCGGGTGAGGACACACGTGGACAGCTGGGAGGCGACCGACCTGCTGACCGTCGCCAGCGCCCTCACCGCCGCGGCCGCGACCCGCGAGGAGACCCGCGGGTGTCACTGGCGGGAGGACCACCCCGACACGGAGGAGGAGTGGCGCGTGCACCTGGACGTCCGTCTCGACGAGGGGGGCCGGTTGGCGGTGACCCGCCGCCCGGTCGGCACCCCGGTGGTGCGGCCGTGGTGAGCGACCCGCGGGACCTCACCGGCACCGGGCTGACCGGGGCGTGGGTCACCGAGCTGGTGGAGCGCACCCTCGCCGAGGACCTCACCGGCGGCGCGCCGCTGCCGGCCGCCCCGGACCTGGCGGTGACCCACGACGTGACCAGCGCCGCGACCGTCCCCGCCGGCCAGCTGGGGACCGCCGACCTGGTGGCCCGGGCCGACGGTGTGGTCGCCGGCCTGCCGGTCGCCGCGCGGGTCTTCACCCGGCTGGCCCCCGGCGCGACCCTCACCGCGGGCGCCGCCGACGGCGATCGCGTGGCGCGCGGCGACGTGCTGCTCACCGTCCGCGGGCCGGTGCGAGCCCTGCTGGCCGCCGAGCGCAGCGCGCTCAACATCGCCAGCCGGGCCAGCGGCATCGCCACGCTCACCCGCCGGTGGGTCGACGCCGTGGAGGGCACCGGCGCCGTCGTCCTGGACACCCGCAAGACCACGCCGGGGCTGCGGCCGCTGGAGAAGTACGCCGTCCGCTGCGGCGGTGGGGCGAACAAGCGGATGGGCCTCTACGACGTGGCGATGGTCAAGGACAACCACGTCGCCGCCGCCGGGTCGGTGGCCGCCGCCGTGGCCGCCGTCCGCGAGCGCGCGCCGGGGGTGACCGTGCAGGTCGAGGTGGACGAGCCCGCCCAGGCCGTCGAGGCCCTGGCGGCCGGTGCGGACTTCCTGCTCTGCGACAACATGGCGCCGGCCGCGCTCCGCGAGGTCGTGGCCCTGGTGGCGGGGAAGGCCGAGCTGGAGGCCACCGGCGGGCTCACCCTGGACCTCGCCCGGGAGGTGGCCGAGACCGGCGTCGACTACCTCTCGGTGGGGGCGCTCACGCACTCCGCGCCGATCCTGGACCTCGCCCTGGACCTGCGGGCCTGACCGTGCTGCTCACCGTCGACGTCGGCAACAGCCAGACCGTGCTGGCCACCTTCGACGGCGTGCGCCGGGTGGGCTGCTGGCGGGTGACGACCGCGCCCCGGGCCACCGCCGACGAGCTGCGGCTGCTCTGGCGCGGGCTGCTGCGCGACACGGTGGTCACCGGCGTCAGCGCCTGCTCCACGGTCCCGGCGCTGCTGCCGGCGCTGCGCCAGCTCTTGGACTCCCTCGACGTGCCGGTCGTCCTCATCGGCCCCGGCGTCCGGACCGGCGTCCCGCTGCACGTGGACAACCCGCGGGAGGTCGGCGCGGACCGGGTGGTGACCGCGCTGGCCGCGCACGAGCTGTACGGCCGCGGGCCCCACGGCGGCGCCCGGCCCGTGGTGGTCGTCGACTTCGGCACCTCGACCAACGTCGACGCCGTCGGCCCGGCGGGGCAGTTCCTCGGCGGGGCGCTGGCCCCCGGGGTGGAGGTCAGCCTCGAGGCGCTGGCCAGCCGCGCCGCGCAGCTGCGCTCGGTGGAGCTCACCGTGCCGCCGCACGCGATCGGCAAGAACACCGTGGCGGCGCTGCAGTCGGGTCTGGTGCTCGGCTTCGCCGGGCTGGTGGACGGGCTGGTGGCCCGGATCGCCGCCGAGCTGGTCGACGCGTTCGGGGTGCCGCCGGTCGTCGTGGCCACCGGCGGGCTGGCCCCGCTCGTCTCCGACAGCTGCCGCTCCATCGGCGCGCACGAGCCCGACCTCACCGTCCACGGGCTGCGGCTGGCCTTCGAACGGCAGCAGGGCGCGGGGCGCCGTCCGGCGTCCCCGTAGGCTCGGCGCCCGTGAGCGAGGCACCTCCCGTGGCCGACGACGTCGACGAACTCCCCGAACAGCTCCGGGTCCGCCGGGCGAAGCTCGACAGGCTGCGCGAGGCCGGCGTCGACCCGTACCCGGTCGCCGTCGCCCGCACCACGACGCTGGCCGGCGTCCGCGCCGCTCACCCCGACCTGCCGCCGGACACCATGACCGGCGAGGAGGTGGGGGTCACCGGCCGGGTCATCTTCAGCCGGAACACCGGGAAGCTGTGCTTCGCGACGCTGCGCGAGGGGGACGCCGAGCTGCAGGTCATGCTCTCCCGCGACCGGGTCGGCGCGGAGGCGCTGGACGCCTGGAAGGCCGACGTCGACCTCGGTGACCACGTCTTCGTCCGCGGCGAGGTCGGGACGTCGCGCCGCGGGGAGCTCTCGGTGTTCGCCGACGCCTGGCAGCTGACCGCCAAGGCCCTGCGCCCGCTGCCGGTGGCGCACAAGCCGATGAGCGAGGAGCTGCGGGTCCGCCGCCGGTACGTGGACCTGATCGTGCGCGACGAGGCCCGGCGCACGGTGCGCCAGCGGGCCACGGTGATGTCGACGCTGCGCGCCGGGCTGGGGTCGCGCGGCTACCTCGAGGTCGAGACGCCGATGCTCCAGACGGTGCACGGCGGCGCCGCGGCGCGTCCGTTCCGCACCCACATGAACGCCTTCGACCTCGACCTGTACCTGCGCATCGCGCCGGAACTGTTCCTGAAGCGGTGCATCGTCGGCGGACTCGACCGGGTCTTCGAGATCAACCGCAACTTCCGCAACGAGGGTGCCGACAGCACGCACTCGCCGGAGTTCGCGATGCTGGAGGCCTATCAGGCCTATGCCGACTACCAGGTGATGGCCACGCTCACCCGGGAACTGACCCAGGAATGCTGCGCGGCGCTGTTCGGTGACCACGTCGCCCGGCACCACGACGGCACCGAGATCGACCTGTCGGGGGATTGGCCCCAGATCCCGCTGCACGCGGCGGTCTCGGAGGCGGTGGGGGAGGAGATCGGCCCCGAGACACCGCTCGCGCAGTTGCGGTCGATCGCCGAGCGGGTCGGTGTCGGCGTGGACCCGAAGTGGGTCGCCGGGAAGGTCGTCGAGGAACTGTTCGAGGCACTGGTCCAGGACACGCTGCAGTCGCCGACCTTCGTCGTCGACTACCCGCTGGACACCTCGCCGCTGACCCGCGCGCACCGGTCGACGCCGGGCCTGGCCGAGAAGTGGGACCTCTACATCGCCGGTGTCGAGCGCGCGACCGCCTACTCCGAGCTGGTCGACCCCGTGGTGCAGCGCGAGCGGTTCACCGCGCAGGCGGCCCTGGCGGCGGCCGGCGACCCCGAGGCCATGGCGCTGGACGAGGACTTCCTCGAGGCGCTCGAGTACGGGATGCCCCCGACCGGCGGCATGGGGATGGGCATGGACCGGCTGATGATGACCCTCACCGGTCTGGGAATCCGCGAGACCATCCTCTTCCCGCTCGTCCGGCCGCTTTCACCCTGAACGGTCCCGTCCGTTTCTCACCCCATCCGGTATTTCATTCCGAACTCCGAGCCGAATGGTCTATGGTCCGGGGTGTCAATGCAGCCGCCCTGCCTCGGGTGGCGAACCGCCCCGAAGGGGGCCGCATCGAGAAGTGGGGAAGTGGAATGGCTCGCAAGGTCCAGGTGATCCTCAGTGACGACCTCGACGAGGATCTTCCGGCCGACGAGACCGTGAGTTTCTCCCTCGACGGGACGAACTACGAGATCGACCTGTCCGAGAAGAACGCCGAGGAGATGCGCAACGCCCTCTCCCGCTACGTGCAGGCCGCCCGGAAGGTGGGCCGCGGCTCGGGCCGCGCCTCCGGTGGCGGGCGGTCCCGCCCGACCGGCGGTGGCCGCATGGACCGGGAGCAGGCCGGCGCGATCCGTGACTGGGCCCGCAAGAACGGCCACCAGGTGAGCGACCGCGGGCGCATCCCGGCCAGCGTCGTCGAGGCCTACGAGGCCGCGCACTGAGAGAGGACCCCCTCGCCCCCCGGCGAGGGGGTCCTCCCAGTACCGGGAGGACCCCACCCTCCTCACCCCTGGCGCGCTCGGGGTGAGACTCGGGACGGGGCCTGGTGACGACCCGGCCCCCCTCGGAGGGCCGGGCCGTCGCCGTCCGGACACCGACTGTTCACGTTCCGTCGCAGGTCAGGGCACTAGGGCCCTGTCACCGATGCGGACGGATCGGTAACGGTATGTGTCATGAGCCAAGACACGGCTGAGGCGACCCCGGCAGGTGTCCCCGAACCCGGCCCCGTGCGGGCGGTCACGGACACCCGTCCCCTGGCTCCCTCGTTCACCGCCACCATCGACCAGGCCCGCGGCGTCGTCCGCGCCCGGGGCCACCTCGACGAGGTCGGGGCGGACCTGCTCTGCGGGACCGTGGTGGCCCTGCAGCGGCACGGGCACCGCCGGATCACCGTCCGGCTGGAGGCCACCGTGGAGGACGGCGCGCGCGAGCTGTTCGACGACCTGGCCTGCCGGCTCGCGAGGGTCGGCGTCCAGGTGGTGGTGCAGTGACCGCCGGCACGAGTCAGGGGCGCGGGTCCCTCGAGCACGGCGGGGGCTGGACGGTCGGGGCGGACGCCGTCCCCCGCCGCCAGGCCTCGGACGAGGAGCCGGTCACCCGACTGCACGCCGTCGGCGCCGACGGGCTGGTCACCGGCCGCGCGCTCTGCCTGGCGCCGGTCACCCTCCTCGACCCGGCCCTGTGGACCTGGCCGGACGACGGGGACGAGGAGTGGCCGCTGTGCTGGGTCTGCCTCGCCCTCACCTGCTGACCGCGCCGGGTCGCGCCGTCCGCTGACGGCGTAACCCGCCCGGAACACCGCTCGGCCACCATCGGTTGGACCGGACAGCTCCTGTCCTCCGCCCGGCCACGCGTGCCGACGGAGGGGCGGAGTCCGCGACTACAGTGGAAAGACCGGTGCCCCGCGCGCCGACGGACGTCGGGTGCTCCTCTCCATCACGGGGAGGGCAGTGCCGGACCAGCCGGTCAGAGGAGAAGCAGCAGATGTTCGAACGGTTCACCGACCGAGCCCGCCGCGTGGTCGTCCTGGCCCAGGAAGAGGCCCGGATGCTCAACCACAACTACATCGGCACCGAGCACATCCTCCTGGGCCTGATCCACGAGGGTGAGGGCGTCGCTGCCAAGGCGCTCGAGTCCCTGGGCATCTCGCTGGAGGGTGTCCGGCAGCAGGTGGAGGAGATCATCGGGCAGGGCCAGCAGGCCCCCTCCGGGCACATCCCCTTCACCCCGCGCGCCAAGAAGGTCCTCGAGCTGTCCCTGCGTGAGGCGCTGCAGCTCGGCCACAACTACATCGGCACCGAGCACATCCTGCTCGGCCTGATCCGCGAGGGTGAGGGCGTCGCCGCCCAGGTCCTCGTGAAGCTGGGCGCCGACCTCAACCGCGTCCGCCAGCAGGTCATCCAGCTGCTGTCCGGCTACCAGGGCAAGGAGCCGGCCGCGGCCGGCGGCCCGTCGGAGGGCACGCCGTCGACCTCGCTGGTCCTGGACCAGTTCGGCCGCAACCTGACCCAGGCCGCGCGCGACTCCAAGCTCGACCCGGTCATCGGGCGGGCCAAGGAGATCGAGCGGGTCATGCAGGTCCTCTCGCGGCGGACCAAGAACAACCCCGTCCTCATCGGCGAGCCCGGCGTCGGCAAGACCGCCGTCGTCGAGGGCCTGGCCCAGGCGATCGTCAAGGGCGAGGTCCCCGAGACCCTGAAGGACAAGCAGCTCTACACGCTGGACCTCGGCGCGCTCGTCGCCGGTTCCCGCTACCGCGGTGACTTCGAGGAGCGGCTGAAGAAGGTCCTCAAGGAGATCCGCACCCGCGGCGACATCATCCTGTTCATCGACGAGATCCACACCCTCGTCGGGGCCGGTGCCGCGGAGGGCGCGATCGACGCCGCCAGCATCCTCAAGCCGATGCTGGCCCGTGGCGAGCTGCAGACCATCGGCGCCACCACGCTCGACGAGTACCGCAAGCACCTGGAGAAGGACGCCGCCCTCGAGCGCCGCTTCCAGCCGATCCAGGTGGGCGAGCCGACGCTCACCCACACGATCGAGATCCTCAAGGGGCTGCGCGACCGGTACGAGGCGCACCACCGGATCAGCATCACCGACGGCGCGCTCGTCGCCGCCGCGACGCTGGCCGACCGGTACATCTCCGACCGCTTCCTGCCCGACAAGGCGATCGACCTGATCGACGAGGCCGGTGCCCGGATGCGGATCAAGCGGATGACCGCCCCGCCGGACCTGCGCGAGTTCGACGACCGGATCGCCGGCATCCGCCGCGAGAAGGAGTCGGCCATCGACGCGCAGGACTTCGAGAAGGCCGCGTCGCTGCGCGACAAGGAGAAGCAGCTCCTGGGCGAGAAGGCCGAGCGCGAGAAGCAGTGGAAGGCCGGTGACATGGACGTCGTCGCCGAGGTCGACGACGAGCAGATCGCCGAGGTGCTGGCCAACTGGACCGGTATCCCCGTCTTCAAGCTGACGGAGGAGGAGACCACCCGGCTCCTGCGCATGGAGGACGAGCTCCACAAGCGGATCATCGGCCAGGAAGAGGCCATCAAGAGCGTCAGCCAGGCGATCCGGCGGACGCGGGCGGGCCTCAAGGACCCGCGCCGTCCCGGTGGCTCGTTCATCTTCGCCGGCCCCTCGGGTGTCGGTAAGACCGAGCTGGCCAAGGCGCTGGCCAACTTCCTCTTCGGTGAGGACGACGCGCTCATCCAGATCGACATGGGCGAGTTCCACGACCGCTTCACGGTGTCCCGTCTCGTCGGTGCCCCTCCCGGCTACGTCGGCTACGACGAGGGCGGCCAGCTGACCGAGAAGGTGCGGCGCAAGCCGTTCTCGGTGGTCCTCTTCGACGAGATCGAGAAGGCGCACGCGGACGTGTTCAACACGCTCCTGCAGGTGCTCGAGGACGGCCGGCTCACCGACGGTCAGGGCCGGATCGTGGACTTCAAGAACACGATCCTGATCCTCACGACCAACCTCGGGACGCGGGACATCTCCAAGGCGGTCGGACTCGGCTTCCAGGCCGGGAACGACACCCAGTCCAACTACGAGCGCATGAAGTCGCGGGTGCACGACGAGCTCAAGCAGCACTTCCGGCCTGAGTTCCTCAACCGCATCGACGACATCGTGGTGTTCCACCAGCTGACCGAGGACGAGATCATCCAGATCGTCGACCTCATGGTCGCCCGCGTGGAGGGCCAGCTCGCGAACAAGGACATGTCGCTGGAGATCACCCAGGAGGCCAAGAAGCTCCTGGCCCACCGCGGGTTCGACCCGGTGCTGGGCGCCCGGCCGCTGCGCCGGACGATCCAGCGGGAGATCGAGGACACGCTGTCGGAGAAGATCCTCTACGGGGAGCTGACCGCTGGTCAGATCGTCGTGGTGGACGTCGAGGGCGAGGGCGCCGAGCAGAAGTTCGTCTTCCGCGGCGAGGCCAAGCCGGTCGACCTCCCCGACACCCCGCCGGTGGCGCTGTCCGCCGGCGGCGACGAGGAGGGTCCCGCGGCCGCGACCGAGTGATCCTCCGGTAGGTCCATGCAGGGGCCGTCTCCCGATCAGGGAGGCGGCCCCTGCGTCGTGTGCGGGCGATGATCAGGTGACCTGGTCATCGGGCGTCCTCCCTCACCGCGGAACGTGAGGGAGGACGCTCCATGACCAGGGCCCCTGATCGTCGCTGCGGCCCAACGAGGGTGCGCGGTCAGGCGGGGAGGCGGAACCGGCCGTCCGGCGTCTGCTCGACCAGCCCGTCGACGAGCAGCGAGTCCAGGCACCGCGAGCGCTGGACGGCGTCGTCCCACGCACCGTCGAGCAGGACCGCCGGCACGGGCCCCTCGGCGGCCCGCAGGACGTCCAGCAGCCGCCCCCGGACCTGGCGATCGGTCCCGGCGAACCGCTGCACCCTGCGGGCCGGCCCGTCGGAGGTCGGGCACCCCGCCCGCCGCCAGGCGCAGCTGTCCCGGACCGGGCACGCCCCGCACCGCGGCGTCCGCGCCACGCAGACGAGGGCGCCGAGCTCCATGGCCGCCACGGAGAAGCGCACCGCTCGCGCCGGGTGGGCGGGAGCCAGTCCGGCGACGTCGGCGAGGTCGGCCGCCCGAGCGGTGCCCGCCTCCGCCCGGCCGTGCACGAGCCGGGCCACCACCCGCCGCACGTTGGTGTCCACGACCGGCTGTGGCTGCCCGTGGCCGAAGCAGGCGACGGCCCGGGCGGTGTAGGTGCCGATGCCGGGCAGCGCCTCCAGGGCCGCCACGTCGGCGGGGACGGCGCCGCCGTGCCGCTCGGTGAGGGCGACGGCGGTCTCCCGCAGGCGCAGCGCCCGCCGCGGGTAGCCGAGCTTGCCCCAGGCCCGGATCACCTCGGCCGGGGAGGCCGCGGCCAGCGCCGCCGGGGTGGGCCAGCGGGCCATCCACTCCCGCCACACCGGCTCCACGCGGGCGACCGGGGTCTGCTGCAGCATCACCTCGCTGACCAGCACCGCCCACGGGTCGACGTCCGGGCGCCGCCAGGGGAGGTCGCGGGCGGCGGTCTCGTACCAGTCGACCAGGGCCTCGCCGAGCTCCGGGCCGGTCACGGGGAGGGGGCGGGCGGTGCTGTCCACGGGGGTCCAGTCTGCCGCCCACGGGGGACGGCGTGCCGAGGCGGGAACGCCCAGCGTGGCGCACTACGGTTCTCGGCGTGCTGCACCCGGTCGGCCCCCTCCCCGCGGCGCTCTACTGGCGGCGACGCCTGCTGGTCCTGGTCCTGCTCGTGGCGCTGCTCGGCGGCGGGGGCTGGCTGCTGGCCGCCACCCTGGGGGACGGCGGCGGCAGCACGTCGGCCGCGGCGGCGGCCACCACCACCGCCACGAGCGAGCCGGGCGAGCCGCCCGCCCTGGAGCGGGTCGTGCCCTCGCTGGCCAGCGTGCAGACCCCGACCCCCGCGCCCGAGACGACCGAGGCCCCGGAGCCGGCTCCGGAGCCCACCCCGCAGCCCGGTGGCCCGTGCAGCGACGACATGATCGGCCTGGAGGTGCGCACGCCGGGCAGCGCGCCGGCCGGGGGCAAGCCGACCTTCGAGCTGGTCGTCACCAACGCCTCGTCCGTGCCCTGCGTGCGGACCCTGGACAAGGGGCTGCAGGAGATCGTCCTGCTCGACGCGTCGGGCAACCGGCTGTGGGGCAGCAACGACTGCGTCCCGGAGGCCAGCAGCGACACCCGCACGCTCGCGCCGGGGGAGGCGGTGTCCTTCCCGCTGGTCTGGAGCGGCCTCACCAGCCAGCCGGGGTGCGGCGCGCAGCGTACGGCGCTCGGGCCGGGTCAGTACCTGCTGCGCGGGCGGCTGGACACCAAGACCAGCCCGGACGCGCCCTTCTCGATCGGCTGAGGCCCCTGCGGGGTCCCGCGAGCGTGCGAGGACCCCGTCCTCCTCATCCCTCGCACGCTCGGGACGCGCCTCGGGACGGGGCCGTCAGCTGTAGCGGTCGAGGATCGAGGTCTCGGCCAGCCGCGACAGGCCCTCGCGGATGCCGCGGGCCCGCGCCTCGCCGACGCCCTCGACGGAGAGCAGGTCCTCGATGGTGGCGGCCAGCAGCTTCTGCAGCCCGCCGAAGTGGTCGACCAGTCGGTCGATGATGCCGGCGGGCAGCCGCGGGACCCTCGCCAGCAGGCGGTACCCGCGCGGGCTCACCGGGGAGTCCAGCGCGTCGGCCGACGTCGGCAGGCCGTAGCAGCGGGCCACCGCCGACAGGTCGAGCAGCTCCGTGGCCGACAGCGCCCGCAGGTCGGTCAGCACCTGCTCGATGGTCCTCGGCCGCCGGGCGCCGCCGGGGAGGTAGTCGCGCACCAGGAGGCCGCGATCCTCCTCCACGCCGGCGAGCATCTCGTCGAGCTGGAGGGCCAGCAGCCGGCCGTCGGTGCCGAGCTCGACGACGAACCCCTCGATCTCGTCGGCGATCCGCCGGACCATCTCCAGCCGCTGGCTGACGCTCATCGCGTCGCGGACGGTGACGAGGTCCTCGATCTCCAGCGCCGACAGGGTGCTGGCCACCTCGTCGAGCCGCAGCTTGTACCGCTCGAGGGCGGCCAGGGCCTGGTTCGCCCGGGCCAGGATCGTCGTCGGGTGCTCGAGGGTGTACCGCCGGCCCGCGACGTACACGCTGATGATGTGCATCGACTGGCTGACCGAGATCACCGGGAAGCCGGTCTGGATGGCGACCCGCTCAGCGGTGCGGTGCCGGGTGCCGGACTCCTCGGTCGGGACCGTCGGGTCGGGCATCAGGTGGACGCCGGCCCGGACGATGCGGGCGCCGTCGTAGGAGACGATCACCGCGCCGTCCATCTTGGCCAGCTCGCGCAGCCGGGTGGCCGACAGGGCGACGTCGAGGGCGAAACCGCCGGTGCAGATGGACTCCACCACGCGGTCGTAGCCGAGGACGATCAACGCACCGGTGCGGCCGGCGAGGATCCGCTCCAGGCCGTCGCGCAGTGCGGTCCCCGGTGCGATGCGGCCGAGCAGTTCGCGGAGCGCGACCTCGGGATCCACAGCGGGCGGCACGAGCGCTCCTGACGTTCGGTGTGTTGGCGGCTGAGTCTACGTCGCCCCGACGCTACTGGTCGGCCCCCGTGAGCCACCTCACCGGATCCGGCGAGGGGCCCGGCGCGGGCGGTGACGCAGCGTCAGAAGAGACGGGCGAACGCGGCGCCGAGGTCGGGGACCTCGATCAGCCGCATGCCCTTCGGCGCGCTGCCGGCGTCCTCGGGGACCAGGGCGACCCGGTAGCCCTGGCGGGCCGCCTCGGCCAGCCGGCGACCGGTGCCCCCCACGCGGCGGATCTCCCCGGAGAGCCCGACCTCGCCGAGGGCGACCAGGCCCTGGGGGAGCGGGACGTCCTTGGCCGCGGAGGCGATCGCCAGGGCCAGCGCCAGGTCGGCCGCGGGCTCGGTGATGCGGACGCCGCCCACGGACGCGGCGAAGACGTCGGCGTCGGCCAGCCGCACCCTGCCGCGCCGCTCGACGACGGCGTTGACCATCGCCACCCGCTGGGAGTCCAGCCCGCTGACCGCGCGCCGCGGCGACCCGCCGCCGCTGTTGGCCGCCACCAGCGCCTGGACCTCGGCCAGCAGCGGGCGGCTGCCCTCCAGCGTCACTGTGACGCAACTGCCGGGGACCGGGGCGGTGCGCCGGGAGACGAACAGGTGCGAGGCGTCGGGGACACCCACGACCCCGCGGTCGCCGATCTCGAAGCACCCGATCTCGTCGGCCGGCCCGAACCGGTTCTTGGTGGCCCGGATCAGCCGCAGGGTGGAGTGCCGCTCCCCGTCGAAGGAGACGACGACGTCGACCAGGTGCTCCAGGGTGCGGGGACCGGCGATGGCGCCGTCCTTGGTGACGTGGCCGACGAGGATCGCCGTCATCCCGCGGCTCTTGGCGACACCGGTCAGCGCGCTGGCGACCGCCCGCACCTGGGTGGATCCGCCGTCGGTGCCCTCGACGGCGGGGGAGCGCACGGTCTGGACGCTGTCGAGGACCAGGAGCGAGGGGTTGACCTGCTCGACGTGGGCGAGGACGGCGGACAGCTCGGTCTCCGCGGCGAGGTAGAGGTCCTCGTGCAGGGCGCCGATCCGCTCGGCCCGCAGCCGCACCTGGGCCGCCGACTCCTCGCCCGACACCACGAGGGCCGGGCCGTTCGCCGCGGCCACCCGGTGGGCGACCTCGAGCAGCAGGGTGGACTTGCCGACCCCGGGCTCGCCGGCGACCAGCAGCACCGCGCCGGGCACCAGGCCGCCGCCGAGGACCCGGTCGAGCTCGTCGATGCCGGTGGGGACGGCGCGGGCGGAGGCCAGCTCCACCTGGGCGATGGGGACCGCGGGGGCGGTGACCGGCCCGGCGGCGACCGACCGCAGGGGCGACGCGGGGGCGCCGACCTCCTGCAGCGTGCCCCAGGCCTGGCACTCCGGACAGCGGCCGACCCACTTGGCCGCGCCGTACCCGCACTCGGTGCAGCGGTGGGCGGGGCGGGACTTCACTCCTGCGGTGGGCACCCGGCGACGCTAACCGCCGGGTACGACAGTTCCAGGGAAGAACGCGGCCCCCGTGCGGGGGCCCTCGATCACTCGGACTCGGTGTCCTGCTCCGCGTCGCGGCCCTCCGCCGCCCCGTCGTGGAAGTCGAAGCCCTCCTCGCGGGGCAGCGCCCGGTCGGGGGTGGCGACCGACGCCTGGACGGGGATCTCCCCGGCGTTCTGGAAGGTCAGCGTGAGCTCGATGCTCTGGCCGGCCGTCAGCTCCTCCGACAGGTCGGCGAGGTCGACGGTGAGCCCGCCGTCCTCGCCCACGAAGACGGTGGAGCGGGCGGGGATCGGGATGTCCACCCGCGTGCTGGCCGACGGAGCGGCCGACGTGGGGGCGGCCGACGTCGGGGCGGCCGCCGGGTCCGACGGGGCGGCCGGGGTGCCACCGGTGGTCGGCGCGGCCGACGGGGAGCCCGGGACGGCCGGGGAGGGCGTCGTCTGCCCGCTCACGACCACCCCGCTGAACGCGTCGCCCTCGATGCCGACGAGGGTGTCGGCCTCGTTGCTGCCGTTGACGATCGCCAGGGACAGCGGTGCGTCGTCGCCGGCCGAGTAGCGGCCCTCGGTGGGGTAGCCGAGGAGGACCTGGCGCAGGGTGATGTCGCCGGACTGGGCCTCGGGGCCGACCTTGTCCCGGTTCTGGGTCGCGGTCTGCGAGACCTGCCCGGCGCTGCACGCGCTCAGCGCGACCGGGCTGAGGAGCAGCACACCCATCGTGGCGGCGCGCAGTGCGCGGTTCACAGCCGTCGACCTCCAGGGACGTGCAGGCCACCGCACGTCGATGGCCTGGGTCGCGCCGAGCCTAACGCCCGCCCCCGGCGGCCCGCCCGGAGGGACGGGGTCCGCCGCGCCGCGTCCGCCGGCACCCGTCCGGGTGACGCCGGTGCAGTCGGCGCGGCCACCTGCCGATGCACGGGAGGACGGCGGGATCGGCGACGGGGGGCAGGATGCGCACGGGACTGCCGTTCGACGACGTCCTGGCCGCGGCGCAGGCCGGGGCCGCCTGGGCGTTCGAGGTCCTCTACCGGGACCTCTCGCCGGCCGTGACCGGCTACCTGCGACTGCACGGCGCCGCCGAGCCCGACGACCTGGCCAGCGAGACGTTCATCGGCGTCCTCACCGGGCTGGCCGGCTTCCACGGGGACGAGGACGCCCTGCGCGCCTGGGTGTTCACCATCGCCCACCGGCGGCTGGTCGACGACTGGCGTCGCCGGGGGCGCCGTCCGCAGGTGACCGACGACGACGCGCTGCTGGGCGAGCTCGGCGGTGGCGACGCCGAGGACGACGCGCTGGTGCGGATCGGCGCCGCGGACGTGCACCGGCTCTGCGCGACGCTGCCCACCGACCAGCGGGCGGTGCTCCTGCTGCGGATCCTCGGTGACCTCACCGTCGAGCAGGTGGCCCGCGTGCTCGGGCGGTCCACCGCCTCGGTCAAGGCGCTCCAGCGGCGCGGGCTGCGCACCCTGCGCAGCGCCCTCGAGACGAGGTCCCCCGAAGGGGTGGGGACCGGCGCGCACCCTTCTGCGGCCCTGCGGCGATGACGAGGACGAGATGACCACGCCAGCTGACGACCGCGCCGTCGAGGAGGCCTTCGAGGCCGCCCTCACCGGCCGCCCCGTGCCCGACGGCGCGTGCTCCCTGGTCGCGTTCACCGACGCGGTCCGGGCGGACGCCGCGGCGCCCGGGAGGCCCACCGCGGCCCTGGCCGAGCTGTTGGCGACCGGTCTGCTCACCACCCACCAGGAACCGTCCCCCGGGACGGCCGGGCACCCCGCCCGGACCTCACGGAAGAGGCCCCGCATGCTGTTCACCGCTCTGATCGCCAAGATCGCCTCCGCCGGCGCGGTCGCCAAGGCCGCCGCCGGGACCGGCGCCGTCGTGGTCGCGCTCGCCGGCGCCACCACCGCCGGTGCGCTCACCTCGCCGGAGGGGCCCAGCCCCGTCGTCGAGACGGCCGTGCCCGCCGGGACCGCCGGGACCGACGAGGCCGTCGGGGAGGACCCCGACGTCCCGGCCGACGACGCCGTTGAGAACGCCCCGTCCGAGGACACTCCGGACACCGGGGACGACACGACCGGGGACGACACGACCGGGGACGACACGACCGGGGACGACACGACCGGGGACGACGCCGCCGGGGACGACGCCGCCGGGGACGACGGCGCGGGTGACGACGCCCCGGCCGACGAGCAGCCCCAGCCGGTGCAGGAGGACACCGAGCCCGCGCACCCGGAGAACTTCGGCGCGCGGGTGAGCGCCGACGCGCGCGACGGTGGCGTCGACGGCTCGCAGATCAGCGCGGAGGCGCACGCCCGGAACGAGGCGCGCAAGAAGGCCCGGGAGGCCGCTCGGAACGAGGCGCCCGAGGTCGAGGACGAGGCCCCGGAGGTCGAGGAGGCCGAGGAGGAGACGGCCGAGGCGGTCCCCGCGCCTGCGGCGGAGCCCCGCGGCAACGCCGGGCAGTCGGGCAACGGGCGCGGCCACGGCAACGGCAACGGCAAGAACTGACACCGCCGGGTGGGGCCGCAGTCAGGTGACCGCGGCCCCACCCGCCAGCATCAGCACGACGTCCAGGACGGTCAGGAGCATGACCGCCGGGAAGGCCAGCCGGCGGAAGCGCGCGGTGCCGGCCAGGGCGGCGACGGCGACGGCGGGCACGGCCAGCGCGAGACCGGTCCACCCGGCCGCCGTCGGGGGGCCCTCCGGTCCCAGCACCAGCACCAGCGAGGCGCCTCCCAGCAACGCCGCGCCGGAGACCGCCGAGGTCCGGGCCCCCAGCCGGTGCGGCAGCCCGCGGACGCCGGTCGCCAGGTCGTCCTCGAGGTCCGGCGCGACGTTGGCCAGGTGGGCCGCCGCGCCCAGCGCGCCCCCGGCCGCCACCAGCCACCAGGGCGCGACCGGCGCTCCGGGAGCCGCCGCCACCACCCCGGCGGGGAGCGCGCCGAACCCGGTGACGTAGGGCAGCAGCGAGGCGGCGGTGCGCTTGAGCCCGGCGTTGTAGGCCCAGCCGCTGGCGACGAGGGCCAGCAGCAGCAGTCCCGGCACGACGCCGAGGAGCAGGGACAGGACGACGGCCGCGGCAGCCGACGCGAGCGCCAGCGAGCGCAGCAGTGTGGGGGCGACGGTCCCCTGCACGACCGGCTTGTCGGGCCGCGCCACGGCGCGGTCCCGGTCGGCGTCGAGCCAGTCGTTGCTCCACCCGATGGATGCCTGACCTGCGAGGACGGCGAGCCCGACCAGGACCACCCGCCCGACCGGCACCCCCGCGGCCACCGCCAGGAGGGTCGCCACGACCGTCACGGCGACCGCCGGACCCGGGTGGGTGGCCAGCGCCAGTGCCCGGGCCGTCGCGGCCGGCCGGGAGGGGTGCGCAGGCACATCCACCACGCCGCTGTCAACCCCTCTCACCAAGTTGATCCCGCCGCTGACCTGCGGGTTTACGAATCTGGGTCGTCCCGTTCGTCAGTTTCGCGTGGTAATCTGTGGACAGCGAAAGGGGTCACACACACATGGGCTTCACTGTCGGCGAGACCGTTGTCTACCCGCACCACGGTGCCGCGCTCATCGAGGCGATCGAGAAGCGGGTCATCAAGGGTGAAGAGAAGGCCTACCTCGTGCTGAAGGTCGCCCAGGGCGACCTCACCGTGCGCGTGCCGGCCGACAACGCAGAGATCGTCGGCGTCCGTGACGTCGTCGGTCAGGAGGGGCTGAACCGGGTCTTCGAGGTCCTGCGCGCCCCCCACACCGAGGAGCCGACCAACTGGTCGCGCCGCTACAAGGCCAACCTGGAGAAGCTTGCCTCCGGTGACGTCAACAAGGTCGCCGAGGTCGTCCGCGACCTGTGGCGCCGCGACAAGGACCGTGGCCTCTCGGCCGGCGAGAAGCGCATGCTCTCCAAGGCCCGCCAGATCCTGGTGAGCGAGCTCGCGCTGGCCGAGGGCACCAACGAGGACAAGGCCGAGGTGCTCCTCGACGAGGTCCTCGCCAGCTGAGCTCGGTCCGCCCGGCTCGTCGCACTCACGCACGTCCAGACCACTCCCGTGCACGCTGTCGGCATCGTCGCAGCGGCCGGGAGTGGTCTGCGTCTGGGGGCGGACCGGCCGAAGGCGCTGGTGCCGCTCGGCGGCCGGGCGCTGGTCTGCTGGGCCGTCGACGCGCTGCGTGACGGCGGGGTGGCCGAGGTCGTGGTGGCGATCCCGGCCGCCGAGTTCTCCGCGTTCGCGACCGTGCTGCCGATGGACGTCCGGCTCGTCGCCGGCGGCCACACCCGCACCGCCTCGGTCCGGGCCGCGCTCGAGGCCGCCGGAGGCCCGGCCGACGCCGTCCTCGTCCACGACGCCGCCCGCCCGCTGACCCCGCCCGAGGTCGTGGCCCGGGTGCTGGCCGCGGTGGCCGCCGGCGCCCCCGCCGTCGTCCCCGTGCTGCCGGTGGTCGACACCACCGTCACCGTCGACCCCGACGGGCTGCTCACCGGCACGCTGCCGCGCACGGAGCTGCGCCGGGTGCAGACCCCGCAGGGCTTCGCCCGGGACGCGCTCGTCGCCGCCTACGGGCGGCTGCCCGACGACGCCGACCTCACCGACGACGCCGCCGTGGTGCGCGCGGCCGGGATCCCCGTCGCCACCGTGCCGGGCGACGAGCGGGCCGCCAAGGTGACCGTGGCCCACGACCTCGCGCTCGCCGAACTGCAGGTGCACGGGTGACCCTGCCGAGGGTCGGGATCGGGGTCGACGTCCATCCTGTCGAGGCCGGCCGGGAGTGCTGGCTCGCCGGCCTGCGGTGGCCCGACGCCGACGGCTGCGCGGGGCACTCCGACGGGGACGTCGTCGCACACGCCCTCACCGACGCGGTGCTGTCGGCCGCCGGGCTCGGCGACATCGGCGGGCTGCTCGGCACCGACGACCCGCGGTGGGACGGTGCCCGCGGCGCGGCGGTGCTCGGACACGTCCGGGAGGTGCTCGCCGCGGCCGGCTGGCGGGTCGGCAACGCCGCCGTCCAGTTGGTCGGCAACACCCCGAAGGTCGGTCCGCGGAGGGCCGAGGCGGAGGCGACGCTCTCCGCGGCCCTGGGCGCGCCGGTCAGCGTCACCGCCACCACGACCGACGGCCTCGGCCTGACCGGCCGGGGCGAGGGACGGGCGGCGATGGCGACGGCGCTGGTGGTCCGGACCGACGACGGGTCGGCGTCCGGAGACTCCGAGCAGAGCTGATGCCGCGCTCCGTAGACTCCGCACGGTGAGCCTCCGCCTGTACGACACGGCCGCGCGCGCGGTCCGCGACTTCACGCCCCTGCGTGCGGGACAGGCCTCCGTCTACGTCTGCGGGCTCACCGTGCAGGGCCCGCCCCACGTCGGACACGTGCGGGCCGCACTCGTCTTCGACGTGCTCCGCCGGTGGCTGGACGCCGGCGGGCTCGAGGTGACCTACGTCCGCAACGTCACCGACATCGACGACAAGATCCTCGCCAAGGCCGGCGAGCACGGCGTGCCGTGGTGGGCGTGGGCGTACGCCAACGAACTGGCCTGCACCCGGGCCTACGACGTGCTGGGGGTGCTGCCGCCGACCTACGAGCCGCGTGCCACCGGCCACATCCCCGACATGGTCGCCCTGATGGAGCGGCTGATCGAGCGCGGCCACGCCTACGCCGTCGACGGCGACGTCTACTTCGACGTCCGTAGCTTCCCCGAGTACGGCGCCCTGACCGGGCAACGGCTCGAGGACCTGCAGCCGGCCGCCGACACCGAGACCGACGAGCGCAAGCGGGACCCCCGCGACTTCGCGCTCTGGAAGGCCGCCAAGGAGGGTGAGCCGGAGACCGCGTCCTGGGCCACACCGTGGGGCCGCGGCCGGCCGGGCTGGCACCTGGAGTGCTCGGCGATGGCCGAGCGCTACCTCGGGCCCGAGTTCGACGTCCACGGCGGCGGGCTGGACCTGCGCTTCCCGCACCACGAGAACGAGCAGGCCCAGTCACGCGCGGCGGGGGACGGGTTCGCCCGCTACTGGCTGCACAACGGCTGGGTCACCCTCGGCGGCGAGAAGATGAGCAAGTCGCTGGGCAACACCGCGCTGGTCGACGAGGTCGTCGAGCGGGTGCGGCCGGTGGAGCTGCGCTACTACCTGATCGCCCCGCACTACCGGTCGACGATCGAGTTCACCGACGCCGCACTGGCCGAGGCGGCCGCGGCCTACCGGCGGCTGGAGTCGTTCGTGAAGCGGGCTTCGGAGCGGGTGGGGTCCGGGGCGGCGGGGCGGGTGAGCGATTGCCCGGCGAAGCCCGACCTGCCGCCGGAGTTCGTCGCCGCCCTCGATGACGACCTCGGCACCCCGGCCGCGGTCGCCGCCGTCCACGAGGCGGTGCGGCAGGGCAACACCGCGCTGGCCGCCGGGGACGACGAGGGCACCGCGGCGGCGCTGGGGTCGGTGCGGGCGATGCTCGCCGTCCTCGGGCTGGACCCGCTGGACCCGCACTGGGCGGCTGAGGGCGGCGGCGACGGCCGGCTGACCGCGGTCACCGACGGGCTGGTGTCGCTGGCGCTGGAGCAGCGCCAGTCCGCCCGCGCGCGCAAGGACTACGCCGCGGCCGACGCGATCCGCGACTCGCTGGCCGCGCTCGGTGTCCAGGTCGAGGACACCGCGCAGGGACCCCGATGGGAGCTGAGCCGCTGATGGCCGGCAACAGCCAGCGCCGGGGCCGCACCAGCGGCGCCGGCAAGAAGGGCGCCACCGCCGGCACCGGCGGCAAGGGCCGCAGGGCACTGGCCGGCCGCGGAGCGACGCCACCGGCCGAGATGCGTCCCGGCCACCCGGCGCAGCGACGGGCACAGGCCGATGCCCGGCGCCGGGCCGACCGCGACCGCAGCCGGCAGCGCGCCGAGGAGGCCCCCGAGCTGCTCCTGGGGCGCAACCCGGTGGTCGAGGCGCTGCGGGCGCAGATCCCAGCGACCGCGCTGTACGTCGTCACCGGGGACAGCCGGGCGGCGACCGACGAGCGGATCACCGAGGCGCTGCACCTGGCCAACGACCGGGGGTTGCCGCTGCTGGAGGTCGGCAGGGCCGAGTTCGACCGGATGTCCGGGGGCGCCCTGCACCAGGGCATCGGCCTGCAGGTGCCGCCGTACCAGTACGCGCACCCCGACGACCTGCTCGACCACGCCCGCGACTCGGGCCGGCCGCCGCTGGTGGTCGCGATGGACGGGGTCACCGACCCGCGCAACCTCGGCGCTGTCGTCCGCTCGGCGGCGGCCTTCGACGCGCACGGTGTCGTGGTCCCGCAGCGGCGGGCGGTGGGCATGACCGCCTCGGCGTGGCGGACCAGCGCCGGCGCCGCCGCCCGGCTGCCCGTCGCGCGTGCGGTGAACCTGGCCCGCGCGCTCGCCTCCTACCAGGACGCCGGGCTGATGACGGTGGGCCTGGCCGCCGACGGCGACGTCGACGTGTCGGACTTCGACGGCTTCACCGACCCGGTGGCGCTGGTCGTCGGCGCCGAGGGCGCGGGGCTGTCCCGGCTGGTGCGGGAGCGCTGCGACGTCGTCGTCAGCATCCCGATCGCCCGGGACACCGAGTCGCTCAACGTCAGCGTCGCCGCCGGGATCGCGCTGTACCAGGCCGCGATGACCCGGCGCCGAGCGGAGTAGCAGGGGCGCGATGACGTCGCGGTCCTCCGGGCCGCACCGCGGCCAGGTGCGGTCCCCCTGATGCGTCGAGCGCCGGTGCCGCCTGGTCTCGGACCCCTGCGGGGCCTCCTCGACGGCTTCAGCCGAGGAGCTGGGCGACCGTGTAGATCACCAGGCCGGCCAGTCCGCCGACGACGGTGCCGTTGATGCGGATGAACTGCAGGTCCCGGCCGACCTGGAGCTCGATCCGGCGGCTGGTCTCCTCGGTGTCCCATCGGGCGACGGTGCTGCCCACCAGGTCGGCCACGTCGCCGGCGAACCGCTCCACGAGGTAGCCGGCGGCCGTGTGCGCGTGCCGCTGCACCAGCTCGCGGAGGGTGGGGTCGTTCTCCAGCTTGTCCGCCAGCGTGCGGATCATCGCGGTCATCCGTGCCCGCAGCTCGGACTCCGGGTCCGCGGCGGCGGTCAGGACGGAGTTCTTCACGGTGGTCCACAGCGACCCCGACCACGTCCGGACGGCGGGGTGCTCGAGGAGCTCCTTCTTCAGCTCCTCGACCCGCCCCGCGGTGGCCGGGTCGGTGCGCAGCGCGTGCACGTAGGCGCGCAGCCGGGCGTCGTACACCCGGCGCAGCTCGTGCCTGGGGTCCTCGCCGACCTCCTCCAGGAACCCCTGCAGGGCGGCGAAGACCCGGTCGAACACCCGGTCGTCGACCCAGTCGGGCACCCACGCGGGGGAGGCGTCGCCCAGCTGGGCGCGGAACACCACCCGGTTGTCCTCGAGGAACCGGGCCAGCCCGCGCAGCGCCGCGGACAGCACCTCCTGGTGGCGGTCACCGCCCACGACCAGCTCCAGCGCACGAGCGACCACCGGGGCGGCGGGCGTGGCGTGCAGCTTGCGGTCGACGAGCGCGGCGACGGCCGGCTGGAGGTCGTCGTCCCGGAGCAGGTCGGCCACCGAGTGCAGGACCGCCGCGGCGTCACCGGAGAGCCGCTCGGCCCGTCCCTGGGCGGCCAGGAACGCGCCGAGCCGGCCGGGGACGTCGATCGTGGTCAGCTTCTCCTCGACCACGGCGCGGGTGAGGAAGTTCTGCTGGACGAAGGTGCCCAGGCTGGCGCCGATCTGGTCCTTCTTGCGCGGGATGATCGCGGTGTGCGGGATCGGCAGCCGCATCGGGTGCCGGAAGAGCGCGGTGACGGCGAACCAGTCGGCCAGGGCGCCCACCATCGAGGCCTCGGCGGTCGCCCGCACGTAGCCCACCCAGGCCCCGGCCTCCGGGCCGAGCAGGACGCAGACGAGGAAGACGGCGGCGGCGGCCAGGAACAGCCCGGTCGCCAGCCGCTTCATGCGGGCGAGGTCACGGGCCCGCTCCGGGTCGTCGAGGGAGCGGGCCAGGGCAGCGGTCGGGCGGGGTGCCGGCACCTGACCGAGCCTAGGCACCCCGCCGCGGACCGCGCTGGGCGTCAGTCGGAGGTGCTGCCGAGGGTGACCTCCACCGAGGAGGTGCCCGTGCCGCGCTGGACGGTCAGGGTCACCGCGTCGCCCGGGGTCGCGCTGCGCACGGCGGCGGTCAGCTCGGTGGAGGTGGTGACCACCCGGTCGCCGACGGCGGTGACGACGTCCCCGGCCTGCAGTCCGGCGTCGGCCGCCGGGCTGTTCGGCTGCACCTGCACGATCTGCGCGCCGGTGCCGATCTCGGGGTTGCCGTCGTCGGCCGCGGTCTGGGCGCTGACGCCGAGGAACGTCGTCCGCGCCGAGCCCGAGGCGATGATCTCCTTCGCGATCCGCTGGGCGGTGTTGCCCGGGATGGCGAAGCCGACGCCGATGTTGCCGCTCTCCGCCTGCTGGCCGGGGGCGCCGGCGGCGACGGTGGCGATGGCGGTGTTGATCCCGACGACCTCGCCGGCGCCGTCGACCAGCGCGCCGCCGGAGTTGCCCGGGTTGATCGCGGCGTCGGTCTGCAGCGCGTCGATGACCGTCGCGTCGTCCTGCGTGGAGCCGGTGGCGACGGCGCGGCCGGTGGCGCTGATGATCCCGTCGGTCACGGTGTCCGACAGCCCGAGCGGGGCGCCGATGGCGACCGCGAGGTCCCCGACCTGCACCTGGTCGGAGTCGGCGAAGGTGGCCGGTGTCAGGTCGGTGGCGCCGTCCAGCTTCAGCACGGCGAGGTCGTAGGTCGGCTCGGTGCCCACGACGGTCGCGTCGTACAGCGTGCCGTCGGAGGTGCGCACCGAGACGGTGGCCGAGCCCGCGCTGCCGTCCAGGCTCACCACGTGGTTGTTGGTCAGCACGTAGCCGTCGTCGGTGAGGACGACGCCCGAGCCGCTGCCCGAGCCGGACTGCGCGGTGACGTAGACGGTCACCACGCTCGGCGCCGCCTTCGCCGCGGCCGCGGTCACGGCGGTCGCCGTCTCGGGGTTGGTGATGGTGACGTTCTGCGCGGCCGCGGTCGCGGTGCCGGCCGTCCCGCCGTCGTCGGTGAGCGCCACAACCCCCGCTCCGGCGCCGCCGCCGATGAGCGCGCCGGCGAGCAGGCCGGCGACGCCCATCCGCAGCCGCCCCGACCGCCGGCGCGGCTCCGGGGGCTCCGGCGGGGTGGGGGGCTGGGAACCGGGCGGCGGGGGAGGAACGGCGGCCGGCTGCTGCCAGGCCGGGGGCGTCCACGGGGCGGCGCTGGGGGTGCCGTAGTGGTTCACGGTTCCTGAGTCCTCCTATCGGGCGGCGGTCCGCCGCCCTCGCGGACTCCACGATCGGCTCCCCGGCTGCCGCGGGGCTGGAGGTCGGCTGTGAGGTCCCTGGACGCGTCAGTGGGGGACGCCGGACAGCAGCCGGCCGCGGGCCACCAGCTCGGTCGCCACCCACACCGCGACCACCTGGGTGGCCATCAGGCCGATCAGCACGAGCAGTTGCGCCGCACCGGCCTCCAGGGGGCTGCCCCCGCCCAGCAGCACGCCGACGAAGGCGCCGGGGAGCGTCACCAGCCCGACCGTGCGGGTCTGGTCCAGCCCGGGCACCAGGGCGGTCGCCGCGGCGGAGCGGCCGATCTCGAGGACGGCGTCCCGCCGTTGGAAGCCCAGGGCGAGGGCGGCCTCCACCTCGCCGCGCCGCCCGGCCAGCTCCTCCCGCAGGCGGCGGCCGGCCAGCGAGGTGGCCGTCATCGCCCCGCCGACGAGGATCCCCGCCACCGGGATGACCGCCTCCCCGCGCAGCGGCACGGTGCCGCTGGCCAGCACCAGCGCCACCACCGGCGCCGCCCCGCCGACGATCGGCAGCGCCGCGGCGCCCACCCGGCGCAGCGTGCCCGCGGCGCGCACCGGCAGCCCGGTGGCCCGGCCGGCCGCGGTGACCGCCGCGACGCTGACCATCAGCAGCACGAAGGCGGCCGACAGGGCCAGCGAGCGGACCACGGCCAGCAGGACGGCGGAGACCACGCCCAGCTGGACGGTGGCCCGCAGCGCGGCGACGGCGACCGGGCGGTCCTGGCCCAGGCCCGAGACGCGGCCGACGGTCGCGGCCAGGGCGGTGAGCACGGCCAGCACCACGGCCAGCCGCGGGCCGAGGTCGACGACGGAGGAACCCACGGGCGCCGATCCTGCCGGGCGGCCCGGCGGGGCCGGGTCAACCCACGGCGATGATCTCCTCGCGCGGCTCCGCGCCGGTCACTCGGTGCACCGGCGGCACGAAGGCCATCGGGGAGGTGCAGTGCCGCAGCAACCAGCGGTGCAGCGAGTCCAGGGGGCGGTGCAGCAACCCGCCGTGGCCGGCGCTGAGCGCGAGCAACGGGGTCGGGCAGGCGGCGGCGAGCACCCGGCCGCCGGTGGGGTGGGGGAGCCGCTGGTGGGACACCCGCAGGCCGGGGAACCGCTCGAACCACGCGTCGGCGTCCCCGGCCCAGTCGGCGTCGTCCGGACGCGTGTGCAGGACGGTCAGCGGCACCGCCGACCGCCGCGCCTCCTCGGCGGCGAAGACGGCGACCGGCTCGTCGTCCTCGCGTTCACCGAGGCCGAGCACCGCCACGTGCGGGCGCGTCCCGCCGGTCGGGCCGCGGCGCCGGGGCACGACGACGACCGGCTGCGGGCTGCGGGCCGCCACGCGCTGGGCGACCGAGGCGAGCACCATCTCGTCGGCCGCGCCGGTGGTGGAGATGCCGAGCACCACGAGTGCGGCGTCCTCGGCGGCCCGGAGCAGCGCGGTCACGGCGTCGCCCGGGACGACCTCGGTCGAGGTGGAGACCGACGGCGCGGTGTGCCGGGCGACGGTGTAGGCCTGGGCGGTCACCCCGCGGGCCCGGGGCAGCTCGGGTGGTGCCGCGCCGGCGACCCCCGAGCGCCCGAGACGGCGTGAGGCGTACACGATCCGCAGCGGCGCCCCGCGGCGCGCGGCCTCCTCGGCGGCCCACCGGACGGCGCGCAGCCCGCACTCGGTGCCGTCGGCGCCGGCCACCACGGGCAGCGGCGGCGGGTCGCCGTCCTCCGGCCGGGGCTCGGGCAGGGTCCCGGCGGGCGTGGGGGTCGTCGTGGACACGGGCACCTCCGTCGACGTGAACGCCCCCGTGCGTGACCGAAGCGTCCTCGCCCGGGCGCCGACAGGGAAGACCCGACCGACACGGTGAGTGCAAGAGCCTGCTGTCTGGGTAGGGGGCGGGCGGGACCGCTCCGCGCGGCCCCTGTCCCGTCCGGCCCCGTCCTGGAGGCTGCCCCGTGCCCACCCGCGGCCCCCTCACCCGTCTCCTCCTCGGCCTCGGGCTGGTCGCCGGCGCCGCGTTCGCGGTCGTCGGAGGCCTCGCCCTGCCGCCCAGCGGCCTGGTCGCCGTCGCCCTCGCCGGCGTCGTCGCCGGTGGCCTGGCCTGGGGCGTCTCCCGCGAGTCCAGCGGGCGGGACAGCCGCGCGACCGTCGAGGCCGCCTGGCGGACGGCCGCGGCCACGGTGACCGTGCTGATCGTGCTCTCCGGTGCCGCGACCCTCGGCGGTGCGCAACTCACGCTGCTGGTCGCGGCGGGCGGAGGGGCCGTCGCGCTGGGGGTGTGGGCCGTGCGGGGTGGCCGGTCCGCCCTGGCGGGTCCGGGCGTCCCGATGGCGGACCCGTTCCGTCCGGCCGACGTCCCGGCCCGTCCGGCCGACGTCCCGGTCCGGCCGGTGGCGGACCTGTCGACCGGTGAGCTGGGTCGGGAGTGGGTCCGGACGACCGCCGCGCTGGGCGGCCGGCTGGACCCCCGCACCCGGCAGGCCCTGGTCACCCGCCGGCAGGAGACGCTCGACGAGTTGGAGCGGCGCGACCCGGCCGGCTTCGCCCGTTGGCTGGCCGCCGGGCCCTTCCCGGGCAGCGACCCGGCCGGTCACCTCCGGCACGGCGACCCGGCCGCCTGAGGCTGCGCGCTGGGCCTCCGCCCGAACCCGACGTCAGTCCCGTCGCCCCGGCCGGCGGTGGAGGACGGCGTCGCTGACGGTCTGCCCGGCCATGTAGGCGGCCGCGAGCAGCAGCAGCACCCCGACGCCGAGACGGAGGTTGTCGAGGAGCAGCCGGACGATGGCCCAGGCGGCAACCGCGATGACGGCGGCCAGCGCGACGTTGACCACGAAGCCGACCAGGTGCCCACGCAGGGTCGCCTCGACCACGGCCACGCCCATCACGATGGCCGCGGCCGGGACCAGCAACCCCGCCTGGCCGAACACGAGCAGCAGCCCCAGGGCCGCGAACAGCATCGTGCTGGAGGCCGACGCCCAGACCAGCATCGCCCGGGCACGGGCGCCGGTGTCCCGGTGCAGGGGGAGGGCCCGGTGCCTCAGGTGGTCGTGCGGGTGCGGCACGGGAGGCGAGGCGTCCCGCACCTGGTCGTGGGCGTCCAGCTCGGCGGCCAGCTGCGCCTGGCGTGCCCGCAGTCCGGTCACCCTGTCCTGCAGGGCCGCACGTGGCGGGCTCGGACGCTGCGCCGACCGGCCGGCGACGCGGTCGGCGACCGTGGCGCTGCGCAGCTCGTCGCGCACCGTCTCCAGCTCTGCGCGGACGCCGGACAGGGACGCCACCAGCTGACCGCGCCGGGCCTGCCACCGCGCATCCGCATCCCGGCGCGACACCGGCTCTCCGTCGAGGTCGGCCCAGGCCAGCGGTTCCGCCCAGGACCGCCGCACGGCCCCGCTGCGCTCGTAACGCGGCCCGGCCGGTGCGCGCTCCCCGCCCCAGGGATCCCCGGTGTCCAGCCCCCACAGCCCGCGGTAGTCCCGCACCCAGCCGGTGTCGTCGTCGATCACGTGGCGGTGCCATCCGCGGTCCTGTCCGGGGCCGACGGAGACCCCGTCGCCGCGGCGGAGGTCGATGAACGGGAGGCCGATCCCCGCTGCCGTCGGGTCCCACCACGGCAGCACGCGGGCGATCCTGCGGCGCAGCCGATCGAGCCAGGCCGGCAGCTCCGGGGCGACGGTCACCAGGTAGTCGCCGGGCAGGCAGGCCGCCGAGTGCGAGCCGGCACCGACGTAGACGACCGGGTGGTCCCCGACGAACCCGAGGTCCGGGTCGTCCCACCGGCGTCGCAGGTCCGCGCCGGTCTCGTCGTGACTGGCGAACAGGACCCACGCCGGGGTGAGGGCGGACGCCTCCTCGGTGAGCACGACGCTGACCTGCTCCCAGTCCGCCTCGTGGTCGTTGACACCACGGAAGGACGAGCGCCAGTCGTTCATGGGGTAGAAGAACCAGTACTGCAGCACGACGTACCCGCCGTCGCGGAGGACGTGCCCGTAGTAGTGGCAGGCGTCGGCGTCGTCGGTCGACCGCGTCTGCACGTGGGCCGCCGCGGTCCACCCGCCCGGCACCTTGCCGCGCAGGTGCAGCGAGAGCCGCATCAGCGCAGGGACCACCCGGGCCAGCAGCCCGACGGCGGCCGCGCCGCTGGCCCGGCCCGACGGCTGCGGTGCCGCGCTGCGCCGCCATCGGCGGTGCTCCCCACGATCCATCGGCTGCCGGACGTAGCGCAGTGACAGCGCCTCTCCCCGGTGCTCGGTACACAGCGCGGCCAACGCGGCGGGGGTCAGCGTCGCGGGGCCGGCGAGGACGCGTGCCGAACCGCCGGACCCGCTGAGCAGCGATGCACGGGCGAGGTACCCCTCCACGGAGCTGGGGTGGAACAGCTCCCCGCGGGTCAGCCGCAGCACTGGTTCGTACCGCCGCAGCAGCGCCGTCGCGTCGTCGACCTCGAACGCAGGCACGCCTCACCTGCCCACAGCACCACCACGGCTTGCGGCCGTCGTCGCACGTCCGGCTCCGGGCCGGTCTCCCGGCCCTCTGTCAGACGAAGGCTGGACCCACCGGCCCCCGTGGCGCAACACCCGTCGGGGCGCTGGGCACGGGCCCCGCCGTCGCGATGTGGTGCCACGGGCAGGACGCGAGCGCTGCGACGCCCACATCGCGTCCATGACCAGCGCGGTCGTCGCCGTGGGGCGGTGCTCCCGGGCCCGCCACTGCCCGCCGGGGTCGGGGACCGGTGGCATCGGCCACCCCTGCGTCCCCGGGGCGGAGCCGGATCCGAGGGCGATGCCATGCATCGGTTCGGCCTGACACCGCAGGAGGCGGCGCGGGTGGAGTCGGCGGTGACGGGGGGCCGCCGGATGGACGACGAGCGACTGCGCCGAGCCGCCGTGCTGAGGGCTCAGCAGCTCGTCGAGCCGACCGAGGCTCGCAGGTGGACCCCAGCGAGGGTGGCCACGGCCGTGATCGCGCGCGTCGCGGGGCTGCTCGACGGCCGCTTCGGACACGTCGCCGAGTCGTCCCTCCGTTGTCCCTCCACCTGGCCGATGTCCCGCCGACGTGGGGTGTGGGAACAGCTCCGGTGACCTGCGTCTCCTCGGCGCTCACTGCTGATCGCCGTGCTCGGTACGGGGACGCGCAGCAGCCGATCGTGGGATACGAGTCCGGGTCTCTCGGACGCCGCACGTGATCTGCTGGTCAGGCAGGACCGTCCACTGCCTCCGGTGGGGTGGGCGCTTGCCGTGGACGTGCCGGATCGTCGGAGGGACTGGGTCCTCCAGGCGACGCGTCGAACCGTGGACCAGCAGAGGACACTGCCACCGCATGGTGAGCGGACATCCGGACGTGCGGTTCGCAGCATCCCCGGGTCATCTGGCGGCGGCGGGCCTCACGGCGATCGCGGTGTCCTTCGCCTTCGCCCGGTACGGGTACGGGCTCTTCCTGCCGCAGTTCCGGGAGTCCTTCGGCTTGTCCACCGAGGCCGCGGGACTGCTCGCCGCCGGCGGGTATGCCGGCTATCTGCTGGCGTTGCTGGCCACCGGGGTGCTGGTCGCCCGGACAGGGCCGCGCCTGCCCGTCCTGATCGGCACGTCGGCGGCGACCGTGGGCACGGCCATGATCGCCGCGGCGCCGAGCGCGCTGGTGCTGGCGATCGGGGTCTGCGTCGCCGCGACGAGCCCGGGTTGGTGCTGGGCGCCCTTCTCCGACGCCGTCGCCAGGCGGGTGCCTCCGGACCGACGACACCGCACCCTGTCGGTCATCACGTCCGGGACCACCTTCGGCGTGCTGGTCTCCGCCCCAGCGGCCTGGCTGACCGGCGAGGGCTCGACCTGGCGCCTGGCGTGGGCCGGCTTCGCCGTCCTCGCCCTGGGCTCGACGGTCTGGAACGCGCTGCTGCTGCCCGGCGGACCCGACCCGCAGCGCACGGACACCCCGGCGGGCACATCACCGTGGCGCTGGCTGCGGCGCGCCGGCAGCACGCCCCTCCTCCTCGGCAGCGCCGGGTTCGGTCTCACCAGCACCGTGTACTGGACCTATGGCGTCGACCGCGTCGCGGGAGCACCGGACCTGCCGGACGTCGCGGCACCGGTGTTCTGGGTGCTCGTCGGCGGCAGCGGGATCGTGGGCACCGCCACCGGCTCCCTGGTGGCTGCCGGCGGGCTGCGGAGGACGCTGGCCGCCGCCTCGATCGCTCTCGGTCTGGCCTCCGCTCTGCTGGTCCTGCCGCCGTCGTGGCCGCTGGTGGCGACCTCCGCGGTGCTCTTCGGCGCGAGCTTCATGGTGCTCTCCGCCCTGCTGGTGATCTGGTCCGGCGAGGTGTTCCCGGAACGGCCAGCCACCGGTTTCAGCGCCGCGCTGTGCGCCCTGGCCCTCGGCGCGATCGCCGGGCTCCCCCTGCTCGGCGGCTCCGCCGAGGCTCGCGGGCTGCCCCTCATGTTCGCGGTCAACGCGGTGCTGGTCATCCCTGTGCTGCTGCTGCGGCCTCGGTTCGGCCGGCTGCCTGACGGTCCCCGGACCAGGGCGACGCCGTGAGCCCGGTCGCGGCGCACGGCGACCACGCCCGATCGCACGGTGGACGGTCCGTCCCGGGACGTGACGCCGACGCCGCGTTGCCGTGGCCGCGGAGTTCTTCCCTGCGTTGTCCCTAGACTCGTCCCGGGACGTGGTCCCGTGTCCCGCCGGCGTGGCGCAACTGGTAGCGCACCCGACTTGTAATCGGGCGGTTGGGGGTTCGAGTCCCCCCGTCGGCTCGGCGCCGTGGGCGGGCGGGACGGCGTCCGCCCCGCCCGCCCCTCCGCTCAGCGCGCGGGGAGCCCGGCCGCCCCGCCACCGGGCTCGGCGGCTCCGGTGCCGGTGCCGGTCTCCGCGGCCCCGGGCAGCGCCTCGGCCTGGGCGAAGACCAGCGTCGCGTGCGCCGCGGCGTCCCCGAGCTCGTCGAGGGCCTGCGCGGACACATTGTCGAACCCGTCGCACGCCTGGTGGTAGCAGGGGTCGTAGGCGACCCCGGCCGTGCCGCCGTAGAGCGCCACCTGCGCCTCGGTCTTGACGCCCTCGGCCCCGGAGAACAGCCCCCCGGCGGGGATGCCCTGGGCGATGAACGGGCCGTAGTCCGACCGGCCGGTGAAGGCGGTGGCCTCGGCGGCCAGGCCCTGGGCGGCGAAGTGGTCGAGGAAGACCTGCTCGATGGCCCCGCTGCCCGCGGGGCCGGCGGGCGGGGTCGACGAGCCGTCGCCGTCGTAGACGAACCGGCCGAAGTTGGGGCTGCCGAGCATGTCGAAGTTGAGGTTCAGGGCGATCCGCTCCCGGTCGGCCCCGCTCAGCGTGGCCACGTAGTGCGTTGCGCCGAGCAGCCCGAACTCCTCCGCGCCCCAGAAGGCGAACCGGACGGCGTTGCGCGGTGCCACGTCGAGCTCGGCGAGCTGCTCGGCGATCTCCAGGATCGTCGCCGAGCCGCTGCCGTTGTCGTTGATGCCCGGGCCCTCGGGCACCGAGTCCAGGTGGGCGCCGACCACGACCACCTGGTCCTGGCTGCCCTGCGGGGTGTCGGCGAGGACGTTGGACGTCGTCCGTTCCTCCGAGAGCGTCGCGGTGGTGATGTCCACCCGGACCTCGCCGGCGGCCAGCAGCGCGGTCAGCTCCTCGCCCACGGCGTAGCTCGTGCCCAGCACCGGGATGGCCGCGTCCTCCGGCATCGGGCCGCCCAGGGTCCCCTGCAGGACCTCGGTCCGCCCCTCCTGGCCCTCGTTGAAGATCACCAGGGCGGACGCGCCGGCGGCCACCGCGGCGGCCGCCTTCTCCCCGAACGTGCAGGTGCCGCGCTGCACCAGGGCGACGTTCCCGGCCTGGAAGCCCGCGTAGTCCTCCGGCTGGCACCCGGCGGTCGAGGAGTTGGCCGGCCCGGTCGGGGGGACGACGTTGTCGGCGACGGCCTGGACGGGAGCGCTCACCGACCCCGATCCCGAGAACGCGGCGACGGCGAAGTCCTCGGCGGTGTACGCGCGCTCGGTCGGCGCCGTCCGCCGGAACGCGGCCGGTGCGGTCTGCTCGAAGTACGGGAAGGTGAACTCCTGCGTCGTGACCTGGTAGCCGGCCTCCTCCAGCTGCTCGGCGACGTAGGCCCCGGACGCGTCGTACCCCGGCGTGCCACTCGCCCGGTTGCCGCCGTGGGCCTCCGCGATCGCCTGCAGTGCCGCGAGGTGCTCGCTGATCCCGTCGACGGTGACCGCCTCGCGCAGCGCCGCGGTGTCGGTGCCGGCCGCGGCGGCGGGGGGAGCGACCAGCGCCGAGGAGACGAGGGCGAGCAGGGCCGGTGCCGCCCAGCGGCGTCGGAGTGGTCGGTGCACGGGAGCTCCTCCGTCCGGGACGCGTCGGCACGTCGACGTGTCGACACCGGGACCCAGTGTGACGGCTGCCACGTCGCTCTCGCGCGCCGGAAGCGGGGTCCGGCGCTCGCGTGGTCGCCGTCCCCGGACGCCGCTAGCGTTCGGTCGCGCCGGCCGTCGTCGGTCCGGCGTCCAGGAACAGCCCAGGTCAGGAGGCGGCCTTGAGCGACAACGACCACGTCTACCGGCTCAGCGAGATCGTCGGCAGCAGCAGCACGAGCATCGACGACGCGATCCGCACGGCGATCCGGAAGGCGGCGGCGACCGTCCGGCACATCGAGTGGTTCGAGACCAAGGAGATCCGCGGCCAGGTCGTCGACGGCGACGTGGGCTACTTCCAGGTCCGGCTGTCGATCGGCTTCCGGGTCGAGGACTGAACGCCCTCAGTCGAAGCTGCCGGCCCCGTCGCGGCGGTACGCGGAGCGGCGTTCCAGCCGCGCGCGCTCGGCCCGCTGCTCGCGCAGCCGGGCCGCCGTCCCGGCCGGGTACCCGGCCTTGGCCACCCGGTGCTCGGTCGTCTCGGTCATGAACGCCAGGGAGAAGAACAGCCCCAGGAGCAGCCCGCCGGCTGCCGCGGAGAGCCGGTAGCTCAGTGGCACGGGGACCACGGCCACGCACAGCACGATCAGGGGCAGCAGCTGGACGGTGGCCCGGGTGAGGTGCCGGCGGACCCAACCCGGCCCGGTCGTGTCGGCCAGGACCCACGGGGCGAGCTCCTGGGGGAGCCCGCCGCCGTAGGCGTAGCGCAGCCACTGCAGCGGCGTGGGCCGGCGCGCGGTGGAGGAGGTCTGCACACCCCGACGGTAGGCCTCCGGACGTTGCCGGAGGGGTGGGAGGGAGAGCACACTTCCCGAGCCGGTCGTCCCGAGGGAGGTCTGGGTGCACATCAAGCAGCTGCTCCGCCGCAAGGGGTCCGACGTGGCCACCGTGGAGGCCTCGACCAGCGTGCGGGACGCCCTGGCGATGCTGACCGAGCGCGGCGTCGGTGCCCTCGTGGTCTCCGCCGACGGCCGCCGGGTCGACGGCATCGTCTCCGAGCGGGACGTCGTCCGCGCGCTGCACCAGCGCGGCGCCGGGCTGCTCACCGACCCGGTGTCCAGCGTGATGACCGCCCGGGTGCACACCTGCCCGCCGTCCGCGGGGGTCGAGGAGCTCGCGCGCACGATGACCGACCACCGGGTGCGCCACGTACCGGTCGTCGAGGGTGGCGTGCTGGTCGGCATCGTCTCGATCGGGGACGTCGTCAAGGCGCGCCTGGACGAGCTCGAGGAGGAGCGCGCCAAGCTCGTCGACTACATCCAGACCCCCTGACCGATCCTGAGCACGGCTCAGGATCCGGCTGCCGTGCGCGGGCGCCGCGGGCGTAGCGTGCGGGTCGTGGACGAGCGGCGTTCGGGGGTCGCCTCCGGGCTGGCCGCCTACGGTGTGTGGGGCCTGTTCCCCCTGTACTTCCCCCTGCTGGAGCCGGCCGGCGGCGTCGAGATCGTGGCGCACCGGGTGGTCTGGTCGCTGGTCTTCGTCGCCGTCCTGCTGACCGTGGTGCGCCGCTGGTCACTGGTGCGGGCCGCGTTCACCGACCGCCGCACGGTGCTGGTGCTCCTCGGTGCGGCGGTGCTCATCGCCGCCAACTGGCTGGTCTTCGTCCTCGCCGTCAACTCCGGGCACGTCGTGGAGACCTCGCTCGGGTACTTCATCAACCCGCTGGTCAGCGTGCTGCTCGGGGTGGTCGTGTTCGCCGAGCGGCTGCGGGTCCTGCAGTGGGTGGCCGTCGGCATCGCGGCGGTGGCCGTGGGGGTGCTCACCGTCGACTACGGCCGGCCGCCGTGGATCGCGCTCACGCTGGCGGCCACCTTCGGCCTGTACGGGCTGATGAAGAAGCTGGTGCGGGTCGAGGCGGCGCCCGGGCTGTTCGTGGAGACGGCGCTGGTCGTGGTGCCCGCGCTCGTCGTGCTCGTCGTGCTGCACGGGCGCGGGGAGGGGACCGCCGGAGCCGCGGGGGTCGGCCACCTGCTGCTGCTGGTGAGCTCGGGCATCGCCACCGCGATCCCCCTGCTGCTGTTCGCCGCCGCCACCCGGCGTGTGCCGCTGTCCACGGTCGGGCTGCTGCAGTACGTCACCCCGCTCATGCAGCTGGCCATCGGGGTGTTCGTCTACGACGAGCCCATGCCGCCGGCGAGGCTGGCCGGGTTCGTGATCGTGTGGATCGCGCTCGCCGTGTTCACCGTCGACAGCCTCCGCCAGGCCCGCGCCGGTGCCCGTCGGCGGGCGGAGGAGACCGCGCCGGCGCCGGTCTGACCTCCCGCCGGACGGGCGCGAGGCGCACCGGGCGAGATGTCGGTGGGCGGGGCTACGGTCGAGTCCTTCCCACCACAGAAGGACCGTCGATGTCTACCGAACCTGCTCCCGCGGTCTCCCCGCCGGGGGGCGAGGTCTCCCCGCCACCCCCGCCCGACACGACCGCCTCGACCGACGCCGGCTCCGCGGTCGGCACGCTCACCCGCCGCGAGCACGAGATGCTCTCCTTCGAACGCCAGTGGTGGCGGCGGCCCGGCGCGAAGGAGACGGCGATCCGCGAGCGCTTCGGCCTCGCGCCGACCCGCTACTACCAGGTGCTCAACGCCCTCCTCGACCGCCCGGCCGCACTCGAGGCCGACCCGTTGCTGGTCAGGAGGCTGCGGCGGCTGCGAGCCGCGCGAGGATCGCGTCGCTCGTCTCACATCCTGGGCAACGGGGGCCGATCCGTTTAGATTTGGTGACCGTGGGCAGGCATGCCGCGTCAGGCAGTGACGTATCGGACCGGGGGACCCCGGTCCCGCACGGTCGTCGCCGGACGGACGGCCCCCGGTCGGGTCTCCCTGCCGAGCAGGACCTGAGCGACCACCCGACGACGCCCGGCCGCAGCCGCGCCGACCGTCGCCGGGACGGGCTGCTGGACGCCGGGGAGGACCCGGGTCGCCGGCGTCCCACGCCGCCCCGTCCGGTGCCTCCGGCCACCTCGAGGGCGGGGGTGCCCGGCTCGGTCCGTGCTCCCGCCTCGGGGGCACCGCGTGCCGCCGCCCCCGCCGCGCCCCGCACCACGCCCGCCGGGGGTGCGTCGCGGACGACCCCCGCCGCGGGTGCGCCGGGCTCGGCTCCCGCCGCCGGTGCACCGCGGGTGACGCCCGTCCCGGGTTCATCGCGGGCGACCCCCGCCAGGGGTGCGTCACGGGCGACCCCGGCCGGGGGTGCCTCGCCCTCGGCTCCCGCCGCGGGTGCCTCGCCCTCGGCTCCCGCCGCGGGTGCCTCGCCCTCGGCTCCTGCGCCTCCCGTGCCGACCAGGCTGCGCGGCCGGCCCACGCCGCCGGCGCGACCGCGTCCCGTGGAGCCGGTCCCGGAGACGCGGCTGCGGCTGCCGGTCCCGCCCGCAGCCTCGGCCCCGCCGGCCCCCGCCCCGCAGGCGGGGCCGCGGACGACGGTCGCGCCCTTCCAGGCGGTGCCCACCCCCGGCTCCGGCTCGGACGAGCCTCCCTCCCCGGCCGGCTGGCCGGACCAGCCGGCCCCTGACGCCGGCCCCGACCGCTGGTCGGCCGCGTCCGCTGCCGCGCCGACCGGCTACCCCGCGGACCCGGCGCCGGCCGCCGAGCCCGTACGGGGTCCCCACGTCGCCCCCTCCGCCGGCCACGGCGGCGCCGCCCCGGGCTACCGCGACTGGACCAGTCCCTCGCGCACCAAGGACGCCCCGCCGCCGGCCACCGAGGCCATCCCGGACCGCACCCCGGCCCGGGACGGCGGGAGCTCCCGCCGGGCGCCCGCGCCGGCGACCGAGGCGATCCCCGACCGCACCCCCGTCCGGGGCCGGGCCGACGACCGCGACGAGGACCCGTACCGCGACGAGGACCCGTACCGCGACGACGACGTCCCCGAACCGGTGCGCGGTCCGGGCAGCGGCCCCTCCACGGAGGTGGTCGGCGGCCGTGCCGCGTTCCGCGCCGAGCGCCAGGCCGCCGAGGCCGAGCGGCGCAAGGAGGCCCGCCGCAACGGCGTCTCCCCGGTGCCCTACCTGGAGGACGACGACGAGAGCCGCCGTCCCTCGGCCGTCCGCCGGGCCGCGACGGGGCTGCTCGCCGTCGCCGTGGTCGCCCTCGTGGTCCTGGGCGTCTACTCCTTCGCCGGGTCGGACGCGCAGGAGGCGGCGACGTCGCGGACCGCCACGGCCAGCCCCTCGTCCACCGCCGTCGCCGCACCGAGCTCGGCCCTGCCGCCGCTGGAGGTCGCTCCGCTGCCGCCGGCCGACGAGGCACCCGGCACCCCGGTGCGGGTCCCGGTCACGGTGCTCAACGCCACCGGGGTCACCGGTCTGGCCGCCGAGGTCGCCGGTGCGCTGGGCGAGCAGGGATGGGAGTCGCAGGGCGTGGGCCAGTACCAGGGCGGGGACGTCGCGGTCACGACCGTCTACGTCACCGCGGGTGACGAGACCCAGCGGCAGGCCGCCCTCCAGCTGATGGAGCAGTTCCCGGAGATCACCGGCCCGGCGGAGCGCTTCTTCGACGTCCCCGACGTGGCCGACCCGGGGCTCGTCGTGGTCACGACCGGGGAGTGGCGGCCCTGACCGCGGGGCGGGCCGCCCCCGACCCGCCGTCGTCCCGGAACACCGGGGGACGATCGTCCGTTGGCCGCTCCGTGCGTCCCGTTCGCGGGCCCGTGCGTTCCCGCCCGCGCCCCGGCGCCCGTGCGACGCTCGCCGCCCTGCTCACCCCCCTGCTCTCCGGCGTCCTCGTGCTCGCCGCACCGGCCGCACCGGCCGCCGCGGCCGAGGACGTCGCCACCGAGGAGGCGACGGTCCCCTCGGGTTCGGGTGCCGACGCCGTCGAGCTGGACACCACGCTCTTCGTCCCCGCGTCGGCGTCGGCCGAGGACCCCGCGCCCGCCGTCGTCCTGGCCCACGGGTTCGGCGGCAGCAAGGACTCCGTCGCCGACGACGCCCGTGACCTCGCCGGGCGGGGCTACGTCGTCCTCACGTACTCCGCGCGCGGCTTCGGCCGCAGCACGGGACAGATCGGGCTCAACGACCCGCGGTTCGAGGTCGCCGACCTCTCCACCCTGCTGGACCGGCTCGCCGCGCGCGACGACGTCCTGCTCGACGGCGCGGGCGACCCCCGGGTGGGCGTCGCCGGTGGCTCCTACGGCGGCGCGCTGTCGCTGCTGGCCGCCGGGTACGACGACCGGGTCGACGCCATCGCCCCGCAGATCACCTGGAACTCGCTGACCGCGGCGCTGTTCCCCTCGCAGGTCGGCCGCCCGGGCGCGGACACCGTCGCGGCCACGCCGCAGGGCGACGGCGGCGTCTACGAGCGGTTGTGGTCGGGGTTGTTCTTCGGCGTCGGGTCGGTCCCCTCCGGCGGGCTGCTCGACGCGCTGGGCGGAGCCGGCGAGGACGGTGACGGCAGCGACGGCGGCAACGGGGACGGCGGGGCCGACGGCGCCGCCCCGGCCGGGGGCGGCTCCGGCCGCGGGCTGCCGGCGATCGACCCGGCGACGATCGACCCGCAACTGGTGCAGCAGGTCCTGACCTGCGGCCGCTTCCGGGCCGACATCTGCGCCGCCTACCAGGCCGCCGCCGCGACCGGCACGCTCACGCCGGAGGTCGCCGCGGTGCTCGACCGCAGCAGTCCGGCCACCGTCCTCGACCGCATCCAGGCGCCCACGCTGCTGGTCCAGGGCACCCAGGACTCCCTGTTCGGCCTCGGCCACGCCGACGCCAACGCCCGCGGCATCGCCGCCAACGGCACCCCGGTGAAGGTCGTCTGGTTCACCGGCGGCCACGACAGCCAGGCCTCGGAGCGGACCACCGAGCGGCTGCGCGAGCAGGTGGCCGGCTGGTTCGACTGGTACCTGCGCGACCCCGGCGACCCCGCCCGCGGCGAGGACCCGGGCACCGGTTTCGAGTTCCCGGTGCCCAGCGGCGTCGGAGCCGGCGTCGGCAGCGTGCAGGGCGGCAACCAGACCGTCGTCGCGCCGGCCTACCCCGGCCTGGACGGCGCCGGGCCGGCGACCCGGGCGTCGATCCCGGTCAGCGGGTCGGTGCAGCCGGTCGTCACGCCGGCCGGCGGCACCCCCGCGGCGATCACCGTCGTCCCCGGGGTGGGCGCGCTGTCGGCGGCGCTGTCCGGCGGCACGCTCGAGATCCCCGGCCAGTTCGCGGCCTTCGACAGCGCACCGCTCGACAGTGCGGTCGAGGTCGTCGGCGCCTCGACCGTCGACCTCGCGGTCGCCTCGCGCAGCGGAACGGCGACGCTGTTCGCCAAGCTCTACGACGTCGGCCCCGACGGCTCGATGACCCTGCCCGCCGGCCAGGTGGCGCCGCTGGCGCTGAGCGGGCTGTCGGCCGACCCGACCGCGCCGACCGAGGTGTCGGTGACCCTGCCGGGGATCGTGCACCGGTTCGAGGCCGGGCACACGATGCGGGTCGTCGTCTCCTCGACCGACCAGGCCTTCGCCCTGCCGGCACAGGCAGCGGTCTACTCGGTGGCCCTCGCCGACGGGGACGGCGCCGCGGTCAGCGTGCCCGAGGTCGACGGCCGGACCCAGGCCGCCGACGGCACCTCCCGCTGGTGGGTGCTCCTCGGCGTGGTCGTGGCCCTGGGCCTGCTCGGCTGGCTGGTCGCGGTCCTGTGGGGCCGCCGGCGCCGGCGCCGGGTCTCGGCCGTGGAGCCCGACGGCGAGGACGTGCCGCTGCGGTTCACCGGCATCAGCAAGGCGTACAAGGACGGCTTCGTCGCCGTGCGGGACCTCTCCTTCGAGGTGCGCCGCGGCCAGGTGCTGGGCCTGCTCGGCCCCAACGGCGCGGGTAAGACGACGTCCCTGCGGATGCTCATGGGGCTGATCCGGCCGACGTCCGGACGGATCAGCGTGTTCGGCCACGAGGCCCGCCCCGGCGCTCCGGTGCTGTCCCGGCTGGGCTCCTTCGTCGAGGGCACCGGGCTCCAGCCGCACCTGTCCGGCCGTGACAACCTGCGGCTGTACTGGGCGGCCACCGGCCGGCCCGCCGAGGACGCGCACATGGAGGAGGCGATCGAGGTCGCCGGCCTCGGTGCCGCCATCGACCGGCCCGTCCGCCGCTACAGCCAGGGCATGCGGCAGCGGGTGGCCATCGCGCAGGCGATGCTCGGCCTGCCCGACCTGCTGGTCCTCGACGAACCGACCAACGGGCTGGACCCGCCCCAGATCCACGCCATGCGCGAGGTGCTGCGCTCCTACGCCGCCACCGGCCGCACGGTGATCGTCTCCAGCCACCTGCTCAGCGAGATCGAGCAGACCTGCAGCCACGTCGTCGTCATGGCCAAGGGGCAGAAGATCGCCCAGGGCACGGTCGAGGAGATCGTCGGGACCGGCGGCGCGGTGCTCGTCGGCCTGGCCGACCCCGCCGACACCGACCGGGCGGCCGCCGCCCTCGAGGCGCTGCCCGGCGTGACGGCGGAGCGCACCGACGAGGGCCTGGTCGCCGAGCTCGACGGCACGACCCGTGTGCGGGCGCTGCAGGCGCTGGTGGAGGCCGGCATCGAGGTGGACGCGTTCACCCCGCGCCGGCGGCTCGAGGACGCGTTCCTGGCGCTGGTGGGGGAGGAGACCCGATGACCGCGACCCGCGAGCACGACGGCCGGGGGAGCGCGAGCGGCCGGGGAGCGGACCGAGCCATGGACGTGGCGCACGTGCAGCCGACCGGGGCGGTCGCCGGCTACCGGCCCGAGCGCACCCTGAAGCTGTCGGTCGAGCTGCGCCGGCAGTTCAAGCGGCGCCGCACCATCGGCGTCCTCGTCCTGATGGTGGCCCTGCCGCTGATCCTGATCGCCGCGCTGCAGCTGGGCGCGAGCGAGGAGGCGGCGGAGAACAGCCGGCTCAACCTGGTCGACGTCGCCACCTCCAGCGGCCTGAACTTCACGCTGTTCGTGCTCTTCGCGACGACGAGCTTCTTCCTGGTCGTCGTCTACGCGCTGTTCTTCGGCGACACCGTGGCCGCCGAGGCGCAGTGGGGGTCGCTGCGATACACGCTGGCCACGCCCGTGCCGCGGATGCGACTGCTCCGGCAGAAGTGGTACGCCGCGCTGGTGCTCTCGGTCGGTGCGCTGCTCGTGCTGACCCTCACCGCGATCGTCGCCGGAGGCATCGCGTTCGGCTTCGAGGCCATCCAGACGCCGATCGGGGTGACCCTGCCGCAGGGTGAGGGCCTGCTCCGGCTGGCCGGGATGGTCGGCTACCTCGCCGTCCACCTGCTCGTCGTCGGCACCCTGGCGTTCTGGTTCTCCACGATCACCGACGCGCCGCTGGCCGCCGTCGGCGGCGCGGTCTTCACGATGTTCGTCTTCGCGATCCTCGACCAGGTCGAGCAGCTCGGGTCGATCCGGGACTGGTTCCCGACGGCGGAGGAGTTCGCCTGGACCGACCTGCTCCAGACGCCGGTCGACTCCGGGGACCTGTTCCGCGGCATCGTCCAGTCGCTGGTCTACGCGGCGGTCTTCACGGCGCTGGCGTTCCGCCACTTCTCCCGCCGCGACGTCACGTCCTGACGGAGGGGTGGGGGGGGGGTGCCCGGCCCGCCCCCCCCGCGCGCCCACCCGCGCGCGGCCCCCGCCGGGGCCCCCCCACCCCCCAGCGGGG
>NZ_JBJGYV010000036.1:0-49641 GCF_054050175.1 Geodermatophilus sp. SYSU D00697
CCTGTTCCCGGGCACGGAGGGCGGGGTGCGGTGGGTCGTGATCTCCGCCGTGGCGATGCTGACCGACCGCGCCTGACCCGCCCGGGCCCGGGGCCCCCCCCCCGCGGGGCGGACCCCGGGGACCCCGCCGGTCAGGTCGCCAGGGCGCAGGCGAGGTCCTCGGCGGGGTCCGGGGCGTCCACGACGCCCTGGAGCCCGACCAGGTTGCCGAAGGGGTCGGCCACGACGGCGGTGACGAACGGTCCGTGCACCGTGGCCGGGTGGTGCACCGTCGCGTCCATCGACCGCAGCCGCGCCAGCGTGGCCGCCAGGTCGTCGACCCGCCAGTGCATGACCCCGCCTCCCGGCCCCGCCGCCGTGCCGGGCGGGTCCTCGGTGCGGTCGGTGATCGTCAGCTCGTCGTAGTGCTCACCGACGCCGAACACGGCGTGGACGAGGCGCCCGTCGGGCCCGGCCCGGGTGTGGAAGGGCCCCACCCCGAGCAGCCGGGTGTACCAGGCCACGGCCGCGGCCACGTCGTCGGCGCGGTAGATGAGCGTGGAGAAGCCCTGCAGGCTCACGCCGGCCTCCCGTCGTCAGTCCTCGGGCCGCCAGTCGTCGGCCTGCCAGCGGTAGAAGACGTGCGCCACCGAGTCCCGCGGGCTCTGCCAGGTGTCCGGGCGGTAGGGGCTCACGTACGGGCTGAGCTCGTGCATGATCCGGGCGAACGCCGGCCGGTGCGACTCGTGGTTGGCCCGCACCGCCGCCGCCTTCTCGACGTCCTGCTCCAGCAGGTGCACGAAGACGTCCTCCATCGAGAACAGCCAGCGGCCGGTCACACCGGTCACGGTCGGCAGGTCGCCGGCGTCGGAGTCGCCGAAGACGCGGGCGATGTCGGGCTCGGCGCCGGGCTTCATCCGCTGGACGATCACGGTCAGCTCCCGGTCCGCCGGCACGTCACCCTCCGGCACCCAGGCGTAGAACGGCTTGGCCACGGAGTGCGACGGGTTCTCCCAGTAGCTCGGGTACGGCGTCACGTAGGGCGCGATCTTCTCCGCGATCGCCTGGAAGGCGGGCAGGCCGCGGCGCTGCCCCGAGACGGCCGGGTCCTCCTTGCGCTCGATGACGTGGATGTAGAGGTCGTCGTGCGAGAGCAGGTACCGCCCGATGACGCCGAGGTCCTGCGGCCGGGTGGTCCGGTCGTAGTAGGCGAAGACGGGGCCGACCTCCTTCTCGCTCCCCGGCACCATGCGGCAGACGATCACGTTGCGGAACGGTCGGAAGGTCACGGGTTCCTCCTGGGTGGGTCGGGTCGGTGCGGGGTGTGCCGGCCGGGGCCTGTCCTCCCGGCCGGGTCCAGGGGTCGGGTCGTGGAGCGAGGGCGCCGCCCTCACCACGCGGCGAGGTCGTCGGGGAGGTCCGGGGCGGGCCGGGCGGTGGGGTCCCACAAGCCGTCCCACCCGCCTGCCCAGCACTCGTCCCACGGGACGGGGCCGCGCCACCAGCCGGGGACGGCCGACGAGCCGGCGAGCACCAGCCCGGCCATCAGCCGGTGGCCGACGGTCGCGCCGACGGCGGCCCAGCGCCGGCGCGGCAGGGGCGGCAGCGCGGACCGCTGGTCGCCGAACGGGTCGAGCACGTCCATCACGGGCCTCCTGCCTTCCCGGTCCAGGCCGGCGGCGGGCCGTGCGGGGCGGCGGCGGGCGGCGGGGCCATGCCCGCGATGCGGTCGAGCTCCGCGGTGTCCAGCGGGTCGAGCGCCAGCGCGGCCGCCGCGACGTTCTCCTCCAGCTGGGCCACCGTCGTCGCCCCCGGGATGACCAGCAGGTTGGGTGAGCGCGCCAGCAGCCACGCCAGGGCCACCTGCGTCCGGGTGCCGCCCACGCGCCGCGCCACCGTGTCGAGGACCGCGGCCTGCTCGGGTGCGAGGTCGCGGACCGGGAAGAACGACGTGTACGAGAGGCCCTCCATCGACAGGAAGGCGGTGCCCTCGGCGGCGAGGGCGTCGACGAGGTCGTCGTCGGCCCGGTGGACGAGGTTGTAGTGGTCCTGCACGCAGGCCAGCGGCGCGATCGCGCGGGCCTCGGCCACCTGCTCGGCGGTCACGTGGCTCACCCCGATGGAGCGGACCAGGCCCTCCTGCTGCAGCTGCGCCAGGGCCTCGAACGGCTCGACGATCGCGCTGGCGACCGGCTCGCCCACCCCCGGCATCCGCAGCAGGGCCACGTCGAGCACGTCCTGGCCGAGCGTGTCGAGGTCCTCCTGCACGGCCAGGCGGAGCTCGTCGGCCTGCAGGGCGGGGATCCACCCGCCGTCCGGCGTCCGGCGGGCACCGACCTTGGTGACGACGACGAGCTGCTCCGGGTACGGGTGCAGCGCCTCGCGGACCAGCTCGTTGACGATGCGGGGGCCGTAGTGGTCGCTGGTCTCGAGGTGCTCGACGCCCAGCTCGACGGCGCGGCGCAGCACGGCGAGTGCGGCCGCACGGTCGGCCGGCGGTCCCATCAGCCGCTGCCCGGTGAACTTCATGCACCCCAGGCCCAGGCGCGCCACCGGCCGGTCGCCGAGGAGGAACCGTCCCGACCGTTCGGCGCGAACCGGCCCCGCGGGGGTCGGGGCCCCGGGGACCGGGCTCGCCGTGGCCGGGGCCGGCCGCGCGCCGCGCGCCGGGGTGGGCGTGAAGCGCAGCGGGAGTTCCAGCAGCCCCCGGAACGCCGACGCGGCCGGCAGCCACTGCAGCTCCTCGACGGGGACGTCGAGCCGCAGGTCGGGCAGCCGGACGAGGATCCGCCGCAGCGCCGTCGTCGCCTCCAGCCGGGCGAGGGCGGTGCCCAGGCAGTAGTGGACGCCGTGGCCGAACGACATGTGCTGGGTGGGGCCCCGGCGCAGGTCGAGCGCGTCGGGGTCGGGGACCAGGTCCGGGTCGTGGTTGGCCGCGCTGAGGACGATCGTGACGATCGAGCCCGCCGGGATCGGCACGCCGCCGATCTCGAGGTCCTCGGTGGCGAACCGGAAGCTCGACACCGGGACCGAGCCGTCGAAGCGCAGCAGTTCCTCCACCGCGGCCGGGACGAGGTCCGGGTCCTCGAGCAGCCGCGCCATCTCCTCGGGGTGGGTCAGCAGCGCCACGACGGCGTTGCCGAGGAAGTCCGAGGTGGTCTGGTAGCCGGCGAACAGCAGCAGGAAGGCCGTGGACACCAGCTCGGCCTCCGACAGCCGGCCGTCCCCGTCGCGGGCGGCGATCAGCGCGCTCACCAGGTCGTCGCCGGGCTCGCGGCGCTTGGCGGCGACCAGGCCGGTGAAGTACGCGTGCAGCCGCTCCTGGGCCTGCCCGATCGCCGCCCGGTCCTCCTGCGGGCTGCGCCCGCCGGTGCCCACCGTCCGGATGACCTGGGTCCCGGCCAGGATCTCCTCGTGGTCCTCGGCGGGGATCCCGAGCAGGTCGCCGATCACCGCCAGCGGCAGCCGGAGGGCGAACTCGTCGACGAAGTCGGTCCGGCCGCGCGGCGCCATCCGGTCGAGCAGGCCCTCGACGATCTCCTCGACCCGGGGACGCATGGCCTCGATGCGCCGGGGGGTGAACGCCTGCGTCACCAGGCGGCGCAGCCGGCTGTGCTCCGGTGGGTCGGAGTTGAGCATGTTGGTGTTGATCTGGCGCGCCTTCTCGCCGAACACCGCCAGGTAGGTGTCCCCCGCGCGGTACAGGTCCTTGGACAGCCGCGGGTCCGACAGCGCCTGCCGGGCGTCCTCGTAGCGGGTGACCAGGAACGAGTCGAAGCGTGGCGTGCGCACCTTGACCACCGGCCGCTCGGCGCGCAGCCGGGCGTAGACGGGATAGGGGTCGGCGCGGAACTCGGGCGTGTAGATCTCCGCGCCGGGCACGACGTCGTCGGTCGCCTCTGGTGCCGGCCGCACGGTCTGGGTCATGTCGTCTCCTCGTGGTCGGCGTCGTCTCGGTGGCGGTGCGGTTGCGGTGGCGGGGTCACTGCGCGAAGACCCCGGCCAGGTGGTCGCCGATGGCGGCCTCGTCCACCGGGCGGGTCCGGAAGCCGACGTGACCGTCGGGCCGGACGAGGTAGGCCGCCGTCCCCGCGCCCTCCACGCCGTAGGCGGCCGCGAAGGCCCGGTCGGCGTCGCGCACCACCGGGAGGTCGACCAGCAGCGGCACGGAGGCGTCCGGAGCGGCCACCAGGTAGGCGTCGACCTGGCCGTGGCCCTGCTGCCGCACGGCGCCGGCCAGCTTCTCCAGGCCCAGCAGCTGCTCCTCCGACGCACCGGCGCCGGCGTGGAGCAGCAGCGTCGACCGCGTGCCCCGGGTCAGGTCGAACAGGCGCAGCGGGTGGGCCACGCCGAAGCGCCGGAGGCCCTGCACGTCCGGCGCCCGGTGCCCGGGCTCGGGACCGGCCGGGAAGCCCTCCCCACCGGGGAACTCGCCGACCAGCGGGCTGCCGGCGTAGTTCATCGTCATCTGCATCTCGAGCAGGAACTGGGCCTTCTCGTCGGCCATGTCCATCTCGTCGGTGAACGCGATCGCCACGGCGCGGTCGACGATGGCCTTGCCGGCCGGCCGGCGCTCGGCCTCGTAGCTGTCCAGCAGCCCCGGCGCGGCCTGCCCGCGGACGGCGAGGGCGAGCTTCCAGCCGAGGTTCCAGGCGTCCTGGATGCCGGTGTTCATGCCCTGCCCGCCCGCCGGGGGGTGCAGGTGCGCCGCGTCGCCGGCGACGAACACCCGGCCGCGCCGGTAGGCGTCGACGATCCCGTGCTTGATCCGGAAGATCGACGACCAGCGCAGGTTGCTCGCCGTCGTGCCCGCGGGGCCCAGGTCGTCGATGGCGGCCTGGATGTCGGCCAGCGTCGGCGGGGTGTACTCCTGCCAGAAGCCCGGCGGCACGACGCCGGAGCCCACCGTCTTCTGCAGCTCCTGCGGGGCGAGGGTGGCGATCCGGTAGCGGCTGCGGCCCTTGAGCGGGACGCAGACCAGCATCCCGGTGAAGTCGCCGTCGTCCTCGATGCGCACGAACCGCACCAGGTGGCCGGCGGGCAGGTCCCAGTCGACGTCGACGTCGCCGAGCATGAACAGCTGCGGGAACATCGACAGGCCGCCCTCGAAGACCAGCCCCAGCTGGGACCGGACGGCGCTGTGGGCGCCGTCGCAGCCGACCAGGTACTGCGCGCGGGCGGTCTCGACCTCGCCCGAGGCGTGCCGCAGCGTGGCGGTGACGCCCTCGTCGTCCTGGGTGAGGGCGACCAGCTCCACCCCCCGCTCCACCGTCACGCCCAGCGAGGTCAGCCGGTCGGCCAGCAGCCGCTCGGTCTCGTACTGCGGCAGCCCGAGGTGGGCGTAGGGCAGCTCGTCGAGGCCGGCCCAGTCGACCTGGTGGGTCTGCTCCCCGTTGACGAAGACCGTCTGGCCGTACAGCCAGATCCCGGCGTCCATCGCCTCGGTGACGATGCCCTGGTCCTCCCAGATCTCCATGGTCCGGCAGTGGATGCCGATGGCCTTGTCGGCCTGGGTCGCCGCCTGCGCCCGCTTGTCCACGACGCGGACGGCGATGCCGCGCCGCGCGAGCTCGATGGCGTGCGTCATGCCGGCGGGCCCGGCGCCGACCACGAGCACCTCGGTCGCCCGGCCGGCAGCGGGCGCGCTCACCGGCGCCGGGGGCACCCCGGCGGCGACGTGCGCGTCGTCCGGTCGCTCGACGAACTCCTGCACGCTCGCGCTGGGCACCGGGAGGGGCTCGGCCCGGGGAACCGACGGCGGGACCTCGGGCACGGCCGCGGGTTCCGGCGCCGCGGGTTCCGGCGCCGCGGCCACCGGTGCCCGGAACGCCGGGTCGGGCTGCGCGGTCGAGGTGACCCCGTGCGTCGTCGCCTCCGGCCGGCCGCTCGCCGACGGTGCGCTCCAGCCACCGCCCCCGGGCTCCTCCGGCCGGAACCGGATCTCGTAGAGCCGCCGGTCGAAGTCGACCGACAGCCACCGGATCAGCGGGCCGGTCTGGTCGGCGTGCGAGGGGTCGTCGACCCAGTTGGTGAAGTCCTGCTCGGACTCCCACTCGGCGAAGATGTGGTAGGTCCGCGAGCCCGGCTCCCGGAGCAGCTCCTCCCGGACCAGGCCGGGGGTGCCGCGCAGCCGCTCGGTGACCTTCGCGTAGCCACGCTCGAAGGCCTCCTCCTCACCCGGGCCCACCGTCGTGGTGATGTCGACCCGCACGTGCAGGCCCTTGTCGCCGGGAACGGTGGCCAGCACCTCGTAGGTGGCGCGCGCGGCGTCCTCGCGGAGGTCCCGCAGCGCCGCGGTGAGCGTCTCCCGGGCGCTGCTGCGGCCGAAGGCGTCGACCGCGGCGCGGTCGGTCCAGTCGCTGGTGATCAGGAACGTGCGCGGGTCGTCGGCGTCGCGGACCAGCTCCTGCCGCAGGTTCCCGGGTACCCGGGCGATCTCGGCCGCCGCCCGGCGCCAGGCCGCCTCGAAGGCGGTCTCGCAGCCCTCCCGGGCCCGCATCCGGAGCATCGTCCGGACGCCGGGGAGGTCGCCGTCCGCCGGGCCCGCCGTCATGCCCCGTCCTCCGCGGACCCCCGGTGCCGGCGCAGCACCAGGCTGCTGTTGAACCCGCCGGAGCCGCGGGCCAGGACGACCACGGTCGACAGCTCCCGCACCCGGCTGCCCTGCACCAGGTCGACGCCGGGTGCGTCGACCGGCTGGGCGAGGAAGGCGGTCCCCGGCACGATCCCGTCCCGCATCGCCAGCAGGGCGGTGGCGACGGCGAGCGCCGAGCCGCCGGCCATCAGCCGCCCGGTCCACGACGACGGCGCGGTCACCGGCACCGGCGTCGACCGCTCCCCGAAGACGGTGGCGAGGGCGGCGAGCTCCAGCGCGTCCAGCTCCGGCGTCCCGGCGCCGTCGGCGACCACGAGGTCCACCTCGTCGGGTGTCACGCCGGCGTCGGCCAGGGAGAGCCGGATCGCCCGCGCGTACTGGGTGGCGTCGGGGGCGGGGGACTCGTGGTGGTGGGCGTCGTGCGTGGCGCCGTAGCCGGCGACCTCGCCCCACACCCGGGTCGCTCCCCGGGCCCGCGCGGCCGCGGGCTCCTCGACCAGCAGGATCGCGCCGCCCTCGCCGACGACGTGGCCGTTGGCCCGCCGGTCGAAGGGCAGGTAGGCCTCCTCGGGGCGGGTGGCCGTCGACAGCCGGCCGCTGGTCGCCTGGCAGAGCAGGGCGTACGGGCACATCCCGGCCTCGGTGCCGCCCACCAGCACCGCGGGGGTGCCCCGGCGGGTGACGCGGCGCGCCCACCCGATGCTGTCCAAGCCGCCGGCGCCCTCGCTGACGACGACGCCGGAGGGACCCTTGTAGCCGTCGCGGATGGAGATCTGGCCGGTGCTGGCGGCGTAGAACCAGGCGATCGACTGGTAGGCGCCAACTGACTTGGGCCCCTTGGCCCACAGGCCCTGGATCTCGTGCTGGCTGAACTCGTTGCCGCCCGACCCGGAGGCGAGGAACACCGAGGTCGCGTAGACGTCCTCGGGCGCCTCGTACCCGGCGTCCTGGGCCGCCATGGTGGCCGCGGCCAGCGACATCCACGTCCACCGGTCGGTCTGCACCTTCAGCTGCGGGGCGACGTGGTCCTCGGGCACGAAGTCCCGCACCTGGCCGGCCAGCGAGATGCCGTACCGCGTGGGGTCGAAGCCCTCGATCGGCCGGATCGCCGGCTCGCCACGGACCAGCGAGGCCCAGTGCTCCTCGGCGCCCACCCCGGTCGGGGCCACGACCCCGATGCCGGTGACCAGCAGGTTGCTCATGCCGTCCTCCGCGTGGGGCTGGCCAGCACGATGGCCGACTGGAAGCCGCCGAACCCGCTGCCGACCGACACCGCGACGTCGACCTTCTGCTCGCGGGCGACGTTGGGGACGTAGTCGAGGTCGCACTCGGGGTCGGGCACCTCGTAGTTGGCCGTGGGGGGCAGGATGCCGCGGTGGACGGCGAGGGCGGTCGCGGCGATCTCGATCGACCCGATGGCGCCGAGCGAGTGCCCGACCATCGACTTGATCGAGCTCATCGCCACCCGCTCGGCGGCCGGGCCGAGGCTCCGGTGCACCGCCGCGGTCTCGTGCCGGTCGTTCTGCTTGGTCCCGGAGCCGTGCGCGTTGACGTAGCCGACCTCGTCGGGGTCGATGCGGCCCTGGTCGAGCGCCTGACGGATCGCCTCGGCCATCTCGGTGCCGTCGGGCTTGAGCCCGGTCATGTGGAAGGCGTTGCAGCGGTTGGCGTAGCCGCTGACCTCGCAGTACACCGTCGCGTCCCGCCGCCGGGCGTGCTCGAGCTCCTCGAGGACCAGCACCGCGGCGCCCTCACCCATGACGAAGCCGTCCCGGCGGGCGTCGAAGGGCCGGGCGGCGTGCTCGGGGTCGGCGTTGTTGCCGGTCGTCGCCCGGATGGTGTCGAAGCAGGCCATCGAGATCGGGGAGATCGGGGCGTCGCTGGCACCCGCGAGGACGACGTCGGCGTCGCCGTCCTCGATGAGCTGGCTGCCGTAGCCGACGGCGTCGATCCCCGAGGTGCAGCCGGTCGAGACCACCGTGGCCGGCCCGTGGGCACCGAAGCGCACCGCCAGCTCGGTCGCGCCGCAGCTCGGGACCAGCGCGTGGGAGAGGAAGTGCGAGGCGTAGCGGGGGTCGACCAGCCAGTGGGTGCCGGCGTCGCTGACCGCCACGTACTCCTGCTCCAGCCGCATGGTCGCGCCCACGGCGCTGCCCAGTGTGATCCCGACCCGCTCGGGGTCGGGGGCGTCGTCGGCGCCGCCGCTGCCGAAGGTCAGCCCGCTGTCGGCGACCGCCTCGTCCGCGGCCACGAGGGCCATCTGCACGAACCGGTCGTTGCGGTGCACCTCGTGTGCGGTCAGCCCGAGCTGCCGCCCGTCGAAGTCGACCTCCGCGGCCACCTGCGACCGGAACCGGCTGGGGTCGAAGAAGGTGATCCGCCGGGTCGCCGTCCGCCCGGCGGTGATCATGTCCCAGAAGCCCTCCCGGCCCATCGACCCGGGAGCGACCACGCCGATCCCGGTGACGACGACCCGGCGCCGCTGGCTCACTGCTCGACTCCGCGGTCGTTCCGCTCCTCGGTCGCCGCCGCTCCCTGCGATGCTCGCTCCCGCGTCGTCATCGCGGCGCTCACCGGAGGCCGGCCGAGCCGGGCGAGGGCTCGCTGTCGACGTGGCCGAGCTCCGGACGCGGGGCCAGCGGGCCGCAGAGGAACACGAAGGACGCGGTCGCCGACGAGTCGTTGACGATGCGGTGCCGCACGCCGATCGGGATGTGGACGGCGGACTCGGCGGTCAGCCGCCGCTCCTCGCCGTCGAGGGTGACCAGCACGTCCCCGCTCTGGCAGTAGAGGAACTCCTCCGAGTAGGGGTGCCAGTGCTCGGTCACGACCTCCCCGGGCTCCAGGGTCAAGGTGCCCATGAACCCGGCGGTGGAGCCCACGCTCGCCGGCGAGAGCAGGACACGGATGTCGCCGCCCCGCCGACGGTTGGGGGGCGTGTCCGACCGGTGCACCGTCGGGCCGCAGCGCACGGCCGTCGGCGCGTGCTGGATGGTGGTCATGTCTCTCCTCCGGTCGGGGCCAGGCCCGCGAGCGCGGGCTCGGGCTGGTCGGTCGGGAACGGCGTCCCCGGTGCCGAGGCGAGGTGCACCGGGAGGTCGGGGTGGACCTGGCGGACCAGCGGGCCCAGCAGGGGGGTGGCGCCGACCTCGACGACCGAGGTGGCGCCGGCGTCGACCAGCGCGGCGGACGTCGCCTCCCACAGCACCGGCGAGGTCAGATGGGCCCGCAGGCAGGCGGCGAGGCGCTCGGGGTCCCGGGTGGGCCGGCCGTCGGCGTTGGGGACCACGGGGATCCCGGGCTCCGACCAGTCCAGGTCGGCCAGGGCCGGGGCGAGGTGCGCGGCCACCGGCGCCATCAGCGGGCCGTGACACGGCGCGCGGCCGGGCAGCCGCACCAGGTCGAGGCCGGCCGCGTGCACGACCGCGCCCGCCGCGGCCAGGTCCGCGCAGCTGCCGGAGAGCACCACCTGGCCGGGGGCGTCGCAGGAGGCGACGGCCAGCGTGCCCCCGACCCGCTCGACCGCGGTCCGGGCCACCCCACCCGCGCCCGGCCCGACCAGCGCGGCCATGCCGGCGCAGGAGGGGCGCGGTGCCAATGCCAGCAGCTCCGCGCGCCAGTGCACGAGCTCCACCACCTGCGCGAGCCCGAGCGCACCGGCGGCCACGAGGGCGGCGTACTCACCCACCCCGTGCCCGGCGACGACCACGGGGGTCACGCCTGCCGCGGCCAGGCTCCGGCAGCCGGCGACCCCGGTGACGACGACCTCGAGGTGCGTCGCGACCGCGTCGGGGGCGTTGGCCGGCTCCCGCCACCACTCGGCGACGTCGCGGCCCACCACGTCGCTGACCTCGGCGACCACGTCCCGGGCCGGCGCGTCGGCCAGCCAGGCGTCGACCATGCCCGGCCGGGCGCCGCTCTCGCCCGGGAGGACGACGGCGACCCCCCGGGACGTGCCGATCATGCCGTGGGCTCCGGCGTCCCGGCGGCGCCCTCCACCTCGTCCCGGGCGGCGGTTGCCTCCACCTTGTCCCGGATCACGGCCATCTGGGTCTTGGTGTTGGTGTCGATCCGCCGGGTCATGCCCTCGGTGTCGATCGGGGCCTCGGGGCGCATCCGGAAGTCCTGCACCCAGCGCATCCGGGTGCCCCTGCCCTCGGGGGCGTAGGTCCAGCGGATGTCCATGAACTCGAAGGGCCCCGGCTCGACCCGCCGGGCCCGCACCTCGTGGGCCGCCGGGTCCAGCGTGCGCTCGGACACCCAGCTCCACACCCGCCCGGACTCGTCCGGGTGCATCTTGAGCCGGAAGCGGACGTAGGTCTCGCTCTGCTCGAGGATCTCCACCGAGGCGTACTCGGTGAACAGGTCGGGCCAGGTCTGCACGTCGTTGGTCGCGCGCCAGACGTGGTCGATGTCCGCGTCGATGTAGATCGAGTTGTCCGTGTGCCCGGCGGTGCGGGTCTGCGGCTCCAGGATGCTCACGGGGGTCCCTCCTCGGGATGTCGGCAGGTGGTGGGGCAGGGAGGTCCTTCGTCAGGCCATGCCGGCCGACCGCTGGAGCGCGCCGTTGACCGTCTCGACGATCTCGCCGAGCGTGTAGCGGCCGGGGCTGTCGTCGGGCATCTCGGTGCCGTAGCGGTCCTGCAGCTCGGTCTGCATGGACAGGAAGGCCAGCGAGTCCAGGCCCAGGTCCTCGAAGTGCGCATCCGGGTCGGTCGTGTGCGACGTGGCGGGGAGGCCCGCCTTCTCCGTGAGCAGGGCCATGAGGTCGTCGAGGGTGAAGGTCGTTCCGGGCATGGCGTCGGTCCTCTCAGTGGGGGGTGGGGGCCGGCCGGGCGTCGCCGGCCGGGGTCTGGACGAGCTGCAGGGACGGGCGGGTGGGGGACGGGATGCCGAGGGCGGGGTCCTCGGCGAGGGACGCCGCGCGGGCGACGAGCTCGGGCAGCTGCCGGTCGACGAACTGGACGTCGTGCCGGTCGGCGCAGACCTCGGGGTCGCGCAGCAGCGCCCGGTGGAGGGCGATCGTCGTGCGCACGCCGGGTCCCTCGACCCGCGTCTCGGCCAGCGCCCGGTCCATCCGGCGGATCGCCTGCTCCCGGTCGGGCGCCCAGACGACGAGCTTGCCCAGCAGGGAGTCGTAGTCGGGGCTGACCACGTCGCCCTGCCGGTAGCCGGTGTCGAACCGGGTCCACGGCCCGTCCGGGACCCGCAGCACGTCGAGCCGGCCGGGCGCGGGGGCGAAGCCCCGGGTGGGGTCCTCCGCGTTGATCCGGCACTCGATCGCGGTGCCGCGCGGGACGACGTCCTCCTGCCGGAGCTGCAGCCGGCGCCCGGAGGCGACGAGGATCTGCTCGCGGACGAGGTCCACCCCGGTGAGCAGTTCGGTGACCGGGTGCTCGACCTGGATCCGGGCGTTCATCTCCATGAAGTACGCGGCCCCGGAGCCGTCGACCAGGAACTCCATCGTGCCCGCGCCGGTGTAGCCGACCGAGAGGGCGCCGTGCACCGCCAGCCGACCGATCTCGGCGCGCTGCGCGGGGCTCAGGTGCGCGGCCGGGCCCTCCTCCAGCAGCTTCTGGTGCCGCCGCTGCAGCGAGCAGTCCCGCTCGCCGAGGTGCACCCCGTTGCCGTGCGCGTCGCAGAGGACCTGCACCTCGACGTGCCGGGCGCGGGGGAGGTAGCGCTCGACGTAGACCGTCGGGTCGCCGAACACCGCACGGGCGGTCGCGCGGGTGGCGGTGAAGGCGGCGGCGAAGTCGGCGGGGTCGTGCACGACGGTCATGCCGCGCCCGCCGCCGCCCGCCGCGGCCTTGATGATCACCGGGTAGCCGATCCCCGCGGCGATCTCCCGGCCCTCGTCCACGGTCCGGACCGGCTCCACGACGCCGGGCAGCAGCGGCAGGCCGGCGTCGGCCATGAGCCGGCGCGCCGTCGCCTTGTTGCCCATCTGCTGCATGACCTCGGGCGGGGGGCCGACGAAGGTCAGCCCCTCGGCGGCGCAGATCTCGGCGAAGTCCGGGTCCTCGGAGAGGAACCCGTAGCCGGGGTGGACGGCGTCCGCGCCGGTGCGCAGCGCCGCCTCCACGATGTTGGGGACGTACAGGTAGCTGCGCCGGGGGGCCGGCGGCCCGATGTGCACGGCCTCGTCGGCGAGGTCGACGACGGCGGAGTCCCGGTCGGCGGTCGAGTACACGGCCACGACCTCGATGCCCAGCTCCCGGCACGCCCGGGCGACCCGGACGGCGATCTCGCCGCGGTTGGCGATGAGCAGGCGGCTGATCACGACGCGCTCCCGGAGCGCGCGCCCGGCCCGGTCACCGGGTCCGTCCCGCGGGCCGCAGGACCATGAGGACCTGGTCGTACTCGACCGACTCGGCGTCGCTGACGAGGACCTCGGCCACCACCCCCGGCTCGTCGACGACGATCGGGTTCATCAGCTTCATCGCCTCGACGATCCCGACGGTCTGCCCCGGCTCGACCTCGTCACCGACCCGGACGAAGGGGTCGGCGTCCGGGGACGGCGCCGCGTAGAAGGTGCCGACGAGGGGCGCCCGGACGGCGGTGCTCCCCTCCGGGACCTCCGCCGCGTCGGGAGGCGCGGCCGGGGCCGGCGGGCCGGCGACGACCGCGGGTGCGCCGGGGACGGGGACGGCCGGGGCCGTGCCCGGGGCCGTCTCGGAGGCCCACTCGACCTCGATGACGCGGTCGCCGCTGCGCACGGTCAGCCGGCGCAGCTCGCCGGGGAGGGCCGCGGCCAGGGCCACGACCTCCTCGCGCAGGTCCCGGGTCCCGTCGTCGGGCACCGGCACCGGGCCGGACGGCCTCGGGGTGCGCTCGCTGGTGGTCATGGTCGGTCCCCCGCCGGGAGGACGGGTTGCAGCGCGCGGCCGTCGTCGCCGCCGATGCGCGAGAGCCGCCGGGACCGGGCGTCCAGCAGGGCGGCGGGGTCCAGCCGGGACACGTCGGCGAGCTCGCGGAGCAGGGCCTGCCGCAGGAGCTGGGCGGCCGCCAGCGGGTCGGTGTGGGCGCCGCCCGGCGGCTCCGGGACGACGGAGGTGGCGATGCCGGACCTCAGCAGGTGTGCCGCGCCCAGCCGCATCGCGCGGGCGGCGGTGGGCGCGGCCACCGCGGTCCGCCACAGGATCGCGGCGCAGCCCTCGGGGCTGATGACCGACAGGTAGGCGTTCTCCAGGACGAGCAGCCGGTCGGAGGTGCACAGCGCGAGGGCGCCGCCGCTGCCGCCCTCCCCGGTGACCACGGCGACGACCGGGACCCGCAGCCGGCTGCTGCGCATGATCGTCTCGGCGATCGCGTGGGACTGGCCGCGCTCCTCGGCCTCGGGCCCGGGGTGGGCGCCCGGCGTGTCGACGAGCGTGACGACCGGGAGGCCGAAGGTCTCGGCGTGGTCGAGCAGCCGCAGCGCCTTGCGGTAGCCCTCCGGGTGCGGCATCCCGAAGTTGCGGGCCACCCGCTCCCGGACCGTGTGGCCCTTCTCCTGGCCGATGACGACGACCGTCCGGCCCCCGATCGAGGCGACCCCGCCCACCACGGCGGGGTCGTCGGCGAAGGCGCGGTCGCCGTGCAGCTCGACGAAGTCGTCGAACGCCGTGTGCAGGTAGTCCAGGGTCGTGGGCCGCTCGACCACCCGTGCCCGCTGGACGACGTCCCACGGGTCGGCGTCGCCGGCGTCCCCGGCGTCGTCGGGCACCGGGACGTCGGGGGCCGCTGCGTCCGGGGGCGCCTGCTCCCCGGCACGGGTGTGCAGGGCCAGGAGGCGGGTCAGCAGCGGCCGCAGCTCCGCGCGGCCCTCGACCCGGTCGACCAGGCCGTGGCTGAGGAGGAACTCGGCCGTCTGGAAGTCGCTGGGCAGCTCGGCGCGGATGGTCTCCTGGACCACGCGGGGCCCGGCGAACCCGACGTGGGCGCCCCGCTCCCCGACGAGGACCGAGGCCAGGGTGGCGAAGGAGGCCGACACGCCGCCGTAGGTGGGGTCGGTGAGGACGCACACCGAGAGCAGCCCGGCCTCCCGGTGCCGGCCGAAGGCCTGGCTGACGCGGGCCATCTGGAACAGCGAGAACACGCCCTCCTGCATGCGGGCCCCGCCGCTGGCACAGACGGTCACCAGGGGCAGGCCCCGCTCGAGGGCGAGTCCGGCCGCCCGGCTCACCCGGCGCCCGACCTCGACCCCCATGCTCCCGCCGAGGAAGGCGAAGTCCATGACGGCGACGACGACCTCGGCGCCACCGATCCGCGCCTCCCCGACGACGACCGCCTCGGACTCGCCGGACCGGCGCTCGGCCTCCACCAGCCGGTCGGGGTACCCCCGCAGGTCGGTGAACTCCAGCGGGTCCGGCGTGGCGCGCGGGAAGCCGGTGGCGGTGAAGCTCCCGGGGTCGACGAGCAGGTCGATGCGGGCCCGTGCGCCCAGCCGGAGGTGGTGGTCGCACTCCGGGCAGACGTGCAGGTTGCGGTCGAGCCGCTTCCGGTAGAGCAGCCACCCGCAGTCGGGGCAGCAGATCCACCCCGCCTGGCCGGGGAACGGCGCGGCAGGAGCCGGAGTGGGTGCCGAGCGTGTCATGACTGCCTCTCAGCCGCGGGGTCCGGGCTCACTCGGGCGACGACGTCCAGTGGTAGAAGCGGCGGGCCATCGCGTCCTGCGGTGAGCGCCAGTTCGGGTCGTAGGCCTCGATGTAGGGCTTGAGGTCCTCGCTGACCGCGCGGAAGTCCGGCAGCGACTGGGCGATCCGCATCGCCTCCGGCGCCGGCCGGTCGAAGTCGATGAGGTGCACGTAGAGGCCGTGGAACTGGTACAGCGACCGGCGCCGCACGCCGATCTCGTGCGGCATGGCGGTCGCGTCGTAGCGGCCGAAGACGGCGGCGACGTCGTCCGCGTCGGTCGGCGCCATCTTCGCGATGATCATCGTCTGGTGCACAGGGACCTCCAGCGTCGCCACGGCCCCGGAGAGGGGACGGGAGGGATGCGGCGACGCTAGGGGCGAAGGGCCCTGCGCCGACATCGGCCGGACGTCGAGTTCTGGACCACACCCGCGGGGGGACGGCGGACCCCCCGGCTCCCGGCCCCGGGGATGGGACGGAGTCGTCCTCGTGGCCCGGTGCTGCCCTCTTGGGGGAGGTCGCATCTCCCATCAGGGAGGGGGCAAGCCCCCCCTTCGGGATGACGCGACCGCCCTACCCGGGTCTGAACACGCCGACGGATCGGCGCTGTCCGTGCCGGGGCAGTGGCGGCTCGCCCGGCGTACGTCCTACGTTCCGGTACTCACCTGGCGGCGTCGCCCTCGGGCGCCGGACCGGAGCGGAGCTGACGCGTATGGGCGGTGGCGTCCTCGGGCCAGCGGCGAGCAGCCGCGGCGGGCCGCTCTCGGTGCTGATCTGCGACGACCACGAGGTGCTGCGCCACGGCCTGCGCGCCGTGTTCCGCCAGGCTCCCGACGTCACCGTCGTGGCCGAGGCCGCCGACGCCGACGAGGCGCTGTCGATGGCCGCCACCGTGCGTCCGGACGTGACCCTCGTCGGGCTCGGGGCGCAGGGGGTGGTGGTCCAGGAGCTCGTGCGTGCGCTGACCGGGATGGGGATCGCCGTCGTCCTGCTCGGCGAGACCGGAGCCGGCAGCGACCTCGTCGAGGCGCTCCAGGCGGGGACGCGCGGGTACGTGCACACCACCGTGAGCCCGGAGCGGCTGGTCGAGGGGGTGCGGGCGGTGGCCCGCGGGGAGACCGTCCTCGACGCCTCCGTCACCGGCGAGCTCCTGCAGTGTCTGGACGGCGCCCGTCAGGCGGCCGACGGCTCCGACCGCTCGGCCTCGGGCCAGCTGACCGCGCGGCAGTGGGTCGTCGCGGAACTGGTCTCCGAGGGACTGACCAACGCGGAGATCGCCGCCCGGCTGCGGGTGAGCCGCGCCACCGTGAAGGGGCACATCACGGTGGCGTTGCGCCGCCTGGGCCTGCGGGACCGCACCCAGCTGGCCATCCACGTCCACCGGGCCGGCCGGCCCGACGACCGGGGGGAGGCGCGGCGCGCGGGCGGGTGACCCCGCTCTGCCGGCGCATCTCCGGGGGAGCGTCGTGGCGCTGACCCTGTGAGAACGCTGGGGATCCGGTGGACACTGTCTGAGCGGAACCTGTGAGCACTGCATCCATGGAGTCACTCCAGTCGGAAGACAGACCGGGACACGTCTCGCCGGTGGGCCCGTCCTCGGGCCGGACACAGGGGGAAGGCATGACGCAGGCCGAGGTCGGTGCCAGGCCCGGACCGACGACCACCCGTCCACGCTCCCCGGCGCAGCCGGCCGGCGGCACGCCGGCGGCGGAGGCGGAGGAGCCGCCGGGACCCCGACCGGCGGCGCTGACCCGGCCGTGTGCCGTCCGGACGCCCGTGGCCCTGGTGCGGGTCCTGCTGTGCGAGGACCAGGAGGTCTTCCGGCTGGGCCTGCGGGTCGTCCTCGAGGCGCAGCCGGACATGGCCGTCGTCGCGGAGACCAGTCACCTGCCCGAGGCGCTCGCGGTGGCCGAGGGCGTGGCGACGCAGGTCGTCGTCGTCCGGCAGGGTCTGGTCGCCGGCGCCACCCTGCCCGTGCTGCGCACCCTCTGCGAGCGGGACACGGCGGTGCTGGTGCTCGCCGAGCCGGACGCGGACGTCGACGGTCGGCTGGTGGAGATCCTGCAGGCCGGGGTCCGCGGCTACCTGCCCCGCCGCGCGGCCGCGCAACGGCTCGTCGACGGCGTCCGGGCACTCGCCCGGCACGAGGCGGCACTCGATCCCACCGCCACGCGGCACCTGGTGCGGTACCTGAGCGACCCCGGTGCCCTGCTCGGCTCGGAGGAGCGCCCCCTCGACCGGCTCACCGAGCGGCAGCGCGACGTCGCCGAGCTGGTGGCCCAGGGGCTGAGCAACGAGGAGATCGCCTGCCGGCTGTTCGTGAGCCTGTCGACCGTGAAGAGCCACCTCACGGCCTCGATGCGCCGCCTCGACGTCCGGACCCGCACGCAGCTGGCGATCCTGGTCAACCGGGACCGCTCGCCGGCGGCCTGAGGACCCGCCCCCGCGGACCGGGGGCCCTCCCCGTCGCGGAGAGGGCCCCCGGCGTCGAACCGGTCAGTACCAGCCGGTGGACCGGGAGTGGTCCCAGGCCCCGCAGGGGCTGCCGTACCGGTCCCCGATGTAGATCAGGCCGGCCTTGATCTGGCGGTACGGGTCCGACGTCTTGCGGATGCCGGTGCTGGCCCAGGTCGAGTCGAGGAACTGGGGGATGCCGTACGCGGTGCTCGTCGGGTTCTGGGCATGCGGGTTCCAGCCGCTCTCCCGTTCCCACAGCCGGTCGAGGCAGCCGAACTGGGTCCGGTTGCCACCGACCTGGCCGAGGGCGTGGTCCTTGTAGGCCTGCTTCTCGCCCGCCGCGACCGCGGCCGGGCCGCCCTGGACCTCCGCCCGGGCGAGCGACCCCCCGGCGGGGGCGAGAGCGAGGGTGAGGCCCAGGGCGCCGACGACGGCGAGCCGGTGCAGGGCGCGGGGTGAGTGGGTGTGCTCGTTGTGCATGGTGGTCCTCGTGCTGTGCGGACGCCCGGCGCCGTCGGCGCCGGGGACGTACGGGACCGGCCGCGGCGGTCGGCGTGTCGTCAGCTGGGCGCGCGGCACCGGCCGGACACGGGTGCCCGGCTGGGCGCCGTCGGCCGACAGTGCGTGCCGGGCGGCTGGTCGCTGGAACGTGGACAGGCGGGAACGCGACGGTCCCGGACCCTGCGGGCGCGCGGGAGCTCGAGGCTCCCGGGCGCGGTGGTTCTCCTTGTCTCCCCGGGCCGCCTACCGGGTCAGCTGACGGGTTCGGGCTGGGAGTGCCCTACCCGCTCCCGGATGGTTCCCGGGAGCGGGACTCACCCCGGGTGGTGCGGGTGGGTCCCCGGCTCGCACCCACCTGGTGGGTGCGACTCGGCGGCGTCCGGCGCGGGCTCCGTTGGCTCGGAGGCGACATCGGCCGGACGCAGCCACCGTAAGAACGCGATGTGCACCGCGCCACTCGACGGCCGACGATCCTCTGTGACGCCATGGTGAGAGCGGCGGGACCCGCGTCACTGTGAGCGTCGTGACGGTCGCGTCCCGGAATGGCGGCCCCGTGGTCGAGCGTCGAACTCCCCGTGGACCTGTTCTCCCCCGTGACCCTGGGCGACATCGAGCTCGCCAACCGCGTCGTGATGGCCCCGCTGACCCGCATGCGCTCCGGTGCCTCCGGCGTCCCCGGTGACCTCGTCGTCGAGCACTACCGCCAGCGCGCCGGCGTCGGCCTGATCATCACCGAGGGCACCTACCCCAACCACGAGTCGCAGGCGTTCGTCGGCCAGCCGGGCATCGTCACCGACGAGCAGGTCGAGGGCTGGCGCCGCGTCGCCGAGGCGGTGCACGCCCGCGGCGGCAAGGTCGTGATGCAGGTGATGCACGGCGGCCGGGTCACCCACCCCGACGTCAACGGCGGCCGCCGCGTCGTCGCCCCCAGCGCCATCGCGATCGACGGCGAGGGGCACACCGAGAAGGGCAAGCAGCCCTACCCGGTCCCGCACGCGCTGACCGTGGCCGAGGCCCGCGACGTCGTCTCGGACTTCGTCTCCGCCGCTCGCCGCGCCGTCGAGGCCGGCCTGGACGGCGTGGAGGTCCACGGCGCCAACGGCTACCTGCTGCACGAGTTCCTCTCCCCGGCGTCCAACCAGCGCACCGACGAGTACGGCGGGTCGCCGGCCAACCGGGCGCGCTTCGTCGTCCAGGTGGTGACGGCGGTGGCCGCGGCGATCGGCGCGGGCAGGGTCGGCCTGCGGATCTCCCCCGAGCACGGCATCCAGGACGCCCTCGAGCCCGATCGGGACGACGTCCTCGCCACCTACGGCACCCTCGTCGACCAGCTGGCCCCGCTGGGCCTGGCCTACCTGTCGGTGCTGCACCGCGAGCCCGCCGGCGACCTGGTGCAGGAGCTGCGCCGGCGCTTCGGCGGTCCGCTGATCGCCAACAGCGGCTTCGGCACGGTGACCACCCGCGACGAGGCCGTGGCGCTCATCGAGGCCGCGCACGCCGACGCCGTCGCCGTGGGCCGCGCCGTCCTCGCCAACCCCGACCTGGTGGAGCGGTGGGCCGGCGAGCACCCGGAGAACGAGCCCAAGGCTCACCTGTTCTACGCGACCGGCCCCGAGGGTTACACCGACTACCCGACGCTGCGCGCGAGCTGACGCCGCGCTCGGTGCACCCAGCGCGGTCCGGCGCCGTCCGGGATCGCGCTGGGTGCACACGGCGCTCGCCGGCCGGGTACGGGGCCGGCGTGGACCTCGACGACGTCGTGCCGGGAGCCGACCACGTCACCCGCCAGGCGCGGTGGGTCGACGCCCCGCCGGCCGTGGTCTGGGACGAGCTGCACCGCGTGCGACTGTCCCGGCTGCCGGTGACGGTCGCGCTCGGCGCCGCGCGGTTCCTCCCGGTCGTCCTCACCGGGCGGGGGAGGGGACACCTCCGCGACCGGCCGTTCCTCGACGCGCTCCCGGTGCCGCTGCTGTCCTCGGTCCCGCCGGTCTCCGCGGTGTTCGGCGGCGTGCTGCAGGCGTGGCGGCTGGACGGCGGGGAGCGACCGCCGCCGCTCGACGCCGACGGCCTGCGGGCCTGGTCGGAGCCCGGCTGGGTCAAGGCGGCCCTGGACTTCCGGCTGACGCCGTCCCGCGGTGGCACGGAGTTGTGCTCGGAGACCCGCATGGTGGCGACCGACCCGGCCACGCGGCGGTGCTTCGCCCGCTACTGGCTCGTGGTCCGGCCGGGCAGCTCCGCGATCCGGTGGGAGCTGCTGGCCGCGGTCGCGCTGCGCGCGGAGGCCCGCGCCGCCTGAGCCCCTCGTCCGGGGGCGGGTCAGCCCCTGCGGCGGCCGAGCAGCCAGCCGACGACGACGCCGAGCAGGGTCAGCCCGGCACCGCCGAGCGCGCCGGTGACCAGCGTCCGGACGTCGGACGGCGCGGCGGGCGCGGCGGCAGCCCGGCCGGCGAACACCGTGGGGGCAGCGGCAGCCGGGGCCGCCTCGCCCGCAGCGGCGGGAGCCTCAGCGGCCGGAGCCTCGACCGCAGGAGCGGCCACCCCGGTCAGCTCATCGTCGATCGCCGTGAAGAACTGCCCGGCCATCCGCTTGGCGACGCCGGTGATCATCCGCTGACCCACACCCGCGACCGGACCGCCGATGACCGCGTCGGCCGAGTAGGTCAGCGTCGTCGCGCCGCCGTCGGACGGCTCCAGGTTGATCGTCACCTGCGCCCGCGCGTTGCCGGGAGCGCCGGCACCGGACGCGTGCATCACGTAGGACTTCGGCCGGTTCTGGTCGGTCAGCCGGACCTCGCCGGCGTAGGTGCCCTTGATCGCCCCGACCCCGACCGAGACCCTCATCTCGTACTCGTCGTCCCCGACCTTCCGGAGCGACTCGCACCCGGGGATCGTGCGGGCCAGCACCGCCGGGTCGGTGATCACCGACCACACCCGCTCCGGGTCGGCGTGCAGCACCGCAGAGCCGTCGAGGTTCACGCGTTCACTCCTGTCCCCGCCCGGCGCGTGGCCGCGGCGGTCTGTTCCGAATCGGGGGACCGCATCAGGTCGTAGAGCTGGGTCGGGGAGAGCGGCATCGCCGCGATCCGCCGTCCGGTCGCGTCCTCGACGGCCGAGGCGATCGCCGCCGTCCCGGGGATGACCCCGGCCTCGCCGGCGCCCTTGATGCCCAGCGGGTTGAGCGGCGACGGGGTCTCCTGGTGGTCGATCACCACGTCGGGGATCTCGGACGCGTACGGCATGAGGAAGTCCATGAACGAGGCGTTCTGCAGCTGGCCGTCGGCGTCGTAGGCCATCCGCTCGTACAGCGCGCCGCCGATGCCCTGGGCGACGCCGCCGTGCACCTGGCCCTCGACGATCATCGGGTTCACGACGTTGCCGCAGTCGTGCACGACCGCGTACTTCACGACGTCGATCTCCCACGTCGCCGGGTCGATCTCGACCACCGCCGCGTGCGCGCCGGAGGCGAACGTCGACCGGATCGGCGAGTAGTAGTCCCGGTGCTCCAGGCCCGGCGCGTCGCCCTCGGCCACCGGCGGCTTCGTGTCGTCGGCCGGCGCGGCGAACTGGGTCGCCTGCTTGGCCGCCTCGTCGAAGGCGTAGCGCAGCGGGTTGGACAGGACGGCGACCGTCCGCAGCGGGATCGAGGCGCCGGGCGTCCCCTTCACCTGCACGACGCCGTCGTCGATCTCCAGGTCGCCGGCGTCGACCTCCAGGACGTCGGCGGCGATCCGCAGCGCCTTCTCGCGCACCCCACGCGCGGCCAGCGCGATCGCGTTGCCGCTCATCACCGCCGCGCGGGAGGCGAACGTCCCGACCGCGTACCCGAACCGGCGGGTGTCGCCGGTGGTGACCTCGATGTCCTCGATCGGCACCCCGAGCTCGGAGGCGACGATCTGCGCGAACGCCGTCTCGTGCCCCTGGCCCTGCGACGTCAGCCCGGTCGACACCAGCACCTTGCCGCTGCCGAGCACCTGCACGTGCCCGCCCTCGTACGGGCCGGGGCCGGTGCCCTCGACGTACATCGCCATGCCGACGCCGAGCAGCCTGCCCCGCGCCTCGGCGTCCGCCCGGAGCTGCTCGGCCTGCTCCCAGCCGATGAGGTCGCGCAGCTTGTCGAGCAGCCCCGCGTAGTCGCCCGAGTCGTAGATGACCGGCCGGCCGTCCTGGAACGTCAGCCGGTGGTCGTAGGGGAACTGGTCGCGCTGGATCAGGTTGCGCTCTCGCACGACGGCCCGGTCCAGCCCGAGGTCGTCGGCGATGCGGTCCATCGTCCGCTCCATCGCGTAGCAGCCCTGCGGCCGCCCGGCGCCGCGGTAGGGCGTCACGATGACGGTGTTGGTGAAGACGCTCTCCACGACCACCCGGTACACCGGGATGACGTAGGGCCCGACCAGCTGGGTCGCGGTCACGATCGGCACGATGATCCCGTAGGGCGTGTACGCGCCGTTGTCGTGCCAGATGTGGACGTCGAGCGCGGTGATCTTCCCGTCGTCGTCGTACCCGACGGTGATCTCCTGCCGCTGCTGGCGCTCGTGGGCGCTGGAGATGAAGTGCTCGCGGCGGTCCTCGGTCCACTTCACCTCGGCCTGCAGCGCGATCGCCGCCATCGGCACCAGCAGCTCCTCCGGCCACGGGTGCACGATCTTCACGCCGAAGCCGCCGCCGACGTCGGGCGCGATCACCTCGACCTCGTCGAGCGACAGCTCCAGCTTCGCCGCGATCGCCGCGCGCACCGACGTCGAGGCCTGGGTGCTGGTGTAGACCCGCAGGCTGTGGTCCGCGGCGTCCCACCGCGCGTGCACGCCCTTGCCCTCCATGGGCATGCAGGCGCTGCGCTCGATGTACTGGGTGAACGACAGCGTGCGCGGGCTGGTCGCGAGCGCGGGCTCGACGTCCCCGGTCTCCTGGTGGTGCCGCGCGGCGACGTTGTCCGGGATCTCCTCGTGCACGGCGTGCCGGGCCTCTCGCGCGGCGTCCACCCCGACGACGGGCGGCAGCTCCTCGTAGGTGACGACGATCCGCTCGGCGGCGTCCTCGGCGAGGTACCGGTCGGTGGCCACCACCATGACGATCGGCTCGCCGACGTGGTTGACCTCGCCGTTGGCCAGCGGGTGGCCGGTGCGCGGCGCGTGTAGCTGCGGGTGCGGGATGAGCACCGGCAGCGGCTCGGCGAGCGGGCCGGTGAGGTCCTCGTAGGTGTAGATCGCGACCAGGCCCTCGACGTCGAGCGCGCCCTCGACGTCGATGTCGACGATGCGGGCGTGCGCGTGCGGGCTGCGCACGAAGGCCGCGGCCAGCGCGGTGGAGCCGATGTCGTCGAGGTAGCGGCCCTTGCCGGTGATGAGGCGGGCGTCCTCGCGCCGGCGGACCGGCTCCCCGAACAGCTTGGTGGTCACTGCGCGTCCCGCATCGCCGCGGCCGCGTGGTGCACGGCCTTCTTGATGTTCGCGTAGCCGGTGCACCGGCAGAGGTTGCCGCCGACGAGGTCGTCGACCTCCTCCTCGGTGAGCTCGGCGGACGCGTCGCGGTCCTCCAGCCCCGCCTTGATCGTCATGAGGAAGCCCGGCGTGCAGAACCCGCACTGCAGGGCGTGGCACTCGCGGAAGGCCTCCTGGACCGGGTGCAGCACCTGGCCGCCCCGGCCGTCGTCCCTGGCCAGGCCCTCGACGGTCTGCACCGACGCCCCGTCCACCTGGACGGCGAGCACCAGGCAGGAACGCACCGGGGCGCCGTCCACGATCACGGTGCAGGCGCCGCAGACGCCGTGCTCGCAGCCGACGTGGGTGCCGGTGAGGCCGAGGTCGTGGCGCAGCGCGTCCGACAGCAGCCGGCGCACCGGCACGGTGGCTTCCCGTGGCACACCGTTCACGGTGACGGTGATGGTCCGCTCGGTGTCGACGGACGCGGTCATGCGGCGGTCCTCTCGGTGCTCATGGCTCGGTTCCGGACTCGCTCCGCTCCTCGGTCGCTGGCGCTCCCTGCGATGCTCACTCGCCCGTCACCTCCGCGATCGCCTCGGCGGCGGCGTCGGCCAGCGTTCGTTCGGTCAGGACGCCGACCAGCAGGCGGCGGTAGTCCGCGCTGGCGTGCAGGTCGCCGTCCGGGTCGACCAGGGTCCGGGCCAGGGCGCCGGCGGCCGCCCAGTCGGCCTTCTCGACCGGCTGCCCGGCGACGGCGTCGGTCAGGTCGTGCACCTCGGGCACCAGGCCGACGGAGATGTAGGCGGCGCGTGCGGCGGCCACGCGACGGGACTCGTCGAGCGTGACGACGACACCGGCGCCGCAGACCGCGTAGTCGCCCTTGCGGCGGGCGACCTCGGCGAAGGCGGTGCCCGAGCGGTCGGGCAGGGCGCCGAAGGACGCGGAGGTGACGATCGCCGGGCCGGACAGCGAGGTCTCCAGCGGGCCGACGAACAGGTCGCGCCAGGCCACGTCCCGGGTGCCCGACGGCGTGGCGACGGTGACCGAGCCGTCGGTCAGCGCGAGGACCGAGGTCATCTCGCCGGAGGGGTCGGCGTGCGCGATGGAGCCGACCGTGGTCCCGCGGTTGCGGATCGCGGGGTGGGCGACGTTCGCCGTCGCCCGGGCGAGCAGCGGCTGCACGCGCGCGGCGGAGGCGTCGCCGAGCAGCGCCGCGTGCCGGACCAGCGCGCCCACCCGCACGCCGTCCGCGGTCGCCTCCACGGCGTCGAGACCGGGGACCCGGTTGATGTCCACCAGCGTGGCCGGCGCCGCGAGCCGCATGGACAGCAGCGGGAGCAGCGACTGGCCGCCGGCGAGCACCTTGGCGCCCTCCTCGTCGGCGAGGACCGCGAGGGCCTCCTCGAGGGACCGCGGGTCGGCGTAGCGGAAGGGTGCCGGCTTCACCGCGCGCCGGCTCCCCGGCTGGTGCGCCCAGCCCTCGACCGGCGAGGGACCGGCGCGGTGTCCCCGCTCCGGTCCTCCGTCTGGCGCAACGCCACGAATGCCTCCCTGTCGCACGGGTCCGACTCGAGGGTGCCGCTCGACGGGCGACACCCGGGCCGGCACGCCGAATGTTCCACGCGGCCTGCCGGGACGGAAGTACCTCAGCGCTAAATGTTCGAACCGGGTCGAACGGTCGCCCGGCCGCCCGGCCGCACGGCCGGCGGGACCGGCCTCCAACGGGGAGGGGACCCCGCCACGAGCCGGCGGGGTCCCCTCCGAGGAGTGCTGCGCCGGGCCCTTCGAGGAGGACGCCGGCGCAGCTCCGTCACTTGCTGAGCGTGTCCCCGCCCGGTGCGCGGGTGCCGGGGATCCCGGGACGGCCGACCTGGTCGACCGACGAGGGGTCGGCGCTGACCTCGTGCCGACCCGTGTGGCCCAGCGCGGGCCCGGTGCCCTCACCGAAGCCGCCCTCGCGCAGCAGCGCCTCCTTCATCTCGGCCGGCGCCACCGCGCGCGCGAGGTGCCAGCCCAGGACGGCGACGATCGAGCCCAGCGCGATGCCGCCGAGGGAGAAGTTGTCGGAGAAGACCAGCTGCACGTCGCCGACCGCGATGATGATGCCCGCGGCCAGCGGGACCAGGTTGATCGGGTTGGCGAAGTCGACCCGGTTCTCCTTCCAGATCTTCGCCCCGAGCAGGCCGATCATCCCGTAGAGGACGACGGTGATCCCGCCGAGGACCCCGCCCGGGACGATGTTGATCAGCGCGCCGAACTTCGGGCAGAGGCCGAGCAGGATCGCCACGACCGCGGCCACGTAGTAGGCCGCCGTCGAGTAGACGCGGGTGGCCGCCATGACGCCGATGTTCTCGGCGTAGGTGGTCGTGGGGGAGCCACCGACCGAGGTCGCCACGACGGTCGCGACACCGTCGGCCGCGATCGCCCGGCCCATGTAGGGGTCCAGGTCGCGCTTGGTCATCTCGGCGACCGCCTTGACGTGCCCGGTGTTCTCCGCGATCAGCGCGATGACCGCCGGCAGCACCAGCAGGGAGAAGTTCACCGAGAAGCTCGGGGCGATGAAGTCGGGCAGCCCGAACCAGTCGGCCTGGGTCACCGAGTCGAAGTTGATGCGGTCGCGGGTGGTGACCGTGCCGGTGCCGTCGGGCGAGGTGATCTGGCCGGCGGTGGCGTCGAGCAGCACCGACAGCAGGTAGCCGAAGACCAGGCCGAGCAGGATCGAGATGCGCGCCCAGAAGCCGCGCAGCAGCAGCGAGGCGACGATGACGAACGTCATCGTGGCCAGCGCGACCCACTGGTCCTGCGGCCAGTAGATGCCGGCGACGACCGGGGCCAGGTTGAACCCGATCAGCAGCACCACCGCGCCGGTGACCGCCGGCGGCAGGATCGCGTGCAGGAAGCGGACGCCGGCGACGTGGATGAGCAGACCCACGAGGGCCAGCACCACGCCGGAGACGAGGATCGCCCCGACGACGTCCGAGGAGTCACCGCCCGCCCCCCGGACGGCGACCACCCCGCCGACGAACGAGGCGCTGGTCCCCAGGTAGCTGGGCACCTTCCCGTTCACGATGAGCAGGAAGATGATCGTCGCGATGCCGCTCATCATGATCGCGAGGTTGGGGTCGAGCCCCATGACGATCGGGAAGACGAACGTCGCCCCGAACATGGCGACCACGTGCTGGGCGCCGATGCCGATCGTGCGCGGCCACGACAAGCGCTCATCGGGCGCGACGGCCTCGCCCAACGGCGGGGTCTTGCCGTCCCCGTAGAGCTTCCAACCGAACGCCATGAGTGCCTCCTCGACGTGCACTACGACCTGGCCCGGCCCGGCCGACGGGTGTCGCCCGGCACCAGGGACGCGTCAATGTGGCACGGGCCGGGAGGCGCGCGGAAGTACCTCAGTGCTAAATCGTTATTGCCAAGATGTCTCAGCGCTGAGATAAATTGTCGGGGTGAGCGCCCCTCCCTCCGTCACCGGAGCCCGGCACGTCTCCCTGCGCAGCGGCGTCTACGCCGACTCCGTGAAGTTGATGCAGGTCAGCCGCGACATCGGCGCCCGTGAGGGGGTCGCCGCGGTCCTGGTCGCGATGGCCACGCCGCTGAACCTGGAACTGGCTGCGGGCATGGGCCTGGCGCCCGACTCCGACGCCTCGCCCGACCAGCTGCTCATCGCCATCAGGGCGTCGGACGACGACGTCCTGGCCGCCGCGGTCGCCGCCGTCGACGCCGCGCTGGCCGCCCGCGAGCGCTCCGGTGGCACCGCCGAGGCCATCCCGCCCCGGACCATCGGCGCGGGCCTCGACGCCCTGCCCACCGACGGCTCCGCACTGGCCATCGTCAGCGTGCCCGGGCAGTACGCGGTCGCCGAGGCCGCCGACGCGATCGCCGCCGGCCGCAGCGTGCTGGTCTTCTCCGACGGGGTGCCCGTCGAGGACGAGGTCGCCCTCAAGCGCGCCGCGCACGACGCCGGCGTGTTGGTCATGGGGCCGGACTGCGGGACGGCGATCGTCTCCGGTGTGGCCCTCGGGTTCGCCAACGTGGTGCGCAGCGGCCCGGTCGGCCTGGTCGCCGCCTCCGGCACCGGCGCGCAGCAGGTCTCCTGCCTGCTCGACATGGCCGGCGTCGGCGTCAGCCACGTCCTCGGCGTCGGCGGCCGGGACCTCTCCGAGGCCGTCGGCGGGCTGGCCACCCTGGACGCGCTCGCCGCCCTGGACGCCGACCCCGCCACCGAGCGGGTGCTGCTGGTCTCCAAGCCGCCGGCGCCGTCGGTCGCGGCCGCGGTGGAGGAGGCCGCCGGGCGGCTGTCGGTCCCGGTGCGGTCGGCCGCCCTGTCGCCCGACACCCCCGACCTCACCGCCGCGGTCGAGGCGCTGCTCACCGACATGGGTGCCGAGGTGCCGCAGTGGCCGTCGCGGCCGGGCGACGGCACGCCCGCCGCACCGGGCGCCGTCCTCAAGGGCCTGTACTCCGGCGGCACGCTGGCCGACGAGGCGATGCTGCTGGCCGCCCCGGTGCTCGGCGACATCCGGTCCAACACCCCGCTGCGTCCCGAGCTCGGCTTCGTCGTCGACCCATCCGCTCCAGACCTGTCCGCCCGCGGGCACGTGGTCGTCGACTTCGGCGACGACGCGCTCACCGTCGGCCGGGCGCACCCGATGATCGACCCGACGCTGCGGCTCGAGGCCATCAGCAACCTGGCCGCCCGCGGGGAGCCCGCGGTGCTGCTCCTCGACGTCGTCCTCGGCCACGGCGCCGACCCCGACCCCGCGCGCTCGCTCGTGCCGGCCCTGACCGCCGCCCGCCGCCACGTGTCCCTGCCGGTCGTCGTCGCCCTCGTCGGCACCGAGGCGGACCCGCAGGGCTGGAGCCGCCAGGCCGACGCCCTCGCCGCCGCCGGCGCCGCCGTCTTCGCCTCCAACGCCGCGGCCACGCGGTACGCCCTCGACCTGCTGGGAGCAGCGCGATGACCCTGGGGAACCTCCTCTCCGCCCCGCCGGCGATCGTCGCCGCCGGTGTGGACGTCTTCTCCGACGCGCTGCGCGCCCAGGGCGCCGAGGTGCACGACGTCGACTGGCGCCCGCCGGGCTTCGGCGACCCGGCCGACCTGGCCGCGCTGGCGCTCGACCCCCGGCGCGCGGCGGCCAACCGCACCGCCGTGGAGCGGGTGATGGCCGCCGGGTCGCAGCTGGTCGACGTCCGGCCGGCCCGCGAGGTGCTCGACCTGCCCGACCGCACGCTGCTGCACGCCGGCCCGCCGATCGCGTGGGCCGACGCCAGCGGTCCGCTGCGCGGCGCCCTCATCGGCGCCTGTCTGTTCGAGGGTTGGGCGGACTCGGTGGAGGACGCCGAGCGGGTGCTCGCCGCCGGCGAGATCACCCTCGACCCCTGTCACCACCACCGGGCGGTCGGCCCGATGGCCGGCGTCACCAGCCCCTCCATGTGGATGTGGTGCCTCTCGGACCCGGTGCACGGCGGGCAGGCCTTCTGCAACCTCAACGAGGGCCTGGGCAAGGTGCTGCGGATGGGCGCCTACAACGACGAGGTGCTCACCCGGCTGCGCTGGATGCGCGACGTGCTCGGCCCGGTGCTGCAGGCGGCGGTCCGCTCGATGGCCGAGCCGCTGGACGTCAAGGCCGTGCTCGCGCAGATGCTGCAGATGGGCGACGAGGGGCACAACCGCAACCGCGCCGGCTCGCTGATGACCCTGCGCGAGCTCTCGCCGGCGATCGTGGCGGTCGACGCCCCGGCGTCGGACATCGCCGCGGTGCTGCGCTTCATCGGCGGCAACGAGCACTTCTACCTCAACCTCGGCATGCCGACGGCGAAGCTCGCGATGGACGCCGCCCGTGGCATCCCCGGCTCGACGATGGTCACGGTGATGTCGCGCAACGGCACCGAGTTCGGCATCCAGACCGCCGGCACCGGCGACCGCTGGTTCACCGGCCCGGCGAACACCCCGGTCGGCCTCTTCCTCGGCGACTACGGGCCCGAGGACGCCAACCCCGACATCGGCGACTCCGCAATCATGGAGACCTACGGCGTCGGCGGGTTCACCATGGCGGCGGCCCCGGCGATCGTCCGGTTCGTCGGCGGCACCGTGCCCGACGCGCTGGCCACCACCGAGCGGATGTACCAGCTCACCCTGGCGGAGAACCCGGCCATGCAGGTGCCGATCCTCGGCTTCCGCGGCTCGCCGACGGGGATCGACGTCCTCAAGGTGGCGCGGACCGGCTGGCTGCCGCAGATCAACACCGGCATGGCCGGGCGGGTGGCCGGCACCGGCCAGGTCGGCGCGGGGCTGGTCCAGCCGCCGCAGCAGTGCTTCGAGCAGGCGCTGGCCGCCCTCGCAGGGGAGCTGCGCGCCGCGGCCTGAGCGAGCGCTCCCACGGGGACCCCGTCGGGGTGGCCCTGCGCGGACCCTGCAGCACCCGCCGTCGAGTCCTGCGAACTCGTGGCCATCAACGCCCGGTGGCCACGAGTTCGCAGGACTCGCGGGGCGCGCCGCAGCCCACCTCCGGCCGCGCTGCTGCCTCGGGTCCCGTGCGCCGTCCAGTGTCGGCGGCCGGTGGACGCGGCAAGGGTCCCGGCTGGGGCCGCTCTGCTGCCGTCCGACACGGACCGGGTCAGCCGCGGGGGCGGGTGGGGTGCGGCGTCCGCCGGTAGAGGTGCACCGACACGGCCGCGATCCAGCCCCAGCCGACGACGACGCCGACCCACAGGCCGAGCACCGCCCAGGACGACGTCGATCCACTGGCGACCCCCAGGAAGCCGGCCAGCACGACGGCGGCGGTGACCACGGACGCGCGGGCCCAGCCGCGCCGTCCCTCGGTGGCGAACCGTCGTGCCATCACGGCGGCCGCGGCCACCAGGCAGCCGGACCCGATGCCGCCGGCGGCCAGGTGCAGCACCCCGGAGAGGCTGACCTCGACCGGGGCCCCGGCGGGGGTCCCGACGGGGAACCCGTCCATCGGGTCGGCGACGAACGCCCCGGCGGCCACCAGGGACAGGCCGTAGCCGGTGAGCAGGCCGGCGACCCCGGAGCCGAGCCGCCCGCCGGACAGTGCGCGGCGCACCCCCGCGGCGGCGGCGACGGTCATCAGCCCCGTGACGATGAGCGTGGCGACGTGGATCCAGCCCAGGGGGCCGTTGGCCAGGAGGCTCAGGGAGTGGCGGGTGAGGTCGAAGCCGTCCCGGGTCAGGGCCTGCACCAGGCCGGAGGTCAGGTAGACGGCGCCGGCCAGGGGCCCGTAGCCGAGGAGGGAGCGGGTCACTGCCGAGGCCCGGTCGCATCGCGGGGCGGGGGCGGGGGCGGCGGAGAGCGGGGCTGCGCTGGCGGTCATCGGTCTGCCTCTCGGGAGTTCTTACACTGGTCAGTGCAAGAGACGGTGCGGGCGGGTGGAACTCATCGGAGGTCCCGGCGATGGACGGACCAGGCGCGGCGGATGCCCCGGCGACCGCACCCCGCGAGCCCGGTGGAGGTCAGCGGCCCGCGCTCGACCCGCGCGTGGTGCGCAGCCGGTCCGCCGTCCTGGCGGCGGCCACCGCGCTGTTCCTCGAGCGGGGCTACGTCGAGACGAGCATCGACGACGTCGCCGTCCGCGCGGGGGTGGCGAAGAAGACCGTCTACAACCACTTCGTCGACAAGGAGCGGCTCTTCACCGAGGTCGTCCTGGGCACCACCGCCACGGCCGAGGCGTTCGCCGACGAGCTCGTACGGGCGCTCGACGACGTCGCGGACGTGGAGGGAGCGCTGCACGAGCTGGCCCGCCGGCACCTCGCGTCGGTGGCCCGTCCGCAGGTCGTCCGGCTGCGCCGGCTGGCCAGCGCGGAGTCGCGGCGCTTCCCCGAGCTGGCGCGCGAGTACCACCGGCGTGCGCCCGACCGGGTGATCAGCGCGCTGGCCGCGGCGTTCGCCGACCTGGGCCGTCGAGGTCGGCTGCGCGTCGCCGATCCCCGGCTCGCGGCCGAGCACTTCGCCTTCCTCGTGGTGGGGCCGACCCTCGATCGCGTCATGTTCGAGGGGGAGGGCGCCGTGCCGGACGGGGCCGAGCTGGACCGTCGGGCCCGTGCCGGCGTCGAGGTCTTCCTCGCCGCCCACGGTGCCTGACCCGGGGGCGGAGAACGCCCAGACCGGCGGCACCCGCGTCGGGTCCTGCGAACTCGTGGCCATCGGCGCCCGATGGCCACGAGTTCGCATGAGTCGTCGACGGCGCAGGGCCCGGATCGCGGCCCCGGCGGTCAGTCGCGGGCGCAGGCCAGCAGGGTGGCGACGGCCCCCGCGAACTCCCCGGGACCGCTCAGCGGCGCGCTGAACGGCGTCCGCAGGTCGTAGCACCCGCGGCGGTGCTCCACGCGGAAGAGGATGCCGAAGCGGTCGACGCCGAGCAGGTGGACGTCGTCGTCGCCGGTCCACGCGCGGACCCGGGCGCACAGCTCGGCGAGCGGGCCCGCGGAGTCGGCGAGCAGGTCGTCCTCGGCGGCGCCCAGCGGATCGGGCCGGGCGGCCGCGTACTCCTCGGGCGTGATCTCGGTGCACCCGCCCCCCTCGTGCAGCAGGACCTCTGCGAGGTCGAGCCGCAGCAGCACGGCCGACAGCCCCACGTCGAGCAGCACGTCGGCCGGGGTGACCTCGGCGAAGGCGAGCACCAGGTCGGGCTCCTCGCGAGCCGGGACCGGGGTGAGCCACCCGGCCAGCTCCAGCCGAGCCCGGAGCGGGTTGCGCAGCGGCAGGGCCGAGCGGGCGGTCACCGTCACGCGGGCGGGCAGGTCGCCCTCGGGAGCGCGGTGCACCGCCTCGGCCAGGCCGCCGGCGCCGGGCACCACCACGAGCACCTCGCCGTCGGCGGTGGTGGTCGCGGCCAGCAGTCGGCTGGTGCCCAGCCCGAGGGCGGTGATCGAGGCGGCGGGCCGGGTGGCGACCGTGCGGGCCCGCTCGGCGGCGGTGGCCGTGCCGGCGGCGGAGGCGCGGGCGGCGGAGGGCGGGGTCGGGTGGCCGGAGGTCATGGCATCCCTCGGGGTCGACGACGGGGTGCTCTAGGGTAGTAAGGTGAGCCTAACCAAACTAGGAGGTCCCGTGAACACCCCGCGCCCCAAGGTCCGGCTCAGCCGCGCGCTGGGCATCCCGCTGACACCGAAGTCGGTCGCCTACTTCGAGCGCCGTCCCTACCCGCCGGGTGAGCACGGCCGCAAGCGGAAGAGCACCAGCGACTACAAGACCCGGTTGCTCGAGAAGCAGCGGCTGCGCGCCCAGTACGACATCAGCGAGACCCAGCTGCGGGCGGCGTTCGACCGGGCCAAGCGCGCCGGCGGCAAGACCGGCGAGGCGCTGATCCAGGACCTCGAGTCGCGCCTGGACGCCACCGTCCTCCGCGCCGGCTTCGCGCGGACCATCTACCAGGCCCGCCAGTTCGTCACCCACCAGCACGTGCTGGTCAACGGCAAGCGCGTCGACCGCCCCTCGTACCGGCTCGAGCCCGGCGACTTCATCGAGGTCGCCGAGAAGTCGAAGGAGAAGGAGCCCTTCCTCGTCGCCGCCTCAGGCGCCCATGCCGAGGCGCCGGAGTACCTCGAGGTCCGGCTGGCCGACCTGGTCGCCCGGGTGGAGCGGACGCCGGCCCGCGACGAGGTCCCGGTGCTCTGCGAGGAGCAGCTCGTCGTGGAGTACTACTCCCGCTGACCGACGCGCGAGATCTGCACAGCGCGAGACCTGCACAGTGCGAGATCTGGACAGTGGCGCTCATCGGCCGCCCGATGGCGACCACTGTGCAGATCTCGCCGGCGGCCTCAGCCCAGGTGACGGGCCAGCGCGGCGTTCACCGTCTCCGGGTCGGTGACGTTGGGCAGGTGCGCCGCCCCGGGGACGACGACGAACTCCGCGCCGATGCCGTCGGCGATGACCTGCACCATCTCCGGCGGCGTGGCCGGGTCCTCGGCGCCGGCCAGCACGATCGTCGGCGTCGTGATCTCGCCCAGCCGGTCGCGGACGTCGAACGTGCCGATCGCCTCGCAGCAGGCGGCGTAGCCCTCGCGCGGGGTGTCGCGCAGCATCTTCAGCAACCGCAGGGCCTCGTCGGGGTGCTGCTCGGCCCAGGCCGCCGTGAACCACGTGCCGGTCCGGGACCCGACCAGCACCTCCGTCCCCTGCTCGCGCACCTGCTGCGCGCGGGCGGTCCACGAGGGCGGGTCGGCGAACTGTGCGGCCGAGGCGATGACCGCCAGCTTCTCCAGCCGCTCGGGCACGGTGAGGGCCAGCTGCTGGCCGATCGCCCCGCCGATCGAGACCCCGGCGTAGGAGAAGCGCTCGATCCCGAGCCGGTCGAGCAGGGCGAGCACGTCGGCGGCGAGGTCGGCCATCGTGCACGGCCCGGGGACCACCTCCGAGCCGCCGTGCCCGCGCAGGTCGTAGCGGACGACGCGGAACTCCCCGTCGAACGCCTCGGCCTGGGCGTCGAACAACCCGGTGTCGGTCCCGAGGGAGGGGCCCAGCACGAGGACCGGCGCCCCCTCCTGGCCTTCGTCGATGCAGTGCAGGCGTGCGGTCATCTACAGAGCTCTCCCGGGGACGGCGGCGTTGCGGGCCGCCTCGAGGGTGAAACGGTGCTGGTCCCATCCAACCGCCAGCGGCGCCCAGTAGGAGAACCGGACCTGCTTGACCCGGTAGCGCCACCCCTCCTCGGTGCGGACCAGCTCGTCGGCGTACCGCCCGGCCGCCACGTGCGGCACGCCGTCGACGACGCAGGGCTGCCACAGCAGCGAGCGCACCGTGGCGGTGTCGCCGTCCACCGCGACCTCGAGGTTGGACACGTGGTGCCAGAAGGCGGTCAGCCCGCCGTCGGCGAGGCCGGAGAAGAAGGCGAGCAGGTCGTCCCGGCCCTGCACCCGGGACAACCCGTCGAACACGCCGTCCGGGGTGAACAGCCCGACCAGCGCCGGCCAGTCGCCGTCGTCGAGCAGCCGGCAGTAGACGGCGTCGAGGCCCCGGATCGACTCGGCGTCCTCGAGTCGCCGCAGCCGCTCCTCGACCGACGTCACGGGTTGGCCGACAGCGCCGACGGGTGCTCGGTCAGCGGCGTCACCGCGATGGTCATGAACGGGAACAGCGGCAGGTTCCAGAGGATCTCGTGCAGCTCGTCGGAGCTGTCGACGTCGAAGACGCTGATGTTGCTGTACTGGCCGACCACCCGCCACAGGTGCACCCAGGTGCCCTTCCGCTGCAGCTCCAGGGCGCGGGCCTTCTCCCGGGTCAGCAGGTCGGTGCGCTCGGCGGGGTCGAGGTCGCGGGGGACGGCGACGTCCATGCGGACGTGGAACAGCATGCTCAGCTCCTCCTGAAGCGGGCGACGGCGGCCGGGTCGAGCTCCACGCCCAACCCCGGGCCCTCGGGCAGGTGCAGGTGACCGTCGGCGTAGCGCAGCGGCTCGGTCACGAGCTCCTCGCGCATGAGCAGCGGGCCGAACAGCTCGCTGCCGTAGGTGACGCCGGGCGTCGCGCAGGCCAGGTGCAGCGACGCCGCCGTGCCGATCGGGCCCTCGATCGACGTCCCGCCGTGGCAGGGGACGCCGGCGGCGGCCGCGACGTCGGCGATCTGGCGGGTGTACCGCAGCCCGCCGGACTTGGTGGTCTTGAGGGAGAACACGTCGGCGGCCCGCAGCTTCACCAGCCGCAGCGCGTCCGACGGCGTCCGCAGGCTCTCGTCGGCCATCACCGGGATCGGCAGCGCCGCGTTGATCTCGGCCAGCCACTCCACCTCGGCGCCGGGCACCGGCTGCTCGACCAGGTCGACGCCGGCCTCGGCCAGCCGCGGCAGCCAGCGCAGCGAGGTCATCAGGTCCCACCGGGCGTTGATGTCGACCCGCACGCTGGCCTCGCCGGCCAGCTTCGAGGCGACCTCGACGACCCGGGCGACGTCGTCCTCGGGCTCGTGGGCGCCCATCTTGAGCTTGAAGCTGGTGTGCAGCCCGGCGGCGAGCTTGGCCTGGGCCTCCTCGACCACCTCGGCGGCGGACTCGGTGCCCAGCGCCCAGGTGACCGGGATCGACGTCCGGGCCAGGCCGCCGAGCAGGGTGTGCACGGGGACGCCGAGGCTGCGGGCCCACGCGTCGTGCAGCGCGACCTCCACGGCGGCCTTGGCGTAGAGGTTGGCGTTGACGACGTCGTTGACCGCCTGCTGGATGCCGGCGACGTCGTCGACCCGGCGGCCGAGCAGCAGCGGGGTCACGTACCGATCGATGACCAGCTGCATGGTCTCCACCGACTCGCCGCCCCACCACGGCCCGCCGGGGACGACGCCCTCGCCCACGCCGCGCACGCCGCCGCGGGTGGTCACGGTGACCAGCAGGATCGGCTGCGCGTCCATGCCGGTCCGCGCGAAGCGGTGGGCGCGGCGCAGGGGGACGTCGAGGACCGCCGTCTCGACGCGCTCGATGGTCAGGTCGCTCATGGTGTTTCCCTCCGCTCAGCGGCCGTCCTCCCCGCCCAGGGCGTGCCGGGGCGGGGAGGACGGGATCGGATCTCAGGCCGGCTCGAGGACGAAGTCGTAGGTGACCGCCCGGGTGCCGTCGCCCTGGTCCTGCGGGTCGAGCATCAGCTCGGGCTTGGTGGCCTCGGCCACGTCGCTGTCGACCCACTCGCCGCCGGCGAAGTACAGCTGCGTGGTGATCGTGCGGTGCCCGGGCGCCCGCACCAGCAGGTGCAGGTGGGCCGGGCGCCACGGGTGCCAGCCGGCTGCGGTGATCAGCTTGCCGGTGGGCCCGTCGGTGGGGATCTGGTACGGCGCGGGCTGGACGGTCCGGATCTCGAAGCGCCCCTCGTCGTCGGTGACGACGACCCCGCGCAGGTTGCCCTCGGGGATGTGCGGGGCGAAGCCGGAGTAGTAGCCCTGGTCGTCGGCCTGCCAGATGTCGACCTCGGCGCCGGCCAGTGGGGTGCCGTCGACGTCGCGGACCTGCCCGCTGAACACCAGCGGCGTGCCGGCCTCGTCGTCCCGCATGGGCAGGGTGGCCTGCGCCGGGAGACGCTTCTGGCCGGGCAGGTAGTAGGGGCCGAGGATGCTGCCCTTGGTGCCGGTCTGCGTGCGGGCGGCGACCTCCTCGACGACGTGCTCGACGAACACGTCGAGGAACAGCGGCCACTCGCCGCCCTCGCCGACCTCGATCATCCAGGCCTTGGCGGCCTGGAACTCCGGATAGGTCACGTCGTGCTCGCGGATGGCCTGGTGCACGCCCTGCAGGACGGCCTTCACGACGGTGCTGACCCGCTCGGGCGAGACCGCGGCCTCGCCCACGTGGTACTGCTCGGTGGTCCGGAAGGACGCCGTGGCGTTGGCGCCGGAGCCGGCCGCGGTCGGGCTGCTCTGCTCGACGGTGGTCATGGGATCTCCTGTCGGGTGGTGTGGTGGAGCGGATCCGCCCGCGGAACGCGGACGGATCCACTCCGGCTAGCGGCGGTTGGCGAAGAAGGAGACGTCGTCGTTGCCGACGAGGTCGGGCACGGTCCAGCCGTCGAGGTCGTACTCGGCCAGGCAGGCCTCGGCGAGGCCCTTCATCGAGCCCGTGGTGCCCTGGGCCTCGGCGGCGAAGAGCAGCTCGGCCTTCACGTTCTCGTGGTTGCCGGAGTAGTTGCGCTCGTAGAGCTCGTGGCGGCCGCCGAACTCGGTGCCCACGGCGTCCCAGAGGGCCTTCATGACCTTGACCCGGTCGACGGCCTCGATGCCGTTGGACCCGCGCACGTACTTGTCCAGGTAGGGGCGGACCTCGGGGGTCTGGAAGTCGATCGCGTGCGAGTTGAGGTAGATCAGCCCGCTGGCGACGTCGGACTCGATGATCTCCTTGACCCGGGGATAGCCCTGGATCATGAACATCCGGTAGGTCAGCCCGTAGTCGAGCTTGGGCAGCGTGGTGCCGCCGACCCACTCGTCGGGGTTGGCGCACATCGCGTCGGTGAGCGCCCAGAAGACGTTGCGCCAGCCGATGACCTCACCGACGCGGGTCTGCACGCCCCGGAAGTCCTTGCTGCCGGTCGCCTCGAGCGCCTTGAGCAGCAGACCGGCGATGAAGTCGAGCTTGACCGCCAGGCGGGTGCAGCCGTGCAGGGTGAACCGGGGGATGAAGCCGGACACCGGGAAGAAGCCGTTGATCTTCTCGATGTCGCCGTAGAGGAAGACGTTCTCCCAAGGCACGAGCACCTCGTCGAACACGAAGATCGTGTCGTTCTCGTCCATCCGGCTCGACAGCGGGTAGTCGAACGGGCTGCCCATGACGGCGGCCTGCTGGGTGTAGGAGGTGCGGCAGATCAGCTTCACGCCCGGCGCGTCCATCGGCACGGTGCAGATGAGGGCGAACTCCTTCTTCTTGATCGGGAGTCCGTAGTGGGCGATGAAGTTGTAGTTGGTGATCGCCGAGCCGGTGGCCACGACCTTGGCGCCGGACACGACCAGCCCGGCGTCGGTCTCCTTCTCCACCTTCATGAAGACGTCGCCGACCTCGTCCGGCGGCAGGTTGCGGTCGACCGGCGGGTTGATGATCGCGTGGTTCCAGTACAGGACCTTCTCCTGCGACTCCCGGTACCAGCGCTTCGCGTTGTCCTCGAACGGCGCGTAGAACTCGCTGTTGGCGCCCAGGGTGCCGAGGAAGCTGGCCTTGTAGTCCGGTGAGCGGCCCATCCAGCCGTAGGACTTCCGGGCCCAGTGGGCGATCGCGTCGCGGTCGCGGACCATGTCCTCGCTCGAGTGCGGCGCACGGAAGAACGGGTGGGTGAAGCCGCCGCTGCCGGTGTCGGTCGGCACGGTCAGGACCTCCTGCTGGTCCGGGTCGTGCAGCGAGTCGTAGAGCCGGGCGGTCATCCGGACCGGGTTGCGGAAGGCCGGGTGCGTGGTGACGTCGGGTACCCGCTCGCCGTAGAGCCAGATCTCCCGTCCGTCGCGGATGCTCTCGATGTACTCGTCGCCGGTCATCGGCCGGGTGGCCGTTGCCTTGCCGGGCTCGGTGGGCGTGCGGGGGCTGACCGTCTCGCGTTCTTGCTCGAGCGTCACAGGGACCCTCCTTCGTCGGTGGAGTCGGGACTGCGGCCGTGCGGTGGAACGGGTGGTGCGGTTGGCCCCGTCCCGGGGAGGGACGGGGCCCTCCCTCAGGACGCGGCCCGGGAGGAGTGCGGGTGCAGCGCCGGGAAGGCCGTCGTCGCGTCGAACCAGCCCAGCTCGGGGCAGTCGAGGGACCCGCCCCAGTGGACGCCGGTGGCCGGCGCGGCCAGCTCGCGGAACCGGCCGCCGAAGAACAGCAGCGGGTCGGCGTCGGTGACGTCGAGGTCGACCACCTCACCGATCACGATGACGTGGTCGCCGCCGTCGTAGGTCCGCCACGGCCGGCAGGAGATGGTCGCGGCGTTGCCGACGAGCACCGGCGCGGTCGGGCCGTCGGCCCAGGCGGGCTCCGGGTCCTGCGGGCGGCCGGCGAAGTGCCACGCGGTGTCCAGCTGGTCGGCGGCGAGGACGTTGACCGCGAACGGCGCGCTCTCGAGGTACCCGCAGGCCTTCGACTGCCGGGTGAGCGTCACCTGGCACAGCGCCGGCTCCAGGGAGACCGCGGTGAACGCGTTGACCGTGGCGCCGTGCGGCACGCCGTCGTCCTTGGCGCAGGTGACGACGGTGACGCCGGTGGCGAACCGCCCGAAGGCGTTGCGGGTGCTGCGCGGGTCGGGCACGGTGCTCCTCCTCGCCGGTCGTACGCTATGCGTACTGGCTGACCGCATGGCGTGCAGGGAGTGTGCTGCGGGTCACGCGCGTCCGTCAACCCCCGCCGTGCAGGAAGATGGGTGGCGATGTCCGACGGCGAGCGCGAGAGCACGAACGGCGACCGCGACCACGTGCAGAGCCTCGAGCGCGGAATCGCGGTGCTGCTGGCCTTCGACGCGGAGCACCCGGAGCCGACGCTGGCCGAGTTGGCGCAGCTCACCGGCTTCTCACGGCCGGCGGTCCGGCGGTTCCTCCTCACCCTCGAGCGGATGGGCTACGTCCGGGGCCGCGGCGGGCGCTGGTCGCTGACCCCGCGGGTGCTCTCCATCGGGCAGCACTACACCGCCTCGCACGCGCTCATCGAGCTGGCCCAGCCGCACTTGCTCCGGCTGGCGGAGGAGACCCACGAGTCGGCCTCGCTGGCCACGCTGGACGGCGACGAGGTCGTCTACGTCGCCCGGGTGCCGGTGCGCCGGATCATGAGCATCAACGTCTCCGTCGGCACGCGGGTCCCCGCCTACGCCACCTCGATGGGCCGCGTGCTGCTGGCCTGGGCGCCGACCGAGGTCGTCGACGCCGCGCTCAACCGCAGGCCGCTGCCGGCCATCACCCCCAACACCGTCACCGACCCCTCGGCGCTGCGGGCGGAGCTCGCGCGGGTGCGCGACCAGGGCTGGTCCGTCGTGGCCGAGGAGCTGGAGGCCGGGCTGCTGTCGGCCTCGGCGCCGGTCCGCGACCGGTCGGGGCAGGTGGTGGCCGCGCTGGCGTCGTCCACCTCGGTGGGCCGGTCCAGCAAGGGCGAACTGCAGCGCACCGTCGTCCCCCTGCTGGTCGAGACCGCCGCCCGGATCACCGCCGACCTCGGCGGCCGGCCGTAGCGGCATGGCCCGTCGAGACGTCGTCCGGCTGGGCAAGCGGCTGTCCTACCTGCTGCGGCACGTGCCGCAGAGCGCCGGGCTGACCCTGGACGCGGCCGGCTGGGCCGACGTCGACCAGCTGCTCGCCGCGCTGGGCATCGACCGCGCGACACTGGAGCACGTCGTCGCGACCGACGACAAGCGCCGGTTCGCGTTCGACGGGACCGGCAGGCGGATCCGCGCCAGCCAGGGTCACAGCGTCACGGTCGACCTGGGCTACGCGCCGCAGACCCCGCCGCCGGTGCTGTTCCACGGGACCGTCGCCCGGTACCTCCCGGCGATCCTGGCCGAGGGGCTGCGGCCCGGACGGCGGCACGCGGTACACCTGAGCGCCGACGTCACCACCGCCCGCCGGGTGGGGAGCCGGCGTGGGACGCCGGTCGTCCTGCGGGTGGACGCGGCGGGGCTCGCGGCGGCGGGCGCGCGGTTCACCCGCTCGGCCAACGGCGTCTGGCTGGTCGACGCCGTCCCGCCCGCCTACCTGGCGGGCGAGGCCTGCTGACGGGGCAGCCGCACGGCCAGCAGGGCGACGTCGTCGTCCTCCCGGCCGCCGAGCTCGCCCAGCACGCCGTCGCAGAGCTGCTCCAGCGGCTCGCGACCGACCCGTTCCAGCGTCGCCACCAGCTCCGCCAGCCCGTCGTCCAGGGACGCCTGCCGGCGCTCCACGAGGCCGTCGGTGTAGAGGACGACGGTGTCCCCGGGACCCATCCGGACCTCGTGGTCGGCCCGCCGGGCCGTGTGGGTGACGCCGAGGAGCGGGTCGGCCGGGCGCTCGAGCAGCAGCACCCGGCCGTCCGCGCGGACGAGGACGGGCGACGGGTGCCCGGCGTTGGACCAGCGCAGCACCGACGTGCCGTCGGCGCACGGGTCCAGCGTCGCCACGGCCACGGTGACCAGCGTCCCGACGCGCACGTCCGCGAACACGCGGTCCAGGGCGGTGAGGACGGCGGCCGGCGAGCCGGGGACGGTCGGGCCGAGGGCGCGCAGCATCCCGCGGGTCTGCGCCATCGTCGCCGCGGCGGGTGCGTCGTGGCCCGCGACGTCGCCGATGACCAGCATGGTCCGCCCGTCGCCGAGCCGGAAGGCGTCGTACCAGTCGCCGCCGACCCGGGCGTGCCGGCTGGCCGCCAGGTAGCGCACGGCGGTCTGCACGGGTGCGACGTCGGGTGGGCCGCCGAGCAGGTGGCGCTGCAGGGTCTCCGCCGTCTCCACGACCGCCTGCGCCGCCGCGGCCTCGGCGCTGAGCCGCGCCAGCTCGGCCTCGCGCCGCAGGCGCAGCGTGCAGGCGCTGACCGCCAGCAGGCTGCCGAGGGCGATCAGCACCAGCCGCACCAGCTGGGTCGGCAGGGCCTCGGCCGTGTACTGCCGGTCGTAGGCGCCCAGCGCGGCGGCGACGCCGAGGGCCAGGACGCCGTAGGCCACGGTGGCCCGCCGGCCGAGCACCGTGGCCGCGACGAGAGGGGCCAGGCCCGCGAGCCCCAGGACGACCTGCCCGCGTCCGGCGGCGACGTCCAGCACGGCGACCAGGACCAGGAAGACCGCGGGCAGGGCGCGCTGCACGCGGGCGGACCCGTTCACCTGGCTGCGCTCCCGTCCGGCCCGGCCCCTCGGTCGACTGCCGGCGGCCACCGTAGACCAGGGCACCCACCGCCCCCCGGGTGCCGTGCCGCCCCGGCCCGGCGGAACAGCCGGCGGTCCCGGCGGCTTGCTCCTCGCGTGCAGATCGACCTCAGCGGCCGCACGGCCGTCGTCACCGGCTCCTCGCAGGGCATCGGCCTGGCCATCGCCACCGGACTGGCGCGGGCCGGCGCCGCCGTCGTCCTCACCGGGCGCGACGACGGGAAGCTCGCGCGCGCGGCCGACCGCCTCCGGTCCGAGGTCGAGGGGGCGGAGGTCGCCACCGTCGCCGGGGACGTCACGACCGACGAGGGCACGGCCGCGCTGCGGGCCGCGGTCCCGGACGCCGACGTCCTGGTCAACAACCTCGGCGTCTTCGGCGCGCAGCCGGTGCTGGAGATCCCCGACGACGAGTGGCGCCGCTACTTCGAGACCAACGTGCTCACCGCCGTCCGGCTGACCCGCGCGTACCTGCCGGGCATGCGGGAGCGGGGCTGGGGACGGGTGCAGTACATCGCCAGCGACTCGGCGGTGGTGGTCCCGGCGGAGATGGTGCACTACGGCGTCACCAAGACCGCCCTGCTCGCCGTGGCCCGCGGGTTCGCCAAGGAGGCCGCCGGGTCCGGCGTCACGGTCAACTCGGTGATCGCCGGACCGACCCACACCGGCGGCGTCGAGGACTTCGTGCGCACCCTCGTCGGCGACCTGCCCTGGGAGGAGGCGCAGCGGGAGTTCATGCGCCTGCACCGGCCCAACTCGCTGATCCACCGGCTGATCGAGCCCGAGGAGATCGCGCACATGTGCGTCTACCTGGCCTCGCCGCTGGCCTCGGCGACCACCGGCGGCGCCGTGCGGGTCGACGGCGGCTACGTGGACGCGATCCTGCCCTGACCGCGGGCCCGGTCGCCGCCGGGCCCGCGGCCCGCCTCAGCGGGTGAGCGTGCCCAGGTCGACCGGCAGCTGGATGCCGGTGACGTGCGGGCCTCGTCGGAGGCCAGCCACGCGACGGCGGCGGCGATGTCCTCGGGCTGGTCGCCCGGGGCTTCGCGGTGGTCAGGGTGGCACCGGGCCGGTGATGCGCCCGGCTCACCCCCGCGTGGTCATGGGGTCGTCGCCGGCCGACTCGCCGGTGGCGGCGCGTCCTCCCGCGACGACCCCATGACCAACCGCGATCTGCGTCAGGCCTTGACGATGGCGGCGACCGGGCCGCCACCCGACGGGCCCTGGTGCACCGCGGCGACGGAGACGAACACCGCCGGGTCGCCGGTGACCGAGGCGGTCACGCCACCCACGCACGCCTTGATCTGCCGGTGCCAGTGCACGTCGGAGTCGTCGAGCATGGCGTTGCGCCGCCCGCGGACCTTGCCGGTCGGGTCGGCCTCGCACTTGAGGAAGACGTTGACCAGCCGGTCGCCGAGGTCGGTGTGGTGCGGGCGCTCGGGCAGGTCCAGCCCGGCGTCGCGGATGGCGTTCCAGATGCCGTCCTGGTCGAGCGCGTCCGCCATGACCGAGTGGCCGATGCGGTAGTTGCCGCCGTGCCCGCGGGCGTTGCCGACGACGACGATCTGCGCCTGGTCCAGCTCCACGCCGGACGAGCAGGACGCCACCGACGAGTAGAGCGACAGGTCGCGCATGACCTGCTCCTGCGTCGGCATCTCGATCTCCCCGAGCGCGACGGCGATGCCCAGGGCCGTCGTGCCGTTGGAGAGGTCCATCGACCCGTGCGGCTCGTCGTAGTAGGTGGTCTGCCCGCGCTCGTGGGCGTCGCGGATCGTCTCGATGGTCAGCAGCGGCGTCTTGGTCTGCACGTAGTGGACGTCGGCCGGGTCCTCGATGCCGGCCTCCTTCATCGCCCGGCGCACGCCGTCGGCGACCTTCTCCACCATGGAGATGCGGCCGATGTCCTCGGGGAGCAGCTTCTCGCTCATCGCGAAGCCGACGGTCAGCCGCGGCTCGTCGGTCTTCTCCACGGCGTCCTCGGGCAGGGTCGCGAAGATCGTGGCGTGCGGGCTGATGACGCCGTCGGTGCCGCCGGACCACACGATCGGGATCTGCTTGACCACATCGGCCGAGCGGGTGCCCTTCTCCTGCAGCACCTCGCGGAACGCGCGGTCGGCGATGATGCGGGTGTAGTCGTTGACGCCGCCGTTGCCCTCGGTCTTGCCGATCACGGCGACGACCCGGTCGGCCTCGATGACGCCCTCGTCGATGAGCTTGGCCAGCTCGGAGGCGTCACTGACGTTGTGCAGCGGGACCTTGCGGACCTCGATCGGTGCGGGCACGGGATCACTTCTCCTTGGTCGGGGCGAGAGGGTCGTTCTGCAGGACGGTGCCGGCGTCGTCCCCGCGGACGGCGTCGGAGATGTGCTCGAGGCTGGTGATGACGGCGCGCCCGCCGGTCCCCTCGACGAACCGCAGCGCGGCGTCGACCTTGGGGCCCATGCTGCCGCGGGCGAACTGCCCGGCCGCGGCGTGCTCGCGCAGCTCGGCGGCGGTCACCCGGCCCAGCGGCCGGGCGTGCGGGGTGCCGAAGTCGACCATCACGGTCGGGACGTCGGTGGCGATGACCAGCGTGTCCGCGCCGAGCTCGGCGGCGAGCAGGGCGGCGGTGAGGTCCTTGTCGATGACCGCCTCGACCCCGCGGAGGGCGCCGCCGTCGTCGACCACCGGGATGCCGCCCCCGCCGGCGCAGGCGACGACGAAACCGGCCCCCGCCAGCGCGGAGATCGCGGGGACGTCGACGACCGACCGCGGCTCGGGGGAGGCGACCACCCGGCGCCAGCCGCGCTCGCCGCGGTCCTCCCAGATCTGCCCGTGCGCGATGAAGGTCTCGGCCTTCTCCCGGGGGAGGAACCGGCCCACCGGCTTGGACGGCTCGCGGAAGTGCGGGTCGTCCGGGTCGACCAGCGTGCGCGTGACCAGGCTCGCGGTCCGCTGGGCGAGGCCGCGAGCGGCGAGGGCGGCGTCGAGCTCGTCGGCCAGGGTGAAGCCGATGGTCGCCTGGGTCTGCGCCACGCACCAGTCCAGCGGCACCGGGGGGACCTCGTGCGCCGCGAGCTCGTTCTTGACCAGCAGGTTGCCCACCTGGGGGCCGTTGCCGTGGGTCAGCACGACCTCGACCCCCGTCGCCACGACCTCCGCGACGTGCACGGAGGCGGCCGCCAGCGCCGCCTGCTGGGCGCCGGGCGTGGCCGAGCCGTCCGGGCCGGTCATCGCGTTTCCGCCGAGGGCGATGACGACGCGGCGGGGAGACCTCACCCGGCCGACCCTAGCGGCAGATGCCTTAGCGGTGAAGTACTTGTCCGGACCGGATGGGGTCAGCGGCGCCAGAAGTCGAAGGCGTCCCGGCCGGGGCGGAAGCCGGCGGACTCGACGACGTCCACCGCCAGGTCGAAGTGCTGGCCGACGACGGCCGGCTGGTGGGCGTCGCTGCCGAAGCTGACCGCCTCGCCGCCCTCCTCGTGGAACCAGCGCACCTGGTCGACCGAGGCCAGCGGACTGGTGGTGTTGACCTCCAGTGCCCGGCCGGTCCGCGCCAGCGCGCGGAAGACCGCCCGGTACTCCTCCTCGTAGTCCTTCTCCGAGTACCGGTCGCTGCCGCCCGGCCAGTACCGGCGGGGGAAGTCGACGTGCGCGAGCACCTGGAAGACGTCGCTGTTCTCCACCATGTCGACGACCTCGGCCAGGTAGCGGCGCATCGTGGTGTCGGGGTCGGGGTAGAGCAGCCGGCCCACGCCGTAGAGCCGGCCGTCCTGGCTGAGCGAGTGCAGCGACCCCAGCACGCGGTCGACCGGGGCGTCGCGCAGGTGGCCGGCGACGCTCGCGGCGAACAGGTGCGGCTCACCGGTCTCCACCCCGGACCAGATGCGCAGCTCGGGGAAGCGCTCCCGGCACTCCTCCAGCTCGGCGAAGTACCCCTCGACGTCGATCGGCAGGTGGCGTGAGGCGTGCCGGTCGACCAGGCCCTCGGCGGTGGCGCGGTCCTCGGGCGACCAGGTGGTGAAGTCCAGGTGCTCGGTGAAGGCGATGGCCGGCAGGCCGCGGGCCACCGCGCGCTCGCAGGCGCGCACCATCGTCGCCGAGTCGGGGGTGTCCCAGGACCAGTGGGTGTGCACGTGGTTGTCCGGCGGTCGCATCGCCTGTGCATCCTCCTCCATCGTCCCCAGGATCCGCGCGGCGGCCGGTCCTGTCGCTCCGGGTGCCTAGTGTCGGCGGGCATGAGCACCGCCGCGCCGACGTCCGACCTCGCCGTCGAGGCCCTCGAGGTCCTCCGCGAGCTGACCGGCCGCCCCGACGCCGCGTTCCGCGAGGGGCAGGACGCCGCCGTCGCCGCGCTGGTGGAGCGCTCGGAACGTGCCCTGGTCGTGCAGCGCACCGGCTGGGGCAAGTCGGCGGTCTACTTCGTCTCCACCGCGCTGCTGCGCCGCCGGGGAGCCGGCCCCACGCTGCTGGTCAGCCCGCTGCTGGCGCTCATGCGCGACCAGGTCGCGGCCGCCGCGCGGGCCGGCATCCGCGCGGTGGAGATCTCCAGCGCCAACGCCACGGAGTGGGACGACGTCGCCGCACGGCTGGCCGCCGACGACGTCGACGTCCTGCTCGTGTCCCCGGAGCGGCTGACCAACCCGCGGTTCCGGGAGGAGCAGTTGCCCGGCCTGGTGGCCCGCTGCGGGCTGCTGGTGGTCGACGAGGCGCACTGCGTGTCCGACTGGGGGCACGACTTCCGGCCGGACTACCGCCGCATCCGCGACCTGCTGGGCACCCTGCCGGCCGGGACGCCGGTGCTGGCCACGACCGCCACGGCCAACGAGCGGGTGGTGGCCGACGTCGCCGAGCAGCTCGGGGCCGGGGGCGTGGGCGTGACCACGGTGCGCGGCCCGCTGGCGCGGGACTCGCTGCGCCTGGGCGTGCTCCGGCTGCCCACCGACCGCGCGCGCCTGGCGTGGCTGGCCGCCCACCTCTCCGACCTGCCGGGCAGCGGGATCGTCTACACGCTCACCGTCGCCGCGGCGGAGGAGACCGCCGCCCTGCTCCGCGACGCCGGCCACGAGGTGCGCGCCTACACCGGGCGGCTGGACGACGCCGACCGGCGCGATGCCGAGGAGGCGCTGCGGTCGAACTCCGTCAAGGCGCTGGTCGCCACCTCCGCGCTGGGCATGGGCTTCGACAAGCCCGACCTCGGCTTCGTCGTCCACCTGGGCGCCCCGTCCTCCCCGGTCAGCTACTACCAGCAGGTCGGCCGCGCCGGGCGCGCGGTCGAGCACGCCGACGTCCTGCTGCTGCCCGGCCCGGAGGACCTCGCCATCTGGCAGTGGTTCGCCACCTCCTCCATGCCCCGGCAGGACCACGCGGCGGCGGTGCTGTCGGCCATGGCCGACGGGAAGGCCTGGTCGGTGGCCCGGCTGGAGACGGTGGCCGACGTCCGCCGCTCGCGGCTGGAGCTGCTGCTCAAGGTGCTCGCCGTCGACGGCGCCGTGGAGCGGGTGCAGGGCGGCTGGCGGGCCACCGGGCAGCCCTGGGTCTACGACGCCGACCGCTACGCGCGCGTCACCCGCACCCGGGAGGCCGAGCAGCGGGCGATGATCGCCTACGCCCGCCCGGTGGCCGAGGCCCGGTGCCGGATGGCCTTCCTCCAGGAGGCGCTGGACGACCCGACCGCCGCGCCGTGCGGGCGCTGCGACGTGTGCGCCGGGCCCTGGTACGCCACCGACGTGCCGGAGGCGGCGGCCGAGGCCGCCTCGGCGGCGCTCGACCGCCCCGGTGTCGAGCTCGCGCCCCGGGCGCAGTGGCCGACGGGCGCCGACCGGCTCGGCGTCCCCGTGAAGGGCAAGATCGCCCCGGCCGAGCAGGTCGACCCGGGCCGGGCCGTCGCCCGGCTCACCGACCTCGGCTGGGGGCAGCGGCTGCGCACCCTGCTGGGGGACGACGGCGTGGGTGGCGTCGTCGACCTCGAGGCGCCGGGGATCGAGGAGGACCCGGACGCCGCCTTCGACGTCCCGGTGCGGCACTCGGTCACCGACACCCTCCCGGACGACGAGCTGATCCGCGCCTGCGCCCGGGTGCTCGGCGCCTGGGACTGGGCGGAGCGCCCGGCCGCGGTCGTCGCCGTCCCGTCGCGCCGGCGCCCGCGCCTGGTGACCGGTCTCGCGCAGGGCCTGGCCGGGCTCGGGCGGTTGCCCTACCTCGGCGAGCTCTCCCTCGCGCACGGCGGCCCGACCGGACAGCCCGGCGGGAACAGCGCCTTCCGGCTGGCGGGGGTGTGGCAGCGGATCGTCGTCGGCCCGCAGCTGCGCGAGCAGCTCTCGGCGATGGGGCCGGTGCCGGTGCTGCTCGTGGACGACCTGGCCGACTCCCGCTGGACCATGACGGTCGCCGGACGGGAGCTGCGGCTGGCCGGCGCCTCGCGTGTGCTGCCCTTCGCGCTCGCCCTGACCGCCTGAGGGAGCCCCCACCTCCGGCCGAGCCGCTCGTCGAGAACTCGTACACACGTTCGATCCGGCGTAGCCTGCGCGCATGTCGCTCGCGCACCAGCCGTCGATGTGGGACCTCGCCGAGGAGCCGACGCTCGGGCCGCTCGCCGTGACCCGGCACCGGTTGAGCCGCGGCGCGTGGGTCGACCACCTGCCCGGGTGGGTGTCCGGCTCCGACGCGGTCCTCGAGGTGCTGCTCGGGGACATCGGCTGGCGCGCCGACCGTCGGCAGATGTACGAGCGGGAGGTCGCCGTCCCGCGGCTGCTCCGGTGGTACGGCGGCGAGGAGGTCCTGCCGCACCCGCTGCTGACCGCGGCCCGGAGCGCGCTCAACGCCCACTACGCCGGGGAACTCGGTGAGCCGTTCGTCACCGCCGGCATGTGCCTGTACCGCGACGGGCGGGACAGCGTGGCCTGGCACGGGGACCGCATCGGCCGCGGTCGTAGCACCGACACGATGGTGGCGATCGTCTCCTTCGGCTCCCCGCGGCCGCTGCTGCTGCGCCCGGTTGGTGGCGGCGAGAGCCTGCGCTTCCCGCTGGGGCATGGCGACCTCGTCGTCATGGGCGGGTCCTGCCAGCGGACCTGGGAGCACTGCATCCCGAAGACCGCCAAGGCCGTCGGCCCGCGGGTCAGCGTGCAGTTCCGGCCTCGCGGGGTCGCCTGACGCGGTCCCCCGCCGGCAAACGGCGGACGGGCGACGACCGATGACCGTGACCGAGACCGCGACCTCGGCCGGAAGGCGGCCCGCGGGCACGGCGTTGAGAGGGCACGTCGGGACACCGGGTCCTTCCTCGCGGCCGGCGACCCCACCCCTGTCTCCATGACGCGGAGCACGGTTGCGGTGGGTGGCCGGCGCGAGGGCCGGAGTCGTGCCCCGGCGCGGGACGGGAGGCGCGAGCCTCCGCTCCGGGACCGCCCGGGGGATCGGCGATCGGTCGCCGGCGTTCCACCTCCGCCCAGGACGGACGGCGACGAGCCGCCCGCCGTGGGCGCCGAGGACCCCGGACGACGGGGTCCCCGGACCCGGGAGAACGCTCGGGGGACCCCCCGTGCACGGCCCCTCAGGGCCGTGTATGGTTCTCTCTGCACCGAGCGAGAACGGACCGGGCCGCCAGCCTGGTAACCGCCAGACGAACCCCGCGGTTTGACTGATGCGGAGCACGGTGTAAAGTGGAGACACCGCCCCGAACGAAGGCCGAAAAGGCTGGGGTTCGAGCGCGTCCGCTCCTTGAGAACTCAACAGCGTGCCGAAAGTCAGTGCCAAGTAACAACCCCTTTGTGGGTTTCTTTGGGTTGATGGATGTCGAGAGTGTCAGCTCTCGGTTCTCGCCCGGATTCGAAT
>NZ_JBJGYV010000037.1:0-49372 GCF_054050175.1 Geodermatophilus sp. SYSU D00697
AGGCCCCCGACCCGTCGGTCGGGGGCCTCGCGCGCGTCCTGGTCCGTCCCGGGGACGGGTCCGCGCTCAGCGCGGGGTGCGGCGGCGCTCCCAGTTGGGGTTGACCTCGTCCTCGTCCTCGTCGCCGCCGAAGCCGACGACGCTCTCCATGCCGGGGGAGAGGACCCCCCACTCGATGAGCCGGCTGGTCAGCTCGTCGGGGCTCATGTCGTAGATGATCGCCAGCGACTTGAGGTCCTCTGCGCGGATGGACAGGACCTTGCCGTTGTAGTCGTGCCGCTGGGCCTGGATGGTGGAGGCGTACCGAGCCAGCGGACCGGCCTCGTCGGCGGGCAGCGAGCCCAGCGACTCGAGGTTGAGGACGATCTTCGTCGTCGAGGTGACCGCCGAGCTCGGCCGCGGGTCGGGCAACAGCTCGGAGACCGGCACGCCGTAGAAGACGGCCAGCTCGGAGAGGCGCTGCACGGTCACCGCGCGGTCGCCGCGCTCGTAGGAGCCGACGACGACGGCCTTCCAGCGGCCGTGCGACTTGTCCTCGACTCCCTGGAGCGAGAGCCCCTGCTGGTTGCGGATGGCGCGGAGCCGGGCACCGAGGGCCCGTGAGTAGTCGGTGCTCATCGCTTCCTGCTCACTGTGCGTCGTCGTGGGGGAGTTGTCGTCACGGAGCGTACTGGTCGAGCGGGATCGGCGACACCAGAACACTCCTCCGGGTGGATCGGCCCCACATCGTGGCCCACCCGGCCGCGATGCGGGTCACATCCGGTCGTGCAGTACCGTCGGCCCCGGTCCGACCACTCCTTTAACGACCCGTCCCGTGAGGCGGGGAAGGAGGCCTCATGGCCAGTTCACCCGAGCCTGCCCCGGGCGCGGCACCGGCGTCCGCCGGAGCGCCCGCCACGGCACTGCTCTCCGCCGCCGACGTGGCCCGCGTCCTCGACCGGATCGCCCACCAGGTCATCGAACGCGCCGCCTCCGCCAGCCCCGACGCGGCGGACGGCGGCCTCTCCGATGTCGTCCTCATCGGCATCCCCACCCGCGGCGCCCCGCTGGCCCGCCGGCTGGCCGCCCGCATCGAGGCGTTCACCGGGACGGCGGTCGACGTCGGCACCGTCGACATCACCCTCTACCGCGACGACCTGCGGCGGCGCGGCGTCCGTGCGCTGGAGCCGACGACGCTGCCCGAGGCCGGCATCGACGACCGGCTGGTCGTCCTCGTCGACGACGTCCTCTACTCCGGCCGCTCGGTGCGGGCCGCGCTCGACGCGCTGCGCGACCTGGGCCGGCCGCGGGCGGTGCGGCTCGCCGTCCTGGTCGACCGCGGCCACCGGGAGCTGCCGATCCGCGCCGACTACGTGGGCAAGAACGTGCCCACCTCCCGCACCCAGCAGGTGCGCGTCCACCTCACCGAGGTGGACGGCGCCGACGAGGTGCTGATCACGGAGGAGCCGGGAGGGCGACAGGGAGTGAGCATCGCAGCGAGCTCTGCGAGCGAGGAGCGGAGCGACCGCGGAGGCGACCAGGGGAGCAGAGCGTGAAGCGGCACCTGCTGGAGGCCGCCGACCTCGACCGGGCCGACGCGACCCTGGTCCTGGACACCGCCGCCCAGATCGAGCAGGCGCTGACCGGGCGCGAGGTCAAGAAGCTGCCGACGCTGCGCGGGCGCACGGTGGTCAACCTCTTCTACGAGGACTCCACCCGGACGCGCATCTCCTTCGAGCTGGCCGCCAAGCGGCTCTCGGCCGACGTGATCAACTTCTCGGCCAAGGGCAGCAGCGTCTCCAAGGGTGAGAGCCTCAAGGACACCGCGCTGACGCTGGAGGCGATGGGCTCCGACGCGGTCGTCGTCCGGCACAGCGCCTCCGGCGCGCCGCACCGGCTGGCGCACTGGGTCCGGGGCAGCGTGGTCAACGCCGGGGACGGCACCCACGAGCACCCCACCCAGGCCCTGCTCGACGCCTACACGATCCGGCACCGGCTCGGCCGGCTCGACGGCGTGCGGGTGGCCATCGTCGGCGACGTCCTGCACAGCCGGGTGGCCCGCTCCAACGTGCGGCTGCTGCACACCCTCGGCGCCGAGGTCACCCTCGTCGCCCCGCCGACCCTGCTGCCGGTGGGCGTGGGGAGCTGGCCGGCGGAGGTCTCCTACGACCTCGACGCGGTCCTGCCCAAGGCCGACGTGGTGATGATGCTGCGGGTCCAGGCCGAGCGGATGAACGCCTCGTTCTTCCCCAGCGCCCGGGAGTACAGCCGCCGCTACGGCCTCGACGCCCGCCGCATGGCGGCCCTCGGCGACGAGGCGATCGTCATGCACCCGGGCCCGATGAACCGCGGGATGGAGATCGCCGCCGAGGTGGCCGACTCCGTCCGCTCCACGATCGTCGAGCAGGTCGGCAACGGGGTCTCCGTGCGCATGGCCGTGCTCTACCTGCTGCTGGGAGGCGCCCCCTCATGACGCTGCTGATCACGGGTGCCCGCCCCTACGGGGAGGACGCCGCCGACATCCTCCTCGAGGACGGCCGGATCGCCGCGGTCGGCCCGAGCCTGTCCGCGGCCGGTGCCGAGGTGGTCCACGGCGCCGGGCTGGTCGCGCTGCCCGGTCTGGTGGACCTGCACACCCACCTGCGCGAGCCCGGCCGGGAGGACGCCGAGACCGTCGAGACCGGCAGCCGGGCCGCGGCGCTGGGCGGCTACACCGCGGTGCACGCCATGGCCAACACCGACCCGGTCGCCGACACCGCCGGCGTCGTGGAGCAGGTGTGGCGGCTCGGCCAGGAGGCCGGGCTGGTCGACGTCGTCCCGGTGGGGGCGGTGACCGTCGGGCTGGCCGGCGAGCGGCTGGCCGAGCTCGGCGCCATGGCCGACTCCGCCGCGCGGGTCCGGGTGTTCTCCGACGACGGGCACTGCGTGGCCGACCCCGCGCTCATGCGCCGGGCGCTGGAGTACGTCAAGGCGCTGGACGGTGTCGTCGCCCAGCACGCCGAGGAGCCGCGGCTGACCGTCGGCGCGCAGATGCACGAGGGGGACCGGTCGTCCCGCCTCGGCCTCACCGGCTGGCCGGCGGCCGCGGAGGAGGCGATCATCGCCCGCGACGTGCTGCTCGCCGAGCACGTCGGGGCGCGGCTGCACGTCTGCCACGTCTCGACGGCCGGCTCGGTGGAGATCCTCCGCTGGGCCAAGTCGCGCGGCGTGCAGGTCACCGCCGAGGTCACCCCGCACCACCTGCTGCTCACCGACGCCTGCGCGGAGGGCTACGACCCGGTGTTCAAGGTCAACCCGCCGCTCCGGACCGACGCCGACGTGCAGGCGCTGCGGGCCGGGCTGGCCGACGGCACGATCGACGCCGTCGCCACCGACCACGCCCCGCACGCCGTGGAGGACAAGGAGTGCGAGTGGGCGCAGGCCCGGCCCGGGATGCTCGGGCTGGAGCAGGCGCTGTCGGTGGTGATCGACACGATGATCGGCACCGGCCTGCTCGACTGGCGCGGCGTCGCCGACCGGATGTCCGCCCGCCCGGCCGCGATCGGGCGCCTGGACGGGCACGGCCGCCCCCTCGCCCCCGGCGAGCCGGCCAACCTGCTGCTGCTCGACCCCGCCGCCCGGGCTCCCGTCGACCCGGCCGCGCTGGCCAGCCGCAGCCGCAACAGCCCCTATGCCGGCCGGGAGCTCCCCGGCCGGGTGGTCGCGACGTTCCTGCGGGGGACGCCGACCGTTCTGGACGGGAAGGCACAGAAGTGAGTGAGGCAATGCTCGTCCTCGAGGACGGCAGGACGTTCCGGGGCGAGGCCTACGGCGCGGTCGGGACGACGCTGGGCGAGGCGGTGTTCGCCACCGGGATGACCGGCTACCAGGAGACGCTGACCGACCCGAGCTACGCCCGCCAGATCGTGGTCATGACCGCCCCGCACATCGGCAACACCGGGGTCAACGACGAGGACGACGAGAGCCGCCGCATGTGGGTGGCCGGCTTCGTCGTCCGCGACCCCGCACGTCGCCCGGCCAACTGGCGGGCCACCGGCAGCCTGGACGACGAGCTGGTCGCCCAGGGCGTCGTCGGCATCAGCGGGATCGACACGCGAGCGCTGACCCGCCACCTGCGCGAGCGCGGCGCGATGCGCGCCGGGATCAGCAGCGAGGGCCTCCCGGCCGAGGAGCTGCTGACCCGGGTGCGGGCCTCGGAGAGCATGACCGGCGCGGACCTGGCGCCCGCGGTGACCGCCAACGACCCCTACGTCGTCCCGGCCGTGGGGGAGAAGCGGTTCACCATCGCCGCCCTGGACCTGGGCATCAAGACCGCCACCCCGCGGCACCTGGCCGAGCTCGGCGTGGAGACCCACGTGCTGCCGGCCACCGCCACCGCCGAGGACCTGCTCGCCGCCGGCCCCGACGGCGTCTTCCTCTCCAACGGGCCGGGCGACCCGGCCGCCGCGGACTACGCGGTCGAGGCCGTGCGCGGGGTGCTCGACGCGCGCCGGCCGCTGTTCGGGATCTGCTTCGGCAACCAGATCCTGGGCCGGGCGCTGGGCCTGGGCACCTACAAGCTGCGCTTCGGCCACCGCGGCCTCAACCAGCCGGTGCTCGACCGGGTCAGCGGCACGGTCCGGGTGACCAGCCACAACCACGGCTTCGCCGTCGAGGCGCCGCTCGACCGGCCGACCGACACCCCGTACGGCCGGGTCGAGGTCAGCCACGTGGGGCTCAACGACGACGTCGTCGAGGGGCTGCGCTGCCTGGACGTCCCGGCGTTCAGCGTCCAGTTCCACCCCGAGGCCGCCGCCGGCCCCCACGACGCCGCGCCGCTGTTCGGCCGCTTCGTCGACCTCATGGACAGCGCCCGGACCGGGGAGGCGCGGGCCGGTGGGCCGCCGCAGGTCACGCACAGCACGGGGGAGGCCCACTGATGCCCAAGCGGGACGACATCCACCACGTGATGGTGATCGGCTCCGGGCCGATCCTCATCGGGCAGGCCGCGGAGTTCGACTACTCCGGCACCCAGGCCTGCCGGGTGCTCAAGGCCGAGGGCCTGCGGGTCAGCCTGGTCAACAGCAACCCGGCGACGATCATGACCGACCCGGACGTCGCCGACGCCACCTACGTCGAGCCGCTCACCCCCGAGTTCGTCGAGAAGGTCATCGCCAAGGAGCGCCCCGACGCCCTGCTGGCCACCCTCGGCGGGCAGACGGCGCTCAACATCGCCATCGGGCTGTACGAGAACGGCGTGCTCGACGAGTACGGCGTCCGCCTCATCGGTGCCGACGTCGACGCGATCAACCGCGGCGAGGACCGGCAGGCGTTCAAGGACATCGTCCGCTCGATCGGCGCCGACGCCCCGCGGTCGACGGTCTGCTCGACGGTCGAGGAGGCGCTGGCGACCGCCGCCGAGGTGGGCTACCCGGTCGTCATCCGGCCCTCGTTCACCATGGGCGGGCTCGGCTCGGGCATCGCCACCGACGAGCCGATGCTGCGCCGCATGGCCGGTCACGGGCTTGCCGACTCCCCGGTGCACACCGTCCTCATCGAGGAGTCGGTGCTCGGCTGGAAGGAGTTCGAGCTGGAGCTGATGCGCGACCGCAGCGACAACGTGGTCGTCATCTGCTCGATCGAGAACATCGACGCGATGGGCGTGCACACCGGGGACTCGGTGACCGTCGCCCCCGCGATGACCCTCACCGACCGCGAGTACCAGCGGATGCGCGACGTCGGCATCGCGGTGCTGCGCGAGGTCGGCGTCGACACCGGCGGCTGCAACATCCAGTTCGCCGTGCACCCGGGGACCGGACGCCTGGTGGTCATCGAGATGAACCCCCGGGTCTCCCGGTCCAGCGCGCTGGCGTCCAAGGCGACCGGCTTCCCGATCGCCAAGATCGCCGCGAAGCTGGCCATCGGCTACACCCTCGACGAGATCACCAACGACATCACCGGCGTCACCCCGGCCTCCTTCGAGCCGGCGCTGGACTACGTCGTCGTGAAGATCCCGCGCTTCGCCTTCGAGAAGTTCCCCGGCGCCGACCCGCGGCTGACCACGACGATGAAGAGCGTCGGCGAGGTCATGGCAATGGGCCGCAACTTCCCCGAGGCGCTGGGCAAGGCGATGCGCTCGACGGAGACCAAGGTCGCCGGCTTCTGGACCGGCCCCCACGATGCGAACGCAGACCCTGCCGAGCTGCTCGAGCGGCTGCGCACGCCCGTCGACGGGCGGCTGCACCTCGCCGAGCAGGCGCTCGCGGCGGGGGCGAGCGTCGAGCAGGTCGCCGAGGCCAGCGGCTTCGACCCGTGGTTCGTCGACCAGATCGCGCTGGTGCGCGAGGTCGGCACCGAGGTCCGCGACGCGCCGGCGCTCACCCCCGAGCTGCTCCGCCGGGCCAAGCGGCACGGCCTGTCCGACCGGCAGGTCGCGGCGCTGCGCCCGGAGCTGGCCGGTGAGGACGGTGTCCGCAGCCTCCGCTGGCGGCTGGGCATCCGGCCGGTGTTCAAGACCGTCGACACCTGTGCCGCCGAGTTCGCCGCCCGGACGCCCTACCACTACTCGTCCTACGACGAGGAGACCGAGGTCGAGCCGCGGGAGAAGCCGGCCGTGCTGATCCTGGGCTCCGGGCCCAACCGGATCGGCCAGGGCATCGAGTTCGACTACTCCTGCGTGCACGCCGTCCAGGCGCTGCAGGACGCCGGCTACGAGGCGGTGATGGTCAACTGCAACCCGGAGACCGTCTCCACCGACTACGACACGGCCGACCGGCTGTACTTCGAGCCGCTGACCTTCGAGGACGTCCTCGAGGTGGTCGAGGCCGAGCGCGCCGCCGGCCCGGTCGCCGGGGTCATCTGCACCCTGGGCGGGCAGACCCCGCTGGGGCTGGCCCAGCGGCTCAAGGACGCCGGTGTCCCGGTGCTGGGCACCTCGCCGGAGTCGATCGACGCCGCCGAGGACCGCGGGGCGTTCTCCCGCGTGCTGGCCGACACCGGGCTGCTCGCCCCCAAGCACGGCACGGCGACGACGTTCGCCGAGGCGCGGGGGATCGCCGCCGGCATCGGCTACCCGGTGCTGGTCCGGCCCTCCTACGTGCTGGGCGGGCGCGGCATGGAGATCGTCTACGACGACGCCACGCTGGAGGCCTACATCGCCAAGGCCACCGACGTCAGCCCCGAGCACCCGGTGCTGGTCGACCGGTTCCTCGAGGACGCCGTGGAGGTGGACGTCGACGCGCTCTACGACGGCTCCGAGCTCTACCTCGGCGGCGTCATGGAGCACATCGAGGAGGCCGGCATCCACTCCGGTGACTCCGCCTGCGCGCTGCCGCCGATCACCCTGGGGGCCACCGACCTGGTGCGCATCCGCCGGGCCACCGAGCAGCTCGCGGCCCGGATCGGCGTCCGCGGCCTGCTCAACGTCCAGTACGCGGTCAAGGACGACATCCTCTACGTCCTCGAGGCCAACCCGCGGGCCAGCCGCACGGTGCCGTTCGTCTCCAAGGCCACCGCCGTCCAGCTGGCCAAGGCCGCCGCCCGCATCGCGGTGGGGGAGACCCTGGCCGAGCTGCGCGCGGCCGGCGTCCTGCCCGCGACCGGCGACGGCGCGGACCTGCCGGCGGACGCGCCGATCGCGGTCAAGGAGGCGGTGCTGCCCTTCCACAGGTTCCGCACCGTCGAGGGGCAGAACGTCGACACCGTGCTCGGGCCGGAGATGAAGTCCACCGGCGAGGTCATCGGCCTCGACACCGGCTTCGGGACGGCGTTCGCCAAGTCGCAGGCCGCCGCGTACGGCTCGCTGCCGGTCGAGGGCACCGTCTTCGTCTCGCTGGCCAACCGGGACAAGCGCTCGGCGATCTTCCCGGTCAAGCGGCTGGCCGACCTCGGCTTCCGGGTGCTGGCGACCTCCGGGACCGCGCAGGTGCTCCGCCGCAACGGCGTGGCCTGCGAGGTGGTCGGCAAGTTCAGCGAAGGCCCGGGCAACGTGGTCGAGCGGATCCTGGCCGGGGACGTCGACATCGTGGTCAACACGCCCTTCGGGTCGCCGGGCAACAGCGGGCCGCGGCTGGACGGTTACGAGATCCGCACCGCCGCCGTCTCCGCCGGGATCCCGTCGATCACCACGGTGCAGGGGCTGGCGGCCGCCGTGCAGGGCATCGAGGCGCTGCGCCAGGGGGACGTCGGCGTCCGCAGCCTGCAGGAGGTCCACGCGGCGCTGACCGCCGCCGCCCCGGCCGCCCGGTCGTGACCGCGGCACCTCCGGTCGGGGCCGTCCGGCGGGTGCGCGACGACCTCGTGGCGCGCGGGCTGGTCGACGGGCTGCCCGACGCGTTCCTGGCCGGGGTCACCCGGTTCGCGCGGCCGCCGCAGCCGGAACTGGACGCGCTGGCCTCGGCGGCGCGCGGGCTGGCGGCCCGGCTGGCGTCCGGGGAGGCGGGGGACGACGACCTGCCGCTGCTGGGCCGGGTGCTGTTCTCCGCCCGGCTCGGCGGGGTGCTGGCCACGCACGGCTTCCGGACGCCGGCCTACGACGTCCTGGGCTCCTACCGGGAGAACCTGACCACGCCGCTGGGTCCGCGCCTGCCGGAGCGGCCGGTCGCCGCCGGGCGGCGGTGGCGGGTGCTCGGTCGCGCGGTCGGTTTCCCGATCGGGGTGCCGGCGTGCGTGCTCAACGGCGGCGAGGAGTGGGTGCGCCACCACGCCCGCAACGGCTACAGCGTCCTGACCTACAAGACCGTCCGCAGCCGCGCCGCCGAGCCCAACGCCCAGCCCAACTGGGTCTTCGCCGCTCGGGAGACCGCGAGCCTCCCGCCGGGCGCGGCCGCCGAGGTGACCGCGGACCCGTGGGACTGGGTCGAGCCGGGCTCCCCGGACGTCAGCACGGTCAACTCCTTCGGCGTGCCCTCCCTGGCCCCCGACGAGTGGATGGCCGACCTGGAGCGGTCGCTGGCCGTGCTCGACGGGGACCAGCTCCTGCTCGTGAGCGTCATGGGCGAGGACCTCGACGGCGCCGGGCTCCCGGCCCTGGCCGGCGACTTCGCCCGGACGGCGGCGATGGCGCAGGAGGCGGGCGCGTCCGTCGTCGAGCTCAACCTGTCCTGCCCGAACACGCTGGACCGTTCCGCGACCGGGGTGAAGCCGCCGCTGTGCCTGGACGCCGACGCCACGGTGGCCGTCGTCGAGGCCGTGCGGCGGGCGCTGGACGACCGGACCGGGCTGGTGGCGAAGCTGTCCTGGCTGGACGAGGCACGCCTGGCCGCGCTCGTGCCCCGGATCGCGCCGCTGGTCGACGGGGTCGCCGGCATCAACACGCTGCAGAGCCGGGTCCGCCGCAGCGACGGGGCGGCGACCTTCCCCGGCCGTGAGCTGGCCGGGCTGTCCGGGGTGGCCGTGCGCGACTCGGCGCTGGACTTCACCCGGCGGCTGGTCGCCCTCCGCGAGGCCGGCGGCCGGCGCTTCGACGTCCTGGCGATGGGCGGGGTGACCGACCCGGCCTCGTTCGAGGCGCTGTTCACGGCGGGCGCCGACGCGGTCCAGTCGGCGTCCGGCGCCTTCGCCGACCCGTACCTGGCCCGCGACTGCATCGCCGCGCTGGGGGAGACGCTGCCGCGCGCGGTCGAGGTGCCCTCGTGAGGGCGCCGTTCGGTCAGCGGCTCGCCGACGCCGTCGCCGCCCGCGGCCCGCTGTGCGTGGGCATCGACCCGCACGTGCCGCTGCTGGAGCGCTGGGGGCTGCCCGACAGCCCCGAGGGCCTGGCCCGGTTCACCGACGCGGTCGTCGACGCCCTGGCCGGCACGGTCGCCGTCCTCAAGCCGCAGGTGGCCTTCTACGAGCGGCACGGCTCCCGCGGCCTGGCCGTGCTGGAGGACGCCGTCCCCCGTGCCCGGGCCGCGGGGGCGCTGGTGCTGCTGGACGCCAAGCGGGGCGACATCGGCTCGACGATGGACGCCTACGCCGACCACCTCCGGCCGGGGCACCCCCTGTACGTCGACGCGATGACGGTGAGCCCCTACCTCGGCCCGGGGTCGCTGCAGCCGGCCGTCGACACCGCCCGGCAGCACGGGGGTGGGCTGTTCGTGCTCGCCCGCACCTCCAACCCGGACGCCGGGACGCTGCAGCACGCGCTCGTGGGGGAGCGGTCGGTCGCGCAGGTCGTCGTCGACACCGTCCGCGGCTGGAACACCCCGGGCTGGGTCGTCGGCGACCCGCTGCCCGACGTCGCCGCGGTCCGCGACCTCGGCAGCCGGTTCGGGCCGGCCACCGGCTCCTTCGGCGTCGTCGTGGGTGCGACGCTGCCCGCGTGCGACGTCGACCTGACCGGCCTGGGCGGGCCGGTGCTCGCCCCGGGGCTGGGTGCCCAGGGCGGGTCGGTGGCCGACCTGCGCCGGCTGTTCGGCGAGGGCAGCGCCGTCGTCCCCACCGTGTCCCGGGACGTGCTCGCCGCCGGCCCCGACCCAGCGGCACTGCGGGCCGCGGCCGACCGCTGGGCCGCCGAGCTCGCCCGGTGAGGCGGGTCGCTCCCTGGCTGACTGGTCGTCCTGGGCTGCTCGTCCTCGCAGCCGTCGCCGGCTGGGTGCTCGGCCGGAGGTCGGGCCGCCGCTCGGCCAGGCCGCACCCGAGCTGACCCGTTGACTTGCGCAACGGCCGTGTCCCCCCGCGCGGACCTGCGGTTTCCGGAGCCCGTCGGCGTGTCGCCGCCGGTGTGTTGGACGGGATCGTCCGCAATCCCGTGCGGATCGTCCGGCCGCGAGACCCCGGTCCACCTGCGCTGATCACGGACGGTCACGACGATGTGCAACAGAGGGTGAACGACAGGTCACCGATTGCTGGAATCGGGTGCGTCGAGAGGGCGTGACCTGCACATATACCGGGAACTAGGTTGGCCGACAGGCTCAGCAGCGAGCCTGGTCCCCGACACCGCACCGAGCCCGCCGGTCGAGACGCGAGCCGGCGACGACACGATTGGGTCGCACCATGCCCCTTCCTGACCTGACCCCCGAACAGCGCGCCGCCGCACTGGAGAAGGCGGCCGCGGCCCGCAAGACCCGTGCCGAGCTGCGGGAGCGGCTCAAGAGCAAGGGCGCCACCGTCGGCGACGTCCTCCGTCAGGGGGAGACCGACGAGGTCATCGGCAAGATGCGCGTCTCCGCGGTCCTGGAGTCCCTGCCGGGAGTGGGCAAGGCGCGGGCTGCCAAGATCATGGAGCGGCTCGAGATCTCCCCGACCCGCCGGGTGCGTGGCCTGGGTGCCAACCAGCGCAAGGCCCTCGAAGCGGAGTTCGGTGGCGAGAAGGTCGCTGCCGAGCAGGTCTCCGTCGAGGGCTGACCCGCACGACGAGGCACCCGGAGGTCGAGGACGACGACGAGTGGCGAGTGCTGCCGAGGACCGCACCCCGGCGCGGCTGACCGTGCTCTCCGGCCCGTCGGGGGTGGGCAAGGGCACGGTCGTGGCCGAGGTCCGACGCCGGCACCCCGACGTCTGGGTGTCGGTGTCGGCCACCACCCGCCGGCCTCGCCCCGGTGAGGTCGACGGGGTGCACTACCACTTCCTCTCCGATGCGGAGTTCGACCGGCTGATCGCCGAGGACGGGCTCCTGGAGTGGGCCGAGTACGCCGGCAACCGCTACGGCACGCCGGTCGCCCCGGTGCGCGAGCGACTCGCCACCGGGGCGCCCGCGCTGCTGGAGATCGAGCTGCAGGGGGCGCGCCAGGTCCGCGCCCGGGACGCCGGTGCGCAGCTGGTGTTCCTGGCCCCGCCGTCGTGGGCCGAGCTGGTGAGCCGGCTGGCCGGCCGTGGGTCCGAGCCGCCGGCGGTGCAGGAGCGGCGGCTGGCGATCGCGCAGGCCGAGCTGGACGCCGCGGGGGAGTTCGACGTGGTCGTGGTCAACGACGACGTCGCCCGGGCCGCAGACGAGTTGGTACGATTGCTGACTGCGCCGTCGCCCGGCACCGTCCCGAGCAGCGACGCCCACGAGTAGCGGGCCCGCCGATCGCGCCGCCCGTCACTCCCGCCGAACGATCTGAGGAGCACGCCCGCCCGTGTCCGGAGTCGCACCCGCCCCCGAGGGCATCACCAACCCGCCGATCGACGAGCTGCTCGAGCGCACCAGCAGCAAGTACGGCCTGGTGATCTTCGCCGCCAAGCGCGCGCGGCAGATCAACGCCTACTACAGCCAGCTCTCCGAGGGCCTGCTGGAATACGTCGGCCCGCTGGTCGACACCGCCCCGCAGGAGAAGCCGCTCTCGATCGCGCTGCGCGAGATCAACGAGGGCCTGCTCACCCACACCGCCGGCGAGAACTGAACGAGGACCCCGGTCCACCCCGTCGCGGGGCCCCGAACTGGTGACGAGACACCCGGCAGGTGCCGGGTGTCTCGTCGCGTGAGGAGGATGGGCGCATGGCGAGGATCGTGCTGGGCGTCAGCGGGGGCGTGGCCGCCTACAAGGCAGCACTCCTGCTGCGGGCCTTCACCGAGGCGGGGCACGACGTCCGGGTCGTCCCGACCCCGTCGGCGCTGCACTTCGTCGGCGCGGCGACCTTCGAGGCGCTGTCGGGCAACCCGGTGACGACCAGCGTCTGGTCCGACGTCGACGAGGTGGCCCACGTGCGCATCGGGCAGACCGCCGACCTGGTCGTCGTCGCGCCGGCCACCGCGGACCTGCTCGCGCGCGCGGCCGCCGGCCGGGCCGACGACCTGCTCGCCGCCACGCTGCTCACCGCGCACTGCCCGGTGGTCTTCGCCCCGGCCATGCACACCGAGATGTGGCTGCACCCGGCCACCCAGGACAACGTCGCCACCCTGCGCCGCCGCGGGGCGATCGTGCTCCCGCCGGCCGTCGGCCGGCTGACCGGCCCGGACTCCGGCCCGGGGCGGTTGCCCGAGCCGGCCGACATCGCCGCCCTGGCCGGCGTGGTGCTCACCGAGGGCGCCGCGGCCCTGGCCCCCGACCTCACCGGACGGCGGGTCGTGGTCAGCGCCGGCGGCACCCGTGAGCCGCTGGACCCGGTCCGCTACCTCGGCAACCGCTCCTCCGGCCGGCAGGGCTGGGCGCTGGCGCGGGTCGCCGCCGCCCGCGGCGCGGAGGTGGTGCTCGTCGCGGCCAACGTCGACCTCCCCGCCCCGTTCGGCGTCCGCGTCGTGCCGGTCGGGACGGCGGAGGAGCTGCGGACCGCGATGCTCGCGGAGTCGCCGGACGCCGACGTCGTCGTGATGAGCGCCGCGGTGGCCGACTTCCGCCCGGCGACGGTCGCCGCCACCAAGCTGAAGAAGGACAGCGCCGCCGAGCCCGGTGCGGTGCCGCTGGTGCGCAACCCCGACGTGCTCGCCGAGCTGGTCACCAAGCGGCGGTCCGGCCAGCTCGTCGTCGGCTTCGCCGCCGAGACCGGGGACGACGAGGGCGACGTCCTCACCCACGCCCGGGCCAAGCTCGCCCGCAAGGGTTGCGACCTGCTCGTGGTCAACGACGTGTCCGGCGGGCAGGTCTTCGGCCGCCCGGACAACGCCGCGGTCGTGCTGGCCGCGGACGGGACCGCGACCGACGTCCCGCAGGGCGGCAAGGACGCCGTCGCGGCGGGCATCTGGGCCGTGGTCGCCGCGCGGCTGCCCTGAGCCTCCCGACGGTGCGCCGCCCGGCCGCCGTCGCCCGCCGGTACCGTTCACCCCACGCCCCTGCTCCGCGGCAGGGCCCATCCGTTGCCAACGACAGGAGCCCCGAGTGCCACGCCGTCTCTTCACGTCCGAGTCGGTGACCGAGGGCCACCCGGACAAGATCGCCGACCAGATCAGCGACTCGATCCTCGACGCGATGCTCGAGCAGGACCCGCGCAGCCGGGTCGCGGTCGAGACGCTCATCACCACCGGCCAGGTGCACATCGCCGGTGAGGTCACCACTGCCGGCTACGTCGACATCGCCGACATCGTCCGCCGGACGATCCTCCGGATCGGTTACGACTCCTCCCGCAAGGGCTTCGACGGTGCCTCCTGCGGGGTGAGCGTCTCGATCGGCTCCCAGTCGCCGGACATCGCGCAGGGCGTCGACACCGCCTACGAGGCGCGCACCTCCGGCACGGCCGAGGACGAGATCGAGCGCCAGGGCGCCGGTGACCAGGGGCTGATGTTCGGTTACGCCACCGACGAGACCCCCGAGCTGATGCCGCTGCCGATCGCGCTGGCCCACCGGCTGTCCCGGCGGCTGTCCGCGGTCCGCAAGGACGGGTCGGTGCCCTACCTGCGGCCTGACGGCAAGACCCAGGTCACCGTCGTCTACGAGGACGACCGGCCGGTCGGCGTCGACACGGTCGTCGTCTCCTCACAGCACGCCGAGGACATCTCGATCGAGCAGCTGCTCACCCCCGACGTCCAGGAGCTGGTGGTCGAGCCGGAGCTGGCCGCCCTCGGCCTGCCCACCGACGGCTACCGCCTGCTGGTGAACCCCACGGGCAAGTTCGTCATCGGTGGTCCCATGGGCGACGCCGGGCTGACCGGCCGCAAGATCATCGTCGACACCTACGGCGGCATGGCCCGCCACGGCGGCGGCGCCTTCTCCGGCAAGGACCCGTCGAAGGTCGACCGGTCCGGCGCCTACGCGATGCGCTGGGTCGCCAAGAACGTCGTCGCCGCGGGGCTGGCCCGCCGCTGCGAGGTCCAGGTGGCCTACGCCATCGGCGCCGCCCACCCGGTCGGCCTGTTCGTCGAGACCTTCGGCACCGGCGCGGTCGCCGACGACGTGCTGGAGAAGGCGATCGCTGCGGTGTTCGACCTGCGCCCGGGTGCGATCGTGCGCGACCTGGACCTGCTGCGGCCGATCTACGCGCCGACCGCCGCCTACGGGCACTTCGGCCGCACCGACGTCGAGCTGCCCTGGGAGCGACTCGACCGCGTCGACGCCCTCCGCTCGGCCGCCGGGGTCTGACGAAGGGCCCTGCCCTCCTCACCCCTCGCGAGCTCGGGGTGAGGAGGGCAGGGCCGCCGCCCCCGTGGACCCGCGGGGGCGGCCGAGTCGATGACGTGCGCCCGTGGCGCGTTCCCTGGCGGAGCGCATCCCGGGCGCACTCCGCTGTCGGTACCGGCCCCGACACTCGGGTGGCCCCTCCCCGCGCCGAACGGAGATCCCGCTGACCCGGCCCACCCCCGACGACCCGGGCGCCCGCACCCCGCTGGTGGCCCGGGTCGTCGTCGACGTGCCGCTCGCGCACCTGGACCGTCCCTTCGACTACGCGGTCCCGGAGGAGATGGCGGGCGAGGTCCGGGCCGGCTGCCGGGTGCGGGTCCGCTTCGCCGGCCAGCTGGTCGACGGGTTCGTCGTCGAGCTGGGGGACACCAGCGAGCACGGCGGGAAGCTGGCGCCGCTGGCCAAGCTGGTCTCGCCGGAGCCGGTGCTCACCCCCGAGGTGCTCGCCCTGGCCCGCTCGGTCGCGCAGCGTTGGGGCGGGACGGTCACCGACGTGCTCCGGCTGGCCGTCCCGCCGCGCCGCGCCGCCGCGGAGAAGCGGCCCGCCGCCGAGCCGCCGCCGCCCCCGGCCGCCCCCGACCCGACCGGTTTCGCGCGGTACCCGGCCGGTGCAGCCCTGCTGACGGCCGTCGCCGAGGGCCGGCCGGCCCGGGGGGTCTGGACGGCGCTGCCCGGCGAGGACTGGCCGGCCCGGCTGGTCGAGCTGTGCCAGGCCGCGCTCTCGGGCGGCCGCGGCGCGCTGGTCGTCGCGCCGGACGGCCGCGACCTCGACCGGCTGGCGGCCGCCGCGGAGCGGCGGCTGCCCCCCGGGTCCGTCGTCGTGCTCCGTGCCGACGCCGCGCCCGACGCCCGCTACCGGCGCTTCCTCGACGCGGTCCGCGGGAGCGCCCGGGTCGTCCTCGGGGCACGGGCTGCGGCCTTCGCGCCGGTCGCCGACCTGGGCCTGGTGGCGATCTGGGACGACGGCGACGACCTGCACGCCGAGCCGCGGGCGCCCTACGCCCACGCGCGCGACGTCCTCGTGCACCGCGCGCACCTGGCCTCCTGCGCCGCGGTCGTCGCGGCCACCGCCCGCACCGCGGAGGCGCAGCTGCTCGTGGAGAGCCGCTGGGCGCACGAGCTGGTCGCCGACCGGGCCACCCTGCGCGCCGCCATGCCGCGCGTGCAGGCGCTCGGGGCCGACGCCGAGCTGGCCCGCGACCCGGCCGCCCGCACCGCCCGGCTACCCAGCCTGGCCCACCGGATCGCCCGGCAGGCCCTCGCGGACGGCGCCCCGGTGCTGGTGCAGGTGCCGCGCGCGGGGTACGCGCCCGGGCTGGCCTGCGACCGCTGCCGCGCCCCGGCCCGCTGCGCGGTCTGCTCGGGGCCGCTGGGGATCGCCCCCACCCCCGGACCGGGCGGCTCCCGGGTGCCGGCCTGCCGCTGGTGCGCCCGCCCGGCGGCGACCTTCGACTGTCCGCACTGCCACGGCACCAAGCTGCGCGCGTCGGTCGTGGGCGCCACCCGCACCGCCGAGGAGCTGGGCCGCGCGTTCCCCGGCGCGACGGTGCGGGTCTCCGGGCGGGGCTCGGGCGTGCTGGCGTCGGTGCCCAGGGGGCCGGCGCTGGTCGTCGCCACACCGGGCGCCGAACCGGTCGCCGAGGGCGGCTACGGGGCGGCCCTGCTGCTGGACTCGTGGGCCCTGCTCGGCCGCGCCGACCTGCGCGCGGGGGAGGAGACCCTCCGCCGCTGGATGAACGCGGCGGCCCTGGTGCGTCCCGCGTCGGCCGGCGGCCAGGTCGTCGTCGCAGCCGACGCCGCGCACCCGGTCGTCCAGGCGCTCGTCCGGTGGGACCCGGCCTGGCTGGCCGACCGCGAGCTGGCCGACCGGCGGGCGCTGGGCTTCCCGCCGGTGACCCGCATGGCCGCCCTGTCGGGGACGGCGCACGCGCTGGCGGAGTTCCTCGAGGCCGCGCGCCTCCCGGCCGACGCCGACCTGCTGGGACCGGTGCCCGAGCCGCCGCGTCCCGGTCAGGACGGCGAGCGAGAGCGCTACCTGGTGCGGGTGCCCCGCGCGGAGGGGGTGGCGCTGGCGCACGCGCTGGCCGAGGTGCAGGGCGTGCGCAGTGCGAAGAAGGCCCCGGAGCACGTGCGCGTGCAGCTGGACCCGCTCGACCTGGTCTGAGCCGGGGCCCGGCGGCGGTCACTCCGGAGTGGGCACCTCGGTGGATGCGTCCCCGGCGGGAGCGGCATCAGCGGGAGCGGCATCGGCGGGCGTCCCCACGGCCGGAGCGGCGGTGGGAGCAGCCGGGCGCGTCGGCCGCGGGGCGGGCTCGCACGGCTCGTCGCCGCCACATGCCGGGCCCTGTGCGGGTTGGGCCGGGCGGGACGGTTCCTGGTCCCCGTCGGCGTGCCGGCCCCCGTCGTGCTGCCCGTGGCCGCCGTGGTGCCGGTCACGGTCACGGTCACGGTCCCGCTCCCGGTCGTGGTGGCCCTTCGCGTCGCCGCCCTTCCCGTCGCCGTCGCCGTCGCCGTCGCCGTTGCCGTCGCCGTGCCCGTCGCGGTCGTGCTTGCCGTCGCGGTCGTGCTTGCCGTCGCCGTCGCCCTCCCCGTCGCGCTGGCCGTGCCGATCGCGGTCGCTCTCCCGGTCGGTACCGGGCGCGCCGGGGTCGGTCGTCGTCGGGGTGCGCCGGGCGGCGGCCGGCGGGTCGGTGTCGGCCGGAGATGCGGTGTCGGCCGGAGATGCGGTGTCGGCCGGAGATGCGGTGTCGGTCGGGGGCTCGGTGTCGGCCGGGGGGACCGGTGCGGGCTCCGGGGCGACGGCGGGCTGCGGGGCGCCGGGTGCCGGCAGGACCGGGGCGGGTGCGGTGGGATCGGCGGGTCGAGGTGCCGGCGTGGGTGCGGTGGCCGCAGGACGGTCGACCGGGCCGAGCGCCGCCAGCGGCGGCGGTCCCGTCACGGGAGCCGACGCCGCCGGGACCTGCGGGACGAGCGCGATCGTGCGGTTCCCGCGGTCGGGAGGAGCCACGGCGACGGCACGCTGCCGGGTGGCCGCGGCCGGCAGCATGGCCTGCCCGGACGGTCCGGTGGGGTCGACGGGCAGGACGCGTGGCGGTGGTGGCAGGTGTCCGTCGGTGCCGAGCGCCTCGGCGGGCGGCGGGTGGTCCTGCGGCGCCGGCAGGGCCAGGGGGACCGGGGGGCGGCCGGGGACCCGCGGCCCGTCGACCAGCGACAAGCCGGTCCACGTGCCGACCAGGACGACCAGCAGGAAGGCCCCGGCGATCGTGAGCGTGCCGGCCGTCACCCGCGCGATCCCCGACCAGCGGCGGTGCGTCGGGGGGACCGCCGCCGCGCGCCGGACCACCACCGTCCGGTGTCGGCTGTCGGGAGGGAGCTGCGCAGGGCCGGGGGCCCGACGGCCGCGCGGGGCGCTCCGGGACATCAGGAGCTCCCCTCCTCGTGGCGCGTGGGACGGAGGTGGCGCTCGGCCCACAGGGCCGCCTGGGTCCGGTCGGCGGCGCCCACCCGCTGCAGGATGTGGGTCACGTGGGTCTTCACGGTGCCCTCGGCGATGCGCAGCCGGCGGGCGATGACCTTGTTGGGGTGTCCCTGGCGGAGCAGCTCGAGGACCTCGCGCTCCCGGTCGGTGAGCAGCTCGGTCTGGCCGCGGTCGCGCAGCGCGGCGATCACCGACGGGGCGACCTGCGGGTCGATCGGCCCGCCCCCGGCGGCCACGGCGCGGACGCCGTCGAGGATCGCCTCGGCCGAGGCGTGCTTGAGCAGGTAGCCGTCGGCACCGGCGTCGAGCGCCTCGAGGACCCGTGAGCCCTCGCCGAACGAGGTGAGGACCAGGATGCGCGCGCGGTCGCCACGCCCCCGGAGGGAGCGGATCACGCTGATGCCGTCCTGCCCCGGCATGGACAGGTCCAGCATGACGACGTCGGGCCGGAGCCGATCGGTCAGGTCGAGCGCGCCGTCGGCGTCACCCGCCGTCCCGACGCACTCCATGTCCGGGCCCTCCTCGAGGAGGCTCATCAGTCCCTGGCGGACGACCGCGTGGTCGTCGACGACCAGGACGCGGATCACGACGGCGACCCGGCGGCCACCATCCGGGAGACCACCCCCACGGAGCCCGGCCGGGGCGCCGCCCGCCACTCCACCTGGCGGAACGTGATCGGGATCACGTTGCTGAGGATAAGACGCATCCGGCTCGGAATGGGTGTCCGCGGTGCGGTGACCGGTATACCGCGCGCCGGGGACCAACGGTGTACGCCCAGGGACGGATGGATACTCCACCTCGAACCGGCTCAGGCTGGTCCGCATGCCGGCGCACGCTGCTCCGCGGCCTCCCGGGGCCCTGCGGGTCGCGGCACCCTTCGTCCGGCCACAGGTGGGTCGCCTGACGCTGGCGACGGGGTCGGCCGCCGGTCAGGTCGCCACGTCGCTGCTGGCGCCGTGGCCACTCGCGCTCGCCGTCGACCACGGGCTGGGCGGGCGCCCGCTCACCGGGGCGGTCGCGGTGCTGTCCGGCCTCGGCCCGGTGGGACTCCTGGTGGCCGCCGGGGCCGCGACGGTCGGCCTGTCGGCCGCCAACGCCGTCCTCGACATCACCACCTGGTCGAGCGCCATGCGAGCGTCCACGCGGATGGGCGGGGCGCTGCGCGCGGCCCTCTTCGGACGGGCGCTGACCCTCTCCCTGCGCTGGCACGACCGCATGCGCACCGGCGAGGTCGTCTCCCGGCTGACCTCAGACGTCGGCCGGGTGACCGACGCGGTGGTCGCGACCTTCACCACCCTGCTGCCCAACGTCCTGCTGCTGGCCGGCTCGCTGGTGCTGCTGTTCACCGTCGACCCGTCGCTGGCCTGGCTGGGCCTCGTCGTCCTGCCCGTGCTGGTCTGGCTGACCCTGAGCCAGCGGCGCCGGGTCCGGGCGGCGACGCGCGAGGCCCGCGAGGCCTCGGGGCGGCTCTCGGCGGTGGCCACGGACCTGCTGCGCAACGTGCGGGCCGTGCAGGCGTTCGGTCGCCTGGACCGGGCCGGGCAGCTGTTCGGCGGCCCCAACGACCAGGCCGTCGCCGCGTCCACCCGCGCGGCGGTGGTCGAGGCGCGCTGGGGGCCCGTGCCCGGCGTCCTGCTCGCGCTGGGGGCCGGCATCGTGCTCGTCGCCGGGGGCCTCCAGGTCCGCGCGGGCGCGCTGACCACGGGACAACTGCTGGTCGTGCTCTCCTACCTCGCCAAGCTGCAGTCCCCGGTGCGCAGCCTCGTGCGCCTGGTCGGTGTGCAGGCCAAGGCCAACGCCAGCGCCCAGCGCATCCAGGAGGTGCTGGCCTGCCCGGAGGTGGTGCCCGAACCGGCGTCGCCGGCGCCGGTCCCGGCGGTCCGCGAGGGCATCCGCCTCGAGTCGGTCACCTTCTCCTACACCCCCCACCGCCCGGTGCTGCGCGACCTGGACCTCACCGTCCGTGCCGGCGAGACGGTCTGCCTGTTCGGTCCCAGCGGGGCGGGCAAGAGCACGGTCCTCGCCCTGCTGCTGCGGCTCTACGACCCCGACGCGGGGCGGGTGCTCCTCGACGGCGTCGACGTCCGGGAGCTCTCGACCGTGGACCTGCGGCGGCAGCTGGCGTTCGTGCCGCAGGACCCGTGGCTGCTCGACGCCACCCTCGCGGAGAACATCGCCTTCGGGAACCCGGCCGCCACGCGCGCCGAGGTGCTCGCCGCCGGCCGGGCCGCCTGGGTCGACGAGTTCGCCTCCACCCTGCCGGAGCGCTACGACACCCCCCTCGGTGAGAGCGGGGTCCTGCTCTCCGGCGGCCAGCGCCGCCGCGTGGCGCTGGCCCGCGCGGTGGTCTCGACCGCGCCGGTCGTCCTCCTCGACGAGCCCACGACGTCGCTGGACGCCGAGGCGGCGCGGCAGGTGGTCGGCGCGATCCGCGACGCCACGCGCGACCGCACGGTCCTGCTCGTCACCCACGACCCGGTCCTGGCAGCCATCGCCGACCGGACGGTGCACGTGCGCCCCCTGCGGCCCCGCCCCGTCCCCCGGACCGCGGACGCCCCCCGCTCGCCGGGGAGCGCCGCCGCCGGCGAGCCCCGGCCCGCCCGGCACCGCTCGGGGAACGGTGCCCCGCGCCCGCGGCCGCCCGCCGCGCAGGACGACGGGGGTCAGGTGCTGGTCCCCGCCGCAGCCCACGAGACCGTCGAGAGGAGGTGAACGACCATGACGACCTTCCGCCGCGTCGTCGGCGAGGTGACCGTCCGCCGGCACCACGACCACGACGACACCGACACGTGGACCCACGACAAGCACGACCACTGGGACCACCACGACGACGACTACGACCGCCACGACTGGGATGACTGCGACTGAGCCGTGGGGAGGGCCGTCCCACCGGACCGGCTCCGGTGGGACGGCTCCCGGTCGCCGACGAGGGAGCGACGATGGACCCGAACGCGGTGCCGATGGCCGCCGCCCGGCGCGACGGCCGGCCGGTGTGGGACCCGGCGCCGGGGGACCCCCTGGTCCCGGGACACCTCGCCTGGACCCGGCTGGCGGTCGGCGCCCGCCGGGAGACGTGGCTGTGCTGGTCGGTCGACCTCTGGGCGCCGGCCGTGGTGAAGACCGTGCGCCCCGGGTGGCAGCCGCAGCACGCCACCGCGCTGCACCGGGAGGTCCGGGCGCTGACCCGCCTGCTGCACCCCGCCGTCCCTCGCCTGCTGCACGACGGCCGGGACGCGGGGCAACCGTTCATCGCCGTCGAGTACCTGGACGGGCCCGACCTGGGCGACTGCCTCGCCGAGGGCGGTCCCTTCCCCGCGGAGGACACCGCCGGCCTCGGCGTCCTCGTCCTGGGGGCGCTGCGCGCCCTGCACGCCCGCGGCCTCGTCCACCTGGACGTCGACCCGTTCAACGTGCTGCTCGTCGACCGCCGCCCGCGGCTGGTCGACCTCGGCTCCTCCCGCCGACTGGGCTCCCGGCTCCACCCCGGCGAGCGGGTCGGGACCGACGGCTACACCGCACCCGAGGTGGGCGACCCGACCGGCCTCCCGGTGACGCCGGCGCTGGACGTCTACGGGGTGGGGGCGACCCTGCGCAGGATCCTGGACCCCGGCGCCGAGGGCGCCGCAGGCGTGGCCGCGGTCGTCGACCGGCTCACCGACCCCGACCCCGCCCGGCGGCCGGACGTGGCGACCGCCATCGCCGAGCTGGCCGTCCACGCGGGGGCCGAGGAGACGCGCCCGTGGCCGAGCTGGGCCGACCCGTCCCTGCCCGCCGGCGCGCTCGTCGGCGGCTGACCCGGGCCGCCGTCCGAGGGGTGCCGCGGGCCCTGCCTACGATCGACCGGTGAGCGTCACCCCCATCCGGCTCTACGGCGACCCGGTCCTGCGGGCCCCCGCCGCGCCCGTCGTCGACTTCGACAAGGAGCTGCGCGGGCTGGTCGCCGACCTGACCGACACGATGCTCGCCGCCGGGGGCGCGGGGCTGGCCGCTCCGCAGATCGGCGTCGGCCTGCGGGTGTTCACCTGGCACGTCGACGGCGAGCTCGGCCACCTGGTCAACCCGGTGGTGTCCGCGGTGGGCGAGGAGTACCAGGAGGGGCCCGAGGGCTGCCTGTCCATCCCGGGGTTCGCCTACGACTGCCGCCGTCACCTCTACGTGGCCGCCACCGGGTTCGACCTGCACGGCGAGCCGCTGCGCGTCGAGGGCTCCCACCTGCTGGCCCGCGCGGTGCAGCACGAGGTCGACCACCTCGACGGCGTGCTGTTCGTGGACCGGCTCGAGGACGCCGCCCGCGCGGCCGCCCTGGCCGAGATCGCTGCCGCCGAGTGGTCCGGTGTGCCGGCCTGGGTGCCGCGCGTGGAGGTGAGCCCCCACTGAGGCTCCTCTTCGCCGGGACGCCGGAGGTCGCCGTCCCCGCCCTGGACCTGCTGCTCGACTCCTCCCACGAGGTCGTCGCCGTCCTCACCCGCCCCGACGCCCGCTCCGGGCGCGGCCGGAAGGTGAGCCGCTCCGCGGTCGCCGAACGGGCCGACGCCGCCGGCGTGCCGGTGCTGCAGCCGCGCAGCCCGCGCGACCCGGAGTTCCTCGACCGGCTGGCAGCCCTCGCGGTCGACTGCGCGCCGGTCGTCGCCTACGGCGCGTTGGTCCCGCAGGCGGCACTGGACCTGCCCCGGCACGGCTGGGTCAACCTGCACTTCTCCCTGCTGCCGGCCTGGCGCGGGGCCGCGCCGGTGCAGCACGCGATCATGGCCGGTGACGAGCTCACCGGGGCCTCGACCTTCCGCCTGGAGGCCGGTCTCGACACCGGGCCGGTCTACGGCGTGGTCACCGAGCCGATCGCGCCGCGGGACACCGCCGGCGACCTGCTCGGCCGGCTGGCGGCCAGCGGTGCCCGGCTGCTGCTGGCCACGCTCGACGGCATCGCGGCCGGCACGCTCGAGCCGCAGCCGCAGCCGGCCGAGGGCGTGAGCCTGGCCCCGCGGATCGAGCCGGCCGACGCGCGGGTCGACTGGGCGCTGCCGGCGCACGTCGTCGACCGCCGGGTCCGGGGGGTCACCCCGGCGCCGGGCGCGTGGACCACCTGGCGCGGGGACCGGCTGCGCCTGGGCCCGGTCGAGCCCCTGCCGACCTCCCTCGGTCTCGCCCCCGGCGAGCTGTCGGTCGGTCCCACGGGCGTGCTGGTCGGCACCGGCTCCGGCGCGGTCCGGCTGGGGGAGGTGCAGCCGGCCGGCAAGCGGCTGCTCCGGGCCGGCGACTGGGCGCGCGGTGCCCGGCCGGCCCCGGGCGAGCGGGTCGGCACGTGAGCCGCCCTCCGCGCCGTCCCGGCCGGCCCCGGCCCGGACGGCGCGACGGACGGCGGGCACCCCGGCCGCAGCTCGACGGCGCACGGCTGACCGCCTACGACGTCCTGGACGCGGTCTCCTCCCGCCAGGCCTACGCCAACCTGCTGCTGCCCCAGCTCCTGCGCGATCGGGAGCTCGACGCGCGCGACGCCGCCTTCACCACCCAGCTGGCCTACGGCACCCTGCGCGCCACCGGGACCCTCGACGCGGTCCTCGCCGAGCTGGTCGACCGCCCGCTGGCCGACCTCGACCCGCGGGTGCTGGACCTGCTGCGGCTCGGGACCCACCAGCTGCTCGACCTGCGGGTGCCCGCCCACGCCGCGGTCGCGACCACCGTCGACCTCACGCGGGCGATCATCGGCGCCGGCCCCTCCGGGCTGGTGAACGCGGTGTTGCGCAAGGTGGCCGCCGGCGGGGACCGCGCGGCCTGGCTCGACCGGCTCGGCGGGGACGACGAGCGGCGGCTGGCGCTGGCCACCGACCACCCGGGCTGGATCGTGCGGGCCTGGCGGGAGGCGCTCGGCGGGGACGACGAGCTCGAGGGCGCACTGCTCGCCGACGACACCGCGCCCGAGGTGCACCTGGTGGCCCGCCGGGTGACCCGCGACCGGCTGGCCGAGGAGTCCGGCGGCACGCCGGGACCGTGGTCGCCGCACGCCGTCCGGCTGGGCAGCGGCGACCCCGGCCGGGTGCCCTCGGTCCGAGCGGGGACCGCCGGCGTCCAGGACGAGGGCAGCCAGCTGGCCGCGCTGCTGCTCGCCCGCGCGCCGTTGGAGGGACCCGACACGGCCTGGCTGGACGTGTGCGCCGGCCCCGGCGGCAAGGCGGCCCTGCTGGCGGCGGTGCGCCCGGCGGGGGTGCGGCTGACCGCCGCCGACCGGTCGCCACACCGCGCCGAGCTGGTCCGGCAGGCGCTGCGCGACGAGGAGGACGTCGACGTGCTGGTCGCCGACGGCCGCCGCCCGCCGTGGGCGGCGGGCTCCTTCGACCGCGTGCTGCTCGACGCCCCGTGCACCGGGCTCGGCGCGCTGCGCCGCCGCCCCGAGGTCCGGTGGCGGCGGACGCCGGAGGACGTGCCCCCGCTGGTCGAGCTGCAGACGGCGCTGCTGGCCGGCGCACTGGCCTCGGTGCGGCCCGGCGGGGTGCTGGCCTACCTGACCTGCTCCCCGCACACGGCCGAGACCGTCGCCGTCGTCGATGCCGCGGCCGCCCGGGACGACGTCGAGGTGCTGCCGGTCGCCCCGCTGTTCCCCGACGTCCCTGGGGTCGCCCGCGGGCGGTACGGGCAGCTGTGGCCGCACCGGCACGGCACCGACGCGATGTTCATGGCGCTGCTGCGCCGCACCCGCTGAGCCCCGGTCACCGCCGCGTCGGCCGCAGGTTGCGCTCGGCCCACAGCGCCGCCTGCGTGCGGTCGGTGACGCCGATGCGCTGGAGGATGTGCGTCACGTGCACCTTGACGGTGCGCTCGCTGATCGCCAGCCGGCGGGCGATGAGCCGGTTCGGGTACCCGAGCCGGATCAGCTCCAGCACCTCGGCCTCGCGATCGGTCAGCGGCACGCCCGGCGCCCCCCGGTCGCGGACGTCGCGCAGCAGCGAGCTGGCCACGGCGGGGTCGACCGGCGCGCCGCCGGTGGCGACGGTCCGGACGCCGTCGAGGATCTGCTCGGCCCGGCTCTGCTTGAGCAGGTAGCCGTCCGCGCCGGCCGAGACGGCGTCGAGGACCAGCCCGGCGTCGCTGAACGAGGTCAGCACGAGCACCCGGGTCGGGTCGCCGGCCGCGCGCAGCCGGCGGATCACCGAGACGCCGTCCGAGCCGGGCATGGACAGGTCCAGCAGCACGACGTCGGGCCGGTGCTCGGCGACCATCTCGACCGCCTGGTCGCCGTCGGCCGCCTCCCCGACGCACTCCATGTCGTCGGTCGTGGCCAGCAGGTGGGTCAGTCCCCGGCGGACGACGGTGTGGTCGTCGACCACCAGGACGCGGATCACCGGGCCACCCCCACGGAGTCGGAGGCCGCCGCGCCGCGGTACAGCGGGCCTGAGTCGTCGAGCGGGACCTGGGCCAGGACCCGCGTGCCCGCGCCCGGCGCGCTGGAGATGGTCAGGGCACCCCCGGCGGCCAGCAGGCGGTCCTCCAGGGTGCGCAGCCCGAGGTGGCCGTGGACGTTGCTGGCGGCCAGGCCCACGCGGTCCATCCCGCGGCCGTCGTCGTCGACCACGATCGCCGCCTCGGTCGGCGTCCGGGTGACGACGACGGCTACCCGCGTGGCCTCGCTGTGGGACCGGACGTTGCGCAGCGCCTCGAGCGCCGCGCGGTAGAGCAGCGAGGCGACCGGCTCCGGGAGGTCCTCGGCGGCCTCGGTGTCCAGCTGCACCTGCAGGCCCTCCCGTTGCAGGCCCTCGGCGAGCACGGCCAGCGCGGGGGCCAGGCCCGCCTCCGGCAGCCGGGGCGGGTTGAGGTCGACCAGCAGCGACCGCAGCTCGGTCACGCTGTGCCGGACCCGCTCGGCGGTGCGCGCGACCAGCTCCGGGTCCGCGCTGGACGGGTGGAGCCGGGCGACGTCGAGGTCGTAGGTGAGGCCGGTGAGGTCCTGCACGACGCCGTCGTGCACCTCGGCCGCGATCCGCCGGCGCTCGTCCTCCGAGGCGTCGACCACCGACTGCAGCAGCCGGGTCTCGGCCTCCTGGTGACGGCGCAGCCGGCGGGCGAGGTGCCAGGCGATCGGGATCTGGACCGCCTGGAGCAGCAGCAGGGCGCCCAGGGAGGCGGGGGCGAAGCGCATGTAGGCCGCTCGCGCCGACTCCTGCACCACGTCGTAGCCCTGGTAGACCTTGACCAGCAGTCGCCGTCCGCCGGCGTCCCGGACGCCCACGTGCACCTCGAGCAGGGCGCGGTCCGGGGACTCGAAGCGGTTCGTCGGTGCGGCGAGGTCGGTGACGTGCGAGGCCACGGTCTCGTTCTCGAGCGCGTCGCGCTCCAGGGTGTCCAGCGGGACGACCTCGCCCACGACCCGCGGCTCGTCGGACCACAGCACCCGCCCCCGGCCGTCGAGGACATCGATCCGGGTCACCGGACCCGAGGAGGCGGCGGCGGCGACGGCGGTCTCCAGCCGGGCCCGGGCGTCGGCGTCGCCGGCCCGCAGCTCCGGGGTCAGCAGCGGCGCCACCACCCCGTGGCCGACGACCCGGGCGACCCGCTCGGCCGACCGGACACCCTGCTCGTCCCCCGCGCGCCGGGAGAGGGCCGCGATGAGCAGGGACAGCGCGAGGGTCGCCACGACGCCGGCGACGGTGAAGCGCGTGACGGAGGCCGCCACCGAGATCCGACCGGTGCCGGGGAACCGGGGAGTGCGTCCCACGGGCTCAGGCTAGGACCGGCCACCCCCGCCGTGGTACTCCCGCGTTCCGGTAGTCCGCGCGGTTACCGTGCGCGAGTGCCCTGGCTGCCCGACGACTTCCTCCACCCGCTGCGTGCCGACCTCCCGACCGGCCACCACCTGCGCCCCATCCGCGAGGCCGACGTCGACCTGGACTTCCCGGTCGTGATGGCCTGCCGGGAGCGGCTCTGGTCGATCCACGGCGAGGCCTGGGGCTGGCCGCCGGCCACCATGACCCGCGAGCAGGACCGCGCCGACCTCGCCCGTCACGAAGCCGAGATCGAGGCGCACGAGAGCTTCAACTACTCGCTGCACGACGAGGCCGAGACCGAGCTGCTCGGCTGCGTCTACATCGACCCGCCGGAGAAGGCCGGGGACGCCGACGCCGAGGTCTCCTGGTGGGTCGTCGACGGGCTGGTCGGCACCGACGTGGAGCGGGCCCTCGACGGGTTCGTCCCCCGGTGGATCGCGCAGCGCTGGCCGCTGCGCCGTCCGCGCTACGTGGGCCGGGACCTCTCCTGGGCCGAGTGGGTGGCCCTGCCCGACCGGGAGTGAGACCGGCGCGGGCCGCGCCGGGAACCAGCGGCGCCGGGAGGACGACTACAGCGCCGTGAGGACCCGCAGCGCGGCCCTGCGCCGCTCCCTGGCCACCGGCGCCCTGGCCGCCGTCCTGCTCGCCGCAGGCACCGGGACGGCCGCCGCCCACGTCGAGGTGAGCGCGCCCGGCGCCACCGCCGGCACCGGGCCGGTCACCGTGACGTTCTCCGCCGCGGCCGAGAACCCGTCCGGCGTCGCCGGCCTGCGCACGCGGCTGCCCGAGGGCATCGACCCGGCCACCGTCTCGCTCGCCTCCGGCCCGGCCGGCTGGACGCTCACCTCCACCGCGGACGGCTTCGAGGTCGGCGGACCGCCCCTGGCCCCCGGCGAGGACGCCGAGGTCGCCGTCACCGTCGCCCAGCTGCCGTTCGAGGTCACCGAGCTGGCCTTCCCCACCATCCAGCGCTACGCCGACGGTGCCGAGGACGCCTGGATCGAGCAGGCCGCAGCCGGCGCGCCCGAACCCGAGCAGCCCGCGCCGGTGCTGACCGTGGCCCCGGGCGCCCCGGCGCCGGCGACGCCACCCGCGATCGACCCCACGCCGTCCCCGACGCCGGAGGCGTCGCCCCAGGAGACGGCGGCCGCACCGGCCACCACCCCTTCGGCGGCGGAGGAGGACGACGGCGGCGTCGCCACCGGCTGGCTGGTCGGCCTGGGCGTGCTCGTGGTCGCCGCCGTGGCCGGGGGCCTGTGGGTACGGCGGTCGCGCGCCCGGCGGTGATCGGCTCCCGGGGCGGAGGGCGGTTCGCCCCCGCCTAGACTCGGCAGACGTGTCCCGCACCCCGATGATCGCGCCCAGCCTGCTGTCGGCGGACTTCGCCCGGCTGGCGGACGAGGCCGAGCGGGTCAAGGACGCCGACTGGTTGCACTTCGACGTCATGGACGGGCACTTCGTGCCGAACCTGACCTTCGGCCTCCCGGTGATGCAGGCGCTGCAGGCGGTCAGCCCGGTGCCGCTGGACTGCCACCTGATGATCCACCACCCCGAACGCTGGGCCCCTGGCTACGCCGAGGCCGGCGCACGCAACGTCACCGTCCACGCCGAGGCGTGCGCCGACCCGCGCGCCGTCGCCCGCGACATCCGCGCGGCGGGGGCGCTGGCCGGTCTGGCCCTCAAGCCGGCCACCCCGCTGGAGGAGTACCTCGAGGTCCTCCCGGACTTCGACACCCTCCTGGTCATGACCGTCGAGCCCGGCTTCGGCGGCCAGGAGTTCATGGCCGAGGTGCTGCCCAAGGTGCGCCGCGCCCGCGAGCTGGTCGACACCGGGCACCTCACCCTGCTCGTCGAGGTGGACGGCGGCATCAACGCCGACACCATCGAGCAGGCGGCCGCGGCCGGTGCCGACGTCTTCGTCGCGGGCTCCGCGGTCTACGGCGCCGACGACCCCACCCGCGCCATCGCCGGCCTCCGCGCGCAGGCCGCCGCGGCGCGGCAGGGATGAGCGTCTCCGCGGCCGAGCTCTCCGCCATGGCGCGGGCGCGCGAGCTGGGCGAGGGCGTCCTGGGCACCACCAGCCCCAACCCACCGGTCGGTGCCGTCGTCCTGGCCGCCGACGGGACGCCGGTGGGGGAGGGGGCCACCGCCCCGCCCGGCGGCCCGCACGCCGAGGTCCGTGCCCTCGCGGCGGCCGGCGACCGGGCCCGCGGGGGCACCGCCGTCGTCACCCTGGAGCCCTGTGCGCACACCGGCCGCACCGGTCCGTGCGCCGACGCCCTGCTGGCGGCGCGCGTCGCGCGCGTCGTCGTCGCCGTCCCGGAGCCGACGGAGCTGGCCGGGGGCGGTGCCCGGCGGCTGCGCGACGCCGGGGTGGACGTCGTGCTCGGCGTCGAGCAGGACCGGGCGGAGGAGGGGGCGCTGGCCGGGTGGCTGACCGGCGTCCGGCAGGGCCGGCCCCACGTGGTCTGGAAGGCCGCCGGCACGCTCGACGGCCGGGTCGCCGCCGCCGACGGCAGCAGCCGGTGGGTCACCGGGCCCGAGGCCCGCGCCGCCGTCCACCGCCTGCGCGCCACCTGCGACGCGGTCGTGGTCGGCTCGGGCACCGCGCTGGCCGACGACCCGCAGCTCACCGTCCGCGACGCCGAGGGCCGGGACGCCGACCGGCAGCCCCTGCGGGTGGTGCTCGACCGCCGCGGCCGGCTGCCGGCGACCGCCCGGGTGCGCGTCGGCGCGGCGCCGACCCTGGTCAGTGCCGCCGCCACCCCGCGCGCCCTGCTCGCCGAGCTGTTCGACCGCGACGTGCGGCGAGTGCTGCTGGAGGGCGGCCCGACCCTGGCCGCGGCGTTCTTCCGCGACGGGCTGGTCGACGAGGCCGTCGTGCACCTCGCGCCGAAGCTGCTGGGTGCCGGCGCGTGCCTCGTCGGGGACCTGGGAATCACCTCGATCGGCGACGCGCTGACCCTGTCGCTCGTCGACGTCACCCTCCTGGGCGGGGACGTCGGCATCCGGCTGCGCGCCGACCGGCACACTGGTGCAGGTCGGTCCGCGGACAGCCCGGCCGCGACCGGAGGGAGTTGATCGTGTTCACCGGGATCGTCGAGGAGATCGGGACCCTGGTCGTCCGCGAGGACCAGCAGGACGCGGCCCGGTTGCGGATCCGCGCGCGCAGGGCGCTGGAGGGGGTGGCACTGGGTGACTCGATCGCGGTCAACGGCGTGTGCCTCACCGTCACCGGCGTGGACGGAGCCGACGGCGTCTGGAGCACCGACGTGATGGCCGAGACCCTCCGGCGCAGCAGCCTCGGCGCGCTCGCGAACGGTGACGCAGTCAACCTCGAGCGCGCGGTGACCCCGCACACCCGGCTCGGCGGCCACCTCGTGCAGGGCCACGTCGACGGCGTCGGCACCGTCCTGAGCCGCACCCCCAGCGAGCACTGGGAGGTCGTCCGGGTCTCCCTGCCGCCCGAGCTGGCCCGCTACGTGGTGGAGAAGGGGTCCGTCGCGGTCGACGGCGTCTCCCTCACGGTCAGCGCGGTGAGCGCGGTCGACGACCCCGAGCCGTGGTTCGAGGTCAGCCTCATCCCCACCACCCTGCGCGAGACCACGCTCGGCTCGGTGCCTCCGGGGAGCCCGGTCAACCTGGAGGTCGACGTGGTCGCCAAGTACGTGGAACGCCTGTTGGGAGCACGCCGGTGAGTGAGTCCACGCTGCGCCTGGACACCATCGAGGCCGCCATCGCGGCGGTCAAGGACGGCCGCCCGGTGGTGGTGATGGACGACGAGGACCGGGAGAACGAGGGCGACCTGATCTTCGCCTCGGAGCTCGCCACCCCGGAGCTGGTGGCGTTCATGGTGCGCTACACCTCGGGCTACATCTGCGTGGCCGTGACCGAGGCCGACGCCGACCGGCTGGACCTGCCGCCGATGTACCGGGTCAACCAGGACCGCCGGGGCACGGCCTACACCGTCACCGTCGACGCCCGCGAGGGGGTGACCACCGGCATCTCCGCCGCCGACCGGGCGCACACCATCCGGCTGCTGGCCGGCGCCGACACGACCTCGGCCGAGCTGGCCCGGCCCGGGCACATCGTGCCGCTGCGCGCCCGCGACGGCGGGGTGCTGCGCCGGCCCGGGCACACCGAGGCCGCCGTGGACCTGGCGGTGCTGGCCGGGCTGCGCCCCTCGGGCACGCTGTGCGAGCTGGTCAGCGAGAAGGACCCGACCGGCATGGCGCGCGGGGAGGAGCTGCGGGTCTTCGCCGACGAGCACGACCTGTGCCTGGTGTCGATCGCGGACCTGATCGCCTACCGCAAGCGGTTCGACAAGCTCGTCGAGCGGGTCGCCGAGGCCGCGGTGCCCCTGGCCCCGGGGCTGTTCACCGCGGTGGGCTACCGGTCCTCCTACGACGAGCGCGAGCACGTCGCCTTCGTCTACGGCGACATCTCCAGCGGCGAGGACGTGCTGGTCCGGGTGCACTCCGAGTGCCTGACCGGAGACGTGTTCGGCTCGCTGCGCTGCGACTGCGGCCCGCAGCTGCAGGCCGCGCTGGCCGCCGTCGCCCAGGAGGGCCGCGGGGTGGTGCTCTACATCCGCGGGCACGAGGGCCGGGGCATCGGCCTGCTGCACAAGCTGCAGGCCTACCAGCTGCAGGACTCCGGGGTGGACACCGTCGACGCCAACCTCGACCTCGGCCTGCCCGCCGACGCCCGCGACTACGGCACCGGCGCCCAGATCCTGGTCGACCTGGGCGTGCACACCATGCGGCTGCTGACCAACAACCCGGCCAAGCGCGCCGGCCTGGAGGGCTACGGCCTGAAGATCACCGGCCGGGTGCCGCTGCCCAGCCACGTCACCGCCGAGAACCTCGCCTACCTGCGCACCAAGCGCGACCGCATGGGCCACCTCCTCGACATCATCGAGCCCGAGACCGAGTCCGGTCCCGCCGACGTCCCCACCGTCCCCGGCACCGACGTGCCCCTCCGCCAGCGGGAGCAGCAGCTGTGAGTGGCACGGGCGCACCCCAGGCGCAGCCGGTCGACGCCGCGGGCCTCACGCTCGGCATCGTCGCGACCACCTGGCACGCGGAGCTCACCGGGGCCATGCTGGACCGCGCGATCGCCGCGGCCGTCGCCTCCGGCGTCCCCGAGCCGACCGTCGCCCGGGTGCCGGGTGCGGTCGAGCTGCCGGTGGTCGCCCAGGCGCTGACCGAGCGGCACGACGCCGTGGTGGCCCTGGGCGTGGTGATCCGGGGTGGGACGCCGCACTTCGAGTACGTCTGCGACGCGGTCACCGCTGGCCTGACCCGGGTGGCCCTCGACGCGGGCACGCCGGTCGGCAACGGCGTCCTCACCTGCGACACCGAGGAGCAGGCGCGCGACCGTGCCGGGCTGCCCGGCTCCGCGGAGGACAAGGGCTGGGAGGCGGCGATCGCGGCGCTGGCCACCGCGCTCACCCTCCGCTCGCTGCGGGGGCCCTCCCGGCCCACCGGCTTCTCCGTCATCCCCGCCGCGGACGGAGGCCGGGCGTGAAGACCTTCGACTCGCTGTTCGCCGAGCTCGCGGCCAAGGTGGCCGCCGGTGACCCCGCCTCCGGCACGGTCACGGCGGTCCGCGACGGCGTGCACGCGGCCGGCAAGAAGGTCGTGGAGGAGGCCGCGGAGTCCTGGATGGCCGCCGAGCACGAGGGCGAGCAGCGGACGGCGGAGGAGATCAGCCAGCTGCTCTACCGGGTGCAGGTCCTCATGCTGGCCCGCGGCCTGACGCTGGACGACGTCTATGCACACCTCTGACGCCGCCCCCTCTGACGCCGCCCCCCTCTGAACAAGGGCCCTCCTGCCCCCCACCGCTCGCAGGCTCGCGGCGGGACCCTGCACGAGGGCCGACACACCGACCGAAGGAGACCCGCCGTGCTGCGCATCGCCGTGCCGAACAAGGGCGTCCTGAGTGAGCCCGCGGCCGCCATGCTCGCCGAGAGCGGATACCGGCAGCGGCGCAGCACCAAGGACCTTGCCGTCTACGACCCCGACAGCGACACCGAGTTCTTCTACCTGCGCCCGCGCGACATCGCCGTGTACGTGGCCGCCGGCACGCTGGACGTCGGCATCACCGGCCGCGACATGCTGCTGGAGACGGCCCCGGCCGACGGCGAGGGAGCGGCCGCGGTCGAGGTCATGCCGCTGGGCTTCGGCCGGTCGTCGTTCCGGTTCGCCACGCCCGTGGAGTCCGACATCACGTCCGTCGAGCAGCTGGCCGGCAAGCGGATCGCCACCGCCTACCCGGTGCTGCTGCAGCGCTACCTGGACGAGAAGGGCATCCGCGCGGGTGTCGTGAAGCTCGACGGCGCGGTGGAGACCGCCTGCCGGCTGGGCGTCGCCGACGCCGTGTGCGACGTGGTGGAGACCGGGACGACGCTGCGGGCCGCGGGGCTGCACATCATCGGCGAGCCGGTGCTGACCAGCGAGGCGATCCTCGTGCGGCGGGCCGGGGCCGAGGAGATCCCGGCCGTGGCCCAGCTGCGCCGCCGGCTGCGCGGTGTCCTGGTGGCGCGGCAGTACGTGATGCTCGACTACGACTGCCCCAACGAGCTGCTGGAGAAGGCCACCGCGCTGACCCCCGGCCTGGAGGGCCCCACGGTGAGCCCGCTGCAGACCGAGGGGTGGTCGGCGGTGCGGGCGATGGTCGCCCAGACCGACACCAACCGCGTGATGGACGAGCTCTGGGAGCTCGGCGCCCGCGCCATCCTGGTCACCAGCATCCACGCCTGCCGGATCTGAAGGAGGACCCGTCGGGAGCCCTCCGGCCCGCGACGGGTCCGACCCCTCAGCGCTGGCGGGTGGTGCGGTCCACCAGGTCGATGGCGGTGCACAGCCCCAGTGCCATGGCCCGCCCGCTGGTGGAGCCGGTGGCCAGCAGGCCCGCGATCGCCGGGCCCAGCGGCCGCTCGCCGACCAGGCCGTGCAGGACGGCGGCGTACTCGCCGCTGACCCGCCCGGCGGCGGCGTGCCGCAGCAGCGCCCGCGACAGCTCGGTGGTGCGCCCCGCGGCGAGGGCGTAGACGCCGGCGGCGAACCGCTCCGCGGCCGGGTGGCCCAGCAGCACCAGACCGGCCATGGTCCCGGCCATGACGTCGTCCCCGGCCGGGGTCAGCCCCGGGCCGAGGCCCACCAGCCGGGCGGCGGTGCGCAGGGCGGCGTCCAAGTCGGCCCGGCGGACGGCGCCGCGCAGCGCGGCCAGCGGGCCACCGGGACCGGCGGGCAGGCCGGGGAGGGTGAACGCGCTGTGCGGGACCCCCTCGCCGTAGAGCGCGTTGCGCAGCTGTCGGACGCCCTCGGGCAGCAGCGCGGGGCGGGGGCTGGGCAGCCGGGGGTGGGGGTCCCACCACGCGGCCGCGCTCACGGCGAGGTCGCCGACGACGATCCGGCCGCCGCCGACCTCGGCCGGTGCGTCACTGGGCAGGGCCACCAGCGGGCGGCCGTTGCTCGGGCGGAAGAGGACACACCCCAGCGGCAACCGGGCCGCGTCGCTGGTGAGCACACCGACGACGTCGCCCCCGCGCTCGCCGGGGACGTGCAGGTAGACCGCGGCCGGGACGCTCATCAGCACCCGCGCCGGGCGGACCGGGCCGCGGAGCAGGGCCGCGACACCGGTGCTGGCGGAGGCGGGGACCGCCGTGGCCGCTCGTGCCGGACGCGCGGTGCGGGCGGTCGCCTGGGCCGACTCGCGGGGGAGGGGGATGGTCGGCACTCCGGCCTGTGCGGCGCGGCCGCGCGGGGAGGTCGGGGCTCCGGGACGGGTGTCGCCCGGGCCGGCGGTCTCGTCGATGGTGCGCATGGTGGCCTCTTCACCGTGGGAGCAACGGGAGGAACCGTCGGCTCGAGACCCCCCGCCCGGTCCCGCTCCTCCGCCGGAGGGACTCGGCGGCACCGCGGTGCGGTGGTCGGCCTACCATCCAGCGGGCGGAATGGATCCGGGAGTCGAACCTAAGCGGCGCGTCGCATGCCCCTGTATGGCGGAAGTCGCCAAGAATGGGGTCGTTGGTCCAGGCACTCCTGACAGGATGCCGTGGTATGGCCTGAGGGAAGGGCGACTGGAACAGTGGATGCCGTGACCCGGAGTGAGGCCACGCCCATCGCTCGAACTGAACGTAACGGCGCGACTCCCATTCGTCGCCACCTGTCGGCAGCGGAGGCGCCGGTGACCGAGAACCGCCCGGAGCGGCCCAGTTGGCTGGAGCGCATGGGCCTCACCCTCGACGAGGCCCTGCAGCTGCCGGCCCTGGAGGGTACCGACGTCGTGGCCGGCGCCCGGGGGCTGGACCGGGTCCTGCGGCACATGGTCGTCGACGACCCGGCCGACCCCCTGGCCCTGGCCGGGCCCGACGTCCTCGTGGTCCTCGGGGCCCGGCTGCCGCAGGCCGACGCCGCCAACTGCCGCGCCCTGGTCGAGCGGCTGGACTCCATGGGCACCGCGGGCCTGGCGTTCCGGCGCAGCGAGGGCCCGGCGCCGGTGCCCGACGAGGTGCTCGCCGAGGCCGACCGTCGGTCCTTCCCGGTGCTGGCGCTGCCCGCGGGCGCGCGCCCGGAGGAGCTGGTCTCCGAGGTGCTCGGCGCGGTCGTCGGCAAGCAGAGCGAGGCGCTGGCGCTCTCCTACCGCATGCACGACCAGTTCATCGACGTCGCGCTCAGCGGCGGCGGGCTGGCCGAGGTGACCGAGCAGCTGGCGCACGCGCTGGAGGGCGCCGCCGTCCTGGGTCTGGGACCCGACCGGGAGATCGTCACCACCGCGGGGCCGGCGGAGGACGTGTCCGAGATCAGCGACTGGCTGTGGCTGCTGGACGCCGAGGCCGAGGACGAGCTGGCGCTCATGGCGCCCTCGCGGCGGCTGTCGGGCCTGCGCGCCGACCAGACCGTGGTGACCCCCGCCGACGTGCTCGCCGACGCCGACCTCTCGCCGGCCGACGGCATCCTGCTCGTCCCCGGCCACCACGAGCTGCCCGGCGGGGTCGGCGAGTACGCGGTCGCGCCGATCATGGCCGGCGACCAGCGGCACGGCTGGCTGGTCGCCGTCCACCGGAGCGGGCCGATGATGGTCGGCGCCGGCGGTGTGCTCGAGCGCGCGGCGGTGGTCTCGGCCCTCTCGGTGATCCGGCAGCAGGCGGTGCACTCGGTCGAGCTGCGGTTCCAGGGCGACCTGGTCCGCCGGCTGGTCGCCGGGTCGCTGCGGCACACCGAGCGGGCGCTGGCGCAGACCCGCTCCTTCGGCTGGCGGCTCGACGGGCCGGTCGTCGTCCTCGTGACCGCGACCGAGACCGCCGCGGACCCGCAGGCCGACCCGACCCGCGCCCTCGACGTCCTCGACCGGCTGGCCGACGGCTGGCGCTCGGCGCTGGAGACGGAGGTCTCCGGCGCGGCGGTCGCGGGGCTGTCCACCGAGATCGTCACCGTGCTGCCGCTGGACGGGCGGACGCCCGACGAGATCTCCTCGCTGGTGTCGGCCGTGACCTCGCGGGTCAACGCCCGGGTGCGCCGCGTCGGCCGGGTGCTGGGCACCGGCATCGGCCGGCCGGCCGGGTCGCTGTCGGCGCTGGGGGAGGCCCACCAGCAGGCCTCCAGGGCGCTGAGCGTGGGGCAGGAGATCCACGGGTCTCAGGCGGTCACCCACTTCGACCAGCTGGGGGTGTTCCGGCTGCTGTCGCTGATCCCCGACAGCACCGAGCTGCGCAACTACGTCGACGAGGTGCTGGGGACGCTGGCCGACGCCGCCGACCCGGACTCCGCCGACCTGCGGGAGACGCTCCGGGTGCTCCTGGAGACCAACCTCAACGTCGCGGAGTCCGCCCGGCGGCTGCACTTCCACTACAACACGATGCGCTACCGGATCGGGAAGCTGGAGCGGCTGCTCGGCCCCTTCACGACCGACCCGACCCTGCGGTTGAACCTGCTGCTGGCGCTGCACGCCGCCCGGATGCGGGGCCTGGACCAACCGCACCGGCCGCCGGTGGACGCCGTCCTGGGACTGCCCCCGGACGAAGGGCTGGACGCGCTGATCTGAGCCCGCCAGGGTCAGCGCCGTGGGCACGAGCGTGGCGGCACTCATCGGCCGGATGACCGAGCTCCAGGCGCCCCTGGAGGCCGACCGCGACCCGGCCCGCTTCTTCCACGGCGTCTACCTGCGGACCACGCAGGCGGTCGCCGCGGCGATCCGCGGGGGCGAGTTCGAGGACCCGGCGTGGGTCGAGGAGTGGGACGTCGACTTCGCGGGGCTCTACCTCGACGCGCTCGCCGCCCACCGCCGCGACCCGGCCGCGCCGCCCCGCCCGTGGCGCCTGGCCTTCGGCGCGCGGCCCGGTCTGCCGCCGGAGGCGCACGTGCTGCTGGGCATGAACGCGCACATCAACTACGACCTGCCGCAGTCGCTGGTGCGGGTCATCCCGCCGGCCGACTTCGCCGACCCCGAGGTGCTCGACCGGCGGCGGCGCGACCACGGGCGGATCGACCGGGTGCTGTCCGCCCGGGTGGCCGTGGAGGACGCCGAGCTGCACCGGGCCGGCGGCCGCCGCACCGTCGTCGACCGGCTGCTCTCCCCGGCCAACCGCACGGCCAGCCAGGTGTTCCTGCGCGAGTCCCGGCGGAAGGTGTGGGCCAACGCCGCCGAGCTGGATCGTGCCCGGCGCCGGGGGCCCGACGACTACGCCCGCCGGGTGGCCGAGCTGGAGGACGCCGCAGCGGCGCGGGTGCGCGACCTGCTGCGGCCCGGGCCGGTGCTGCTCCGGCTGGCCGTCCGCGGTTTCGGCGTCCGGCTCGCCTGATCCCTCCGCGCGCCGTGGGCGCCCGGATCGGGGAGGCTGGGCCCGGGCCCGCGCCCGGCGGCCCGGAGGGGAGAGATCGCATGACCGAGGCCGCCCGCCCGCTCGCCGGCAAGGTCGCGCTCGTCACCGGCGCGTCGTCCGGCATCGGCGAGGCCACCGCGCTCGCCCTGGCGCAGGCCGGTGCCGCCGTCGCCCTCGGTGCCCGGCGTCGTGACCGCCTGGACGCGCTGTCCGGGAAGCTGCGCGACGACGGCGCCCGGGTGCTGGCCCTCGACCTCGACGTCACCGACGAGGCCGCGTGCGCCGACGCCGTCCGGCGGACCCGCGAGGAGCTCGGCGGGCTCGACGTCCTGGTGAACAACGCCGGCGTGATGCTGCTGGGCACGATCGTGGGCGCCGATCCCGAGGACTGGCGCCGGATGGTGCAGACCAACGTCATGGGCGTCCTCTACATGACCCACGCGGCGATCGACGGGATGCTCGAGCAGGGCTCCGGCGACGTCGTGAACATCTCCAGCGTCGCGGGCCGGACCGCGCGCAAGGGCGCCGGGGTCTACAACGCCAGCAAGTGGGCGGTGAACGCCTTCAGCGAGTCGCTGCGGCAGGAGGTGACCGCCCGCGGGGTCCGCGTCTCGCTGGTCGAGCCGGGCGCGGTGGCCACCGAGCTGTCCAGCCACATCACCCAGCCGCAGGCCCGCGAGGAGTCCCGGCGGATGGCCGAGAGCATGCGCACGCTGCAGTCCGACGACGTCGCCCGGGCGATCCTCTACGTGGTCACCCAGCCGCCGCACGTGGCGGTGAACGAGGTGCTGGTCCGCCCGACGGACCAGGAACGCTGACGCGGTGTGCCAGGGCGCGGGAACCGCACCCTGGCACTCGGCCTCAGTCGTGGAAGACCTCGATGCGGGCGCCCATCTCCACCAGGCGCTCGTAGAGCTGCTCGTAGCCGCGGGCGATGATGTCGACGTTGCGCAGCACCGATGTCCCCTTGGCCGCGAGCATCGCCAGCAGGATGCAGACCGCCGGCCGCAGCGCGGGAGGGCAGACCACCTCCGCGCTCGACCACCGGGTCGGCCCGCTGACCAGCACCCGGTGCGGGTCGAGCAGGCGGACGTCGGCGCCCAGGCGGGTCAGGTCGGACAGGTGGATCGCCCGGTTGTCGTAGACCCAGTCGTGGATCAGCGTCGACCCGCCGGCCGCCGCCGCGATGACGGCGAAGAAGGGCAGGTTGTCGATGTTGAGGCCGGGGAACGGCATCGGGTGGATCTTGTCGATCGGCGCCCTGAGCTCCGACGGCGAGATCGTGACGTCGGCCAGGCGGGTGTGCCCGTTGTCGGCGAGGTACTCGGGGGAGAGGCGGTAGCGCAGGCCCATCTCGGCGAGGACGGCGAGCTCGATCTCCAGGAACTCGATCGGCGTGCGCTCGACGGTCAGCTCCGAGCCGGTGACGATGCCGGCGGTGAGCAGGCTCATCGCCTCCACCGGGTCCTCGCTGATCGTGTAGTCGACGTCGGCGTCGAGCACCGGCTTGCCGCGGACGACGAGGGTGGTGGTGCCCAGCCCCTCGACGCCGACGCCGAGCAGCTGCAGGTACAGGCAGAGGTCCTGGACCATGTAGTTGGAGCTGGCGTTGCGGATGGTCGTCACCCCGTCGGTGCGGGCGGCGGCCAGCAGGGCGTTCTCGGTGACGGTGTCCCCGCGCTCGGTCAGCACGATGGTGCGGTCGGCCGTCGTCGGCGGCGTGACGGTCGCGTGGTACTCGCCGGCCCGCGCCTCCACCTCGAGGCCGAACGGGCGCAGCGCGATCATGTGCGGCTGCACGGTGCGGGTCCCCAGGTCGCAGCCACCGGCGTAGGGCAGGTCGAAGCACGGGGCGCGGTGCAGCAGCGGGCCGAGGAACATGATGATGCTGCGGGTGCGGCGGGCGGCGTCGGCGTCGATGCCGGCCAGGTCCAGCTCGTCGGGCACCTGGAGGGTCAGGTCCCGTCCGGTGCCGTCCCAGGTGGCCGAGACGCCGATGGAGCGCAGCACGTCGAGGATGCGCTCGACCTCCACGATGCGGGCCACGTTGCGCAGGGTCGTCCGGCCCCGGTTGAGCAGCGCGGCGCACAGCAGGGCCACCGCGGCGTTCTTCGAGGACTTCACCGTGACCCGGCCGCGCAGCGGGGCGCCACCGGTGACCCGCAGGTGGGTGGGGCCGGCGGGGCCGACGCTGAACAGCTCGCGCTCCAGGGCCTCGGAGAGCCGGCCCAGGAGGTCGAGGGTGAGGTTCTGGCCGCCCTGCTCGATGCGGGCGATGGCGCTCTGGCTGGTGCCCAGGCGGTCGGCGAGCTGCTGCTGGGTGAGGCCGTGGTGGCGGCGGGCGTCGCGGACGAGGAGCCCGATGCGGTGCATGGCGCTGGACTCGTGCGCTTGGGTGCCGGCGCTGGACTCGTGCGCTTGGGTGCCGGCGCTGGACTCGTGCGCTTGGGTGCCGGCGCTGGACTCGTGCGCTTGGGTGCCGGCGCTGGACTCGTGCGCTTGGGTGCCGGCGCTGGACTCGTGCGCCGGGGTGCTGGCGCTGGCCTCGGCGCTCGCGGTGTCGGGGGGAGCCGGGTCGAGAGCGGTCACCCCGGGAGCATCTCGCATGTGAGATACGAACGGTGCAGGCGCGCCGCGTGCGCGGGACGAACCGGTCCGGACAGACTGCGGGCATGGACGTTCTCGTGACGGGAGGGACCGGGCGGCTCGGCCGGCGGGTCGTCGAGCGGCTGCAGGGTGCGGGCCACCGGGTGCGGCAGATGTCCCGCCGCGGCACCGGGCCCGGCGGGGTGCGCGGTGACCTGGCCACCGGACGCGACCTGTCGGCGGCCCTGGCCGGTGCAGAGGTGGTCGTGCACGCGGCCAGCGACGCGCGGGGGGACTACTGGCAGGCCGACGTCGCGGGCGCGCGGCGCCTGGTGCAGGCCGTCGACCGCGATCGGCTGCGCCACCTCGTCTTCGTCTCCATCGTCGGTGTCGACCGCATCCCCTTCGGCTACTACCACGCGAAGTTCGCCGCCGAGCAGGTGCTGATGGCCTCGGGGCTCCCCGTCACGCTGCTGCGGATCACCCAGTTCTACGACTTCGTGGACGAGCTGCTGTCCACCGCCAAGCGCGGACCGGTGCTGCCGGTGCCCATGGGTTGGCGGGCCCAGCCGGTCGACGTCGCGGAGGCCGCCGAGTACACCGCCGCGGTCGCCACCGGGTCGCCGGCCGGGGACGTCGTCGAGTACGGCGGGCCCGAGGAGCTGACCGCCGCCGAGATGGCACGGGCCTGGGCGGCCGTGCGAGAGCCCAACGCCCGCGTGGTCGCCACGCCGGTCCCCGGGCGGCTGTCGTCGGCCTTCCGGGACGGCGCGGCGCTGCCCACCCGCGGTGACCGCGGCCGGCGCACGTACGCCGAGCACCTCAGGAGCTGACCGACCGCGGCGTTCCTGCCCGATCCCGCAACGCGGAGGACGGCGTCCGGGAAGTGCCGGATCGGTGTCGGTGCCCGGCCCTAGGGTCGGCGCGTGAAGAGCTCCCGGCTGCCCGTCCTCGCCGCCGTCACCGCGACCCTGCTCGCGTGGGCGTCGGCCTTCGTCGCGATCCGCGGCGTCGGTGCCGACCTCTCGCCCGGCGCTCTGGCGCTGGGCCGGCTGGCCGTCGGGACGGCGGTCCTCGCGCTGCTGTGGGCGGTCTCCGTCCGCCGCTGGGTGGCCCCGACCGGACGGGAGTGGGCACTGCTCGCGGTCTGCGGAGTGGGCTGGTTCGGCGTCTACAACGTGGCGCTCAACGCCGCCGAGCAGCACCTGGACGCCGGGACGACGGCGATGCTGGTCAACATCGGGCCGATCCTCATCGCCGTCCTCGCGGGCCTGCTGCTGGGGGAGGGGTTCCCGCGTCGGCTGCTGGCCGGCATCGCCGTCGCCTTCGCCGGGGTGGTGCTCATCGGGCTGGCCACCCGCGGGGCCGACGCCGACGCGGTGGGCGTGGTGTTCTGCCTCGTGGCGGCGCTGACCTACGCCGCGGGCGTGGTGGCGCAGAAGCCGGTGCTGCGCCGGCTGCCGCCGCTGCAGGTCACGCTCACCGCCTGCGGCATCGGCGCGCTGTGCTGCCTGCCGTGGGCCGGCACCCTCGCCGGTGAGCTCGCGGAGGCGCCGGCCGGGTCGGTCGCCGGGATGGTCTACCTGGGCGTGGTGCCGACGGCACTGGCGTTCAGCACGTGGGCGTACGCGCTGGCCCGCACGGACGCCGGCACGCTGGCCGTCACCACCTACCTCGTGCCGCCTCTGGTGATCGCGCTCGGCTGGCTGCTGCTCGACGAGGTGCCGCCGGCGCTCGCCGTCGTCGGGGGAGCGGTGTGCCTGGCCGGTGTCGCGCTGGCCCGCCACCGCGCCCGGGTCCGCCCCGCCCCGCTCCCGCAGGAGGCGGGTGCGGCGGTCTGACCCCGCGGCACACCGGGACCGTCGTCCGCGCCGGCCGGCGGCCGACCGCGGACGCGGGTGGGGCCCTCCCGTGTGGCTCAGGAGGGCCCCACCCGGTCAGCCTGAGGTCCGGCTCAGGCCTCCGGAGCGGGGGCAGGGGGGACGACCAGCACCGGCCGGTGGGCGCAGTGCAGGAGCGCCCGGGGGACGCTGCCGACCAGCAGCTCGCGGCTGGCCGACCGGCCCCGGCTGCCCACGACGACGACGGCGGCGCCGCGGTGCGCCGCGGTCTCGGCCAGCGTGGCGGCCGTGGCCCGGGCGCTGCCGGGACGGCCGGAACACGGCACGGTCAACAGCTCGGCGCCGTCGGGCGCGGTCGGTCCGGGGCCGTCGCCCGGCTCGGCGACCGCGACCAGCAGCTGCTCACGACCGGCGAACAGGCGGCGCGCCGCGGCGATGGCCTCCTGGGCGCCGGGCGAGCCGTCGGTGCCCACCATCACCGGGCCGGAGGCAGCCGCGGACCACTCGACGGTGGTCAGCGGGTAGGGGACCACCAGCACCGGCACCGGGCTGACGTGCACCACCAGCTCCGAGACGCTGCCGAGGGCGGCGCGGATGCCGCCGAGACCCCGGGTGCCGACGACGACGAGGTCGGTGCCCCGCTCCTCCGCCGTCCGGGCGAACTGGTAGCCGTCGCCGCCGAAGGTCCGCTTGACCAGCGGCTCGGCGTCCCAGCCCGCGGCGCGCGCCAGCGAGACGCCGTTGCGGGCCAGGCGGTCGGCCTCCGCGCGGCCCTCCTTCTCGAGCAGGTCACCGAGGGCCTGCAGGTGCCCGGCACGGCCGGCCAGCCGCTGCCGCAGCTCCGGGGAGGTGAAGGGCGGCTCCCACAGGTGCAGGACCGTGGCGGAGGCCGACGGCACGAGGCAGGCCGCCGCCTCGATGGCGTTGACCGAGCTCGGTGAACCGTCGTAGCCGACCAGCACGCGTGGGGGCCGTCCGGGGTCTGGGGCGCTCATGCCCTCATCTTCCCCGACCACGGGGGCGGCGCGGGGGTCGGTCGGGTCCGGTTCCGCCGTGGGGACCGTTGCGGAGGCCACGTGCGGTCCCGGCCGGCGATGGGGTAGGCAGGACGGGGACGCCCGCGTCGGGCGGCCGACCCGCAGCGGAGGTGCACCGATGGACGAGCAGGACTGGACCGCGGTGGTGGCGGCCGCCATCCGGGCGCCGTCGATCCACAACACCCAGCCCTGGCGCTTCACCGCCACCCCCGACCGCCTGCAGGTGCACCTGGACCGGGACCGCGCGCTGCCGGTCCTCGACCCGACGGGGCGCCAGCAGGTCATCAGCTGCGGCGTCGCGGTCGAGTTCGCCGCGGTGGCCCTGCGCGCCTCGGGGGTCGAGGCCGAGGTCGAGCTGCTGCCCGACGACGGCGACCCCGACCACCTGGCGACGGTGCGGGTGGGGGCCTCCCGCGAGGGGACGGCGGAGGACCGCGCGCTGGCCGTGGCGATCGGCCGGCGGCACACCGAGCGGGCGCCGTTCCTCCCGCGCGCGGTCCCGGCCGACCTGGTCGACCGCATGCAGTCCGATGCCGGGCGGCTCGGGGTGTGGGTCAAGCAGATCACCGAGTCCGAGGAGGAGGTCGCGACCGTCTTCCTCATCTCGCGGGCCGAGGAGATCGAGCAGGGCGACCCCGAGTACGTGGCCGAGTTGGAGCGCTGGGTGCGCACCGACCCCACCGCGCTGGACGGCGTCCCCGTCGACGCCGTCCTGAGCGAGGACCCGGCCACCCGGCCGTCGAACTGGCTGATCCGCGACTTCGTCGTCGGCAGCCGGGGCCAGCACCCGGCGTTCCTGCCGGAGGGCGCGGCCGACGCGCCGCCGCCCGCGGTGGAGCGGCCCACGGTCCTCCTGCTGGGCACCGACAACGACGACCGGACGGCGTGGCTGCTGGCCGGGCAGGCGCTGGGCCGGTTGCTGCTGCTCGCGACCACCGAGGGGGTGGCCGCCTCGCCCCTCACCCAGGCGCTGGACTGGCCGTCCACCCGCACCCGGATGCGCGGCCGGCTGTCGCTGGTGGGCCATCCGCAGATGCTCCTGCGCATGGGTTACCCCTCGACCGCGGGGGCGGCGCACTCGGGTCGCCGTCCGGTCGAGGACGTGTTGCGCTTCGAGCCGGCGGCCGGCTGAAGGAGGACCCCTGGCAGGCGGCAGGGCGGCCCCGTCCAGGACACCGCCTCGAGCTCGCGCGGAGTGGGAGGACGGGGTCCTTCCTCAGCCGCGGCGGCCGGGCGAGGCCCAGGGGTCGTCGGGGTCGAAGTCGTCGTCGGGGTCGGCCGTGGCCTCGGCCGGGGGCGCCGGCCGGGACGCCTCCGTGCGCGACGCCGCGGCCTCCAGGGCCGCGTCCCGCTGCCGGTCGCGCTCGGCGCGTGCGGCCCGTTCCTGCTCGCGCAGCTCGCGGCGGGAGGGCTTCCCCGCCCGCTCCGGCCGGGGGCGGTCCCGCAGGAGCCACAGGCCGCCGCCGGCCAGCGCGAGCCCGAGCGGCAGCACGTAGGCGGCGGCCCGCTCGGTGCCCCCCTCGCCGAGGTACCCGGTGATCCCGGCGACGAAGAAGACCGTCATCGCCGTGCCGACCAGGCCGAGCAGGGCCAGCGTCGTCCCCAGGGCCTCCGACCTCGCGCGGACGGCGTAGGCCAGCGCGATGAGCCCGATCCCGCCGCCGACCAGGTACAGCCCGGCCCCGGCCTCGTGCAGGGCCGCCCGGCCGTCCCGGGGGAACAGCCCGACGAGGAGCACCCCGATGGCCGCCGCGCCGAGCAGCACCGGCGCAGCCCGGCCCCCCGCGCCGGTCAGCGCCGGGCGCAGCAGCCAGGCGCCCACCCCGATGAGCACGGCCTGCAGGACGAAGGAGGCGTTCATCAGCAGGTGCGCGGGGGAGAGCGCCGTGCCGAGGTCGCTGATCAGGTCGTCGGCGCGCGAGTACCCGGTGGCCTGCAGCGCCACGACCGTCTCGACGACGAAGAACTGGAGGGTCAGCAGCCAGGCGAGCGCGCCCCAGCGGTGGCGGGTGGGAGTCACGGAGGCCATGGTCCCAGCCCCGCCCTGGGGCGGACGCCGGGCGGCAGGTGCGCCACGACGGCGGCGAGCTGACCGGACGAGAGCCAGGAGGGGTTGCTCCCGGCGGGCATGCGCAGGACCTCGGCGTCGCGGGCGGCGGGGTCGGCGAGCAGGTCGGCCCGCGGCACGGGCGCGGCCAGCCGGGTGAGCCGGACGGCGACCACCGGGCCGCCGTCCCGCTCCTCGGGTTCCCCGGTCAGCTCCCCGAGGGCGTGCACGCCGGGCTCGGTGCGGCCGCTGACCCACAGTACGCAGACCTGGCCGCGGCCCATGAGGTCCAGTCGGTAGGAGCGGCGCAGGCAGCGGGTGAGGGTGCGGCTCGTCCCCACCCGCCATGACGGGTCGATGGCCGCGGGCGGCCGGGTGGACTTGAGCACCCAGCAGGCGACGTCCCCCGGGACGAGACGGGTCACTGCGTCTCCTCACCGGGGGACGGGGCCTGGCCGACCGTGCCCTAGTCCGTGGCGGAGTGCTGCTCCGCGCCGGCGGGGTCGGCGTCGTCGGAGTCGACCGCCTGCCGCTCCTGCTCGGTGCGGTGCTGGAGGGCGTCGTCGTTGGGCCGGTCGTAGCCGCCCGCGTGCTGCTGGCGGTCGCGGGGCGCGGACTCCGTCGTGTCCATGACGTCGTCCAGGTTGGGGCGGTCGGGCTCGCTCATCGGGGTCTCCGCTTCGTCGGGGATGTCGCTCCCGGGACCCATAGCCAGCCCGCCCGCGCCGTAACCCGTGATCAGCGCTGCTCCAGGAGCGCGGCCGGCACCCAGCCCTCGACCAGCACCGGACCGTGCGGACCGGCCAGGGCGTAGGCCACCCGGCCCTGCCAGCCAGCCTCGTCCTGACGCCACTCGACGAGCAGCCCGGGCCACACCCCCGGCGCGCCGGGCGGGTCGTGCACCCAGCAGTGCCGCCCGCGACCCTCGCCGCGCCCCGCCGTCGCCGGTCGGGCCGGCTGCGGCGGGGGGACCCCGGAGGAGGCCGCCCGCTCCCCGAGGGAGCGGCCCGACCGCCCGGGGTGCATGCCGCCAGCCACGTCGGAAGTGTCGCACGAGGTCGAACAGCTGTTCGACAGGAGACGAAGACGGGCGCTCCGCGTCGTCCGCGCGGAGCGCCCGTCCTCAGGGGTCAGGACCCGCCGGAGACGGCGTCGCCGAGGGTGCGGGCCACCGTCTGCAGGAGCTGGTGGTCGGACAGGTCCTCCACCGGGACCGGCAGGGGGAGCGACCAGTTGGGCCGCTCGGTCGTCCCCGGCATGTTGGGGCGGCGCCGCTCGGCGAGCGCGTCGTCCAGGGTGGCCGACAGCAGCAGGGACGGCGCCCTGGCCAGCAGCTCGTGCGCCCGCTTCACCGCGGTCTCGGGCCGGGCGTTCTTCCGGACGCCGGAGAGCTTCTCCAGCAGCGACTCGCGGCCCTGCTCGAGCTCCTCGTCGGTGCCGGTGCCGTGCTCCCGCTGCTCCTCGACGTCCGCCCCGGTCCACAGGCCGGCCACGGTCGGCAGGTCGTGGGTGGTGACGGCGGCCATCGCCGTCTCGGGCCACTGCGCGGGGTCGTCCTCCTCGAACCACAGCAGCCGGTAGCTGAGGATGCCGTGGTCGGCCAGCGCCTCGCGCACGCCCTCCTCGACGGTGCCGAGGTCCTCACCGACGACGACCGCCTGGGCCCGGGAGCTCTCCAGCGCGACGATGTCGAGCAGGTCCTCGGCCGGGTAACGCACGTAGGCGCCGTCCGCGGGGCTCTCGCCGCGCGGCACCCACCAGAGCCGGAACAGACCCATGACGTGGTCGATGCGCAGGCCCCCGGCGCCGGCCATCGTGGCGCGGATGGACTGCACGAACGGCTCGTAGTCGGCCGCCCGCAGCTGCCACGGGACCAGCGGGGGCGAGCCCCAGTCCTGTCCCTGCGCGTTGAAGGCGTCCGGCGGCGCACCCACGGAGGCGCCGTCGGCGAGCACGTCCTGCCAGGTCCAGGCGTCGGCGCCACCGCCGGCGACCCCGATGGGCAGGTCCTGGATGACGGTCATGCCCTCCGTCGCCCGCTCCACCTGCAGGTGCAGCGCCCACTGCAGCCAGGCGTGGAAGGCGACGTCCCGCTCGTGGTCGGCCACGAACCGGGCGACGGCGTCGCTGCGGGGATCGCGCAACTCCTCGGGCCAGGTCTGCCAGTCCCCGCCGTGGACCTCGGCGAGGGCGCACCAGGTGGCCCAGTCCTGCAGCTTCTGGCCCTGGTGCCACCACCAGTCGGGGAAGGCGGGGTCGTCGCGGCCGGTGGCGTCGAAGACGCGGCGCAGCACCTCGCGCTTGAGGGCCCAGATCGCGTCCCGGTCGATGAGGTCGCCGGCACTGAGCGCACGGCCGGCGTCCGCCTCGAGGTCGACCCGGTCGGCGCCGGGCACCTCGTCCACGCGGAGGTAGATCGGGTTGCGGAACCGGCGGGTGGCCGGGAGGTAGGGGCTGGCCTCCTGGCCCGGCGTGGGCGCGACGGCGTGCAGCGGGTTGATCAGGACGAAGCCGGCGCCCTGGCCGGCCGCCATCTCCCGGACGGTGCGCAGGTCGGCGAGGTCGCCGATGCCCCAGCTCGCGCGGCTGCGCGTGGCGTAGAGCTGCACGGCCCAGCCCCAGGCTCGCTGGTCGGGCAGCCAGCACCGACCAGGGGAGACGATCAGCCGCCGGCGGTGTCCGCCGGGGACCTGGAGCCAGTGGTAGCCCAACGGGAAGTCCTCCGGCAGTTCCCCGTCGACGTGCCGGGTGGAGCCGTCCTCGAGGGTCACCTCCGCCTGGTCCACCTCCAGCGCGTCGCCGGGGCGGGCCACGATCGGCGCGCGGTCCTCCAGGTCGGCCGGTGGGGCACCGATCACCTCCCGGAGTCGATCGATCGTGGCCTGGGCGACCTGGTGTTCCTCGTCGAGGGCGTCGAGCCAGCTGGCGTCGATGCCCCACTCGTCCGTCGTCGGCGTGCGCGTCACGTCCCGATACTCCCCAGCACACCCCCGCCCCACACAGCAGCCGCGGAGTGGTGCCGCTCTCGCTGTGGACCCTCCAGCGACTGGAGGGTGCAGGGTGGCGCCATGGACGACGGCGCGCTCCCGATCGGCCGGCTGGCCGGCCGGCTCGGCGTCCCGGTGCACACCGTGCGGTTCTGGTCCGACGAGGGGCTGGTCGACCCGCCGACGCGGTCGGCCGGGGGCCACCCGCGGTCGGCCGGGGGCCACCGCCGCTACGACCCGGCGGCGGTCGCCCGCCCGGTCCTCGCGGAGGGTCACGAACTGCCGGTCGGCTTCTTCGACGTCGACGTCGACGTCGACGTCCCGGTGCCCGACCGGTGGCCGGGTGGCGACGTCCGGTACGTGCAGCTCTCCGCGGCGTACGACCGGGACGCCGCGGCTGCGCGGGCTCGCGGTGGGAGGTGCGCGGCGACGGGAGCGGCGCGCACCTGGACGTGGCGACCGATCCGGCCCGGGTGGCGGAGCTGCTCGCGTGACCGGCGTCGAGGGACGCTCGTGGAGGGCTCCCGGGCGCCGGGTCGGGGCTCCTGGGTTCTGGGGCACCGGCTGGTGCGAGGCACCGGCTGACCCGGGTGCCAGCAGCTCTCCGGTCGGTGCTCGTGCGAGGGCTCGCCGGTGGTGCCGGCGCCGTGCTGCGCCGATGCGCACGGGGTTGTCGGCATCTGTGCTGCTCAGGGGCGGGAAGTGTCGTACCTGCGGCCTAGGTTGGGGGTGTGTTCGGCGGCAGCGGGTTCGGGGTGGGGCTGACGGTGGGCCCTGCTGGAGCCGCCGGCCGGTGTGCCTGGGGATCCTGCCGGTGCAGCTGTCCGACGCGCTGCCGGTGCACGCCCGGTCGGCGGAGGAGAAGGCCGCGGAGTTGCAGCGGCTGCAGCAGCTCGAGGCGAT